>CAZJXV010000214.1:0-7829 GCA_964550015.1 uncultured Verrucomicrobiota bacterium
ACTTGATCCGCTTGTACTTGCCGCAGTTGCACTCCCAGTCCTTGGTCGGCCCGAAAATCCGCTCGCAGAACAACCCCCCGCTCTCAGGCTTGAACGTGCGGTAGTTGATCGTCTCCGGGTTCTTCACCTCACCGCGGCTCCACGAACGAATCACCTCGGGCGACGCCACGCGGATCGTCACCTTGTCGAACACGTTCGATTCGATGGTCTCGCCGAATAACGTCCCTGTCACCGTCCTGTCTCCTTTCCACTCAGACCCGCTCGGCCCGAACGTCCAGACACAGCGCCTGCATCTCTTTGATCAGCACATTGAAACTCTCCGGCGTGCCCGGCTCCAGCATGTGCTCGCCCTTGACGATCGACTCGTAAATGCGCGTGCGCCCCGCCACGTCGTCGCTCTTGACCGTCAGCAGCTCCTGCAAACAGTACGCCGCCCCGTAGGCCTCGAGCGCCCAGACCTCCATCTCGCCGAAACGCTGGCCGCCCATCTGCGCCTTGCCCCCAAGCGGCTGCTGCGTCACCAGCGAGTACGGGCCGATCGCCCGCGCGTGGATCTTGTCCGCCACCAAGTGGCTCAGCTTCATCATGTAAATCTGGCCCACGACCACCTGCTGCGCGAACGGCTCCCCCGTACGCCCGTCATGAAGCACGCTCTTGCCGTCCCCGGGCAGGTCGGCCTTCTTCAAAAGCTTCTTGATCTCGTCCTCCTTGATCCCGTCGAACACCGGCGTCGCCACGTACAGGCCCAGCGCCTTGGCCGCCCACCCCAGGTGCGTCTCCAACACCTGCCCCAGGTTCATGCGCGACGGCACCCCGAGCGGGTTGAGCACCATGTCCACCGGCGTCCCGTCCGGCAGAAACGGCATGTCCTCCTCGGCCAGAATCTTGGCAATGACCCCCTTGTTGCCGTGGCGGCCCGCCATCTTGTCGCCCACCTGCAGCTTGCGCTTGCTCGCCACGTACACCTTCACCTGCTTGATCACACCCGGGTCCAGCTCGTCGCCGCGCTTGATCTTCTCGATCTCGCGGCTCAGGCGCATCTCCAGCTCCTCGACGCTCTGGCGATGCTCCATGAACATGTCCTTGATCATCGCCGTGACCTCGGTGTCCGGCATGAAGTAGCTCTCCAGGTCCTTCTCGCTCAGGTGCTGGAGCATCGGCCTCGTGATCTTCCGCCCCGGCGGGATCACCACCTCGCCCGTCTGCACGTCAATGATCTGCACGTCGAGCTTCTCGCCCAACAACAGCCCCACGAGCCGGTCGAGAAACTCCTTGTTCAGCTTCACCAGCCGCTCGCGGTACTCCGTCTCGAGCTCCTCGATCTGCTCCTTCTCCTCGAGCTTCTCCTCCTCGGTCGCGTCGAAACTGTCCTTGCGCGAGAACACCCGCACGTCAATGACGATCCCCTCCGTGCCGCTCGGCACCGTGAGCGAGGCGTCCCGCACGTCGGCGGCCTTCTCGCCGAAAATCGCCCGCAGCAGCCGCTCCTCCGGCGTCAGCTCCGTCTCGCTCTTGGGCGTGATCTTGCCCACCAGAATGTCGCCCGGCAGCACCTCGGCGCCCACGCGCACAATGCCCTCCTCATCGAGGTTGCGCAGCGCCTCCTCGCCCACGTTCGGGATGTCGCGCGTGATCTCCTCGCGGCCAAGCTTCGTGTCACGAGCGCCGATCTCGAACTCCTCGATGTGGATCGAGGTGTACAGATCGTCCTTCACCAGCCGCTCGCTCACCAGGATGGCGTCCTCGAAGTTGTAGCCGCCCCACGGCATGAACGCCACGAGCACGCTGCGCCCGAGCGAGAGCTCCCCGCGGCACGTGCTCGGCCCGTCAGCCAGCACCTCGCCCGCCTTCACCCGGTCGCCCACCGAAATGATCGGCCGCTGGTTGACGCACGTGCCCGCATTCGAACGCATGAACTTGCGAAGCTTGAACTCGTGCTCGTGCTTCTCCTTCCGGCTCGAAGGCCGCAGCCGGATCGTGTCGCCGTCCACGTACACGACCTGCCCATTCACCGGCGCCTGGACCATCACCCCCGCATCGCGGGCCGCCCGCGCCTCGAGGCCCGTGCCCACCAGCGGCGGCTCCGCCGTCAGCAACGGCACCGCCTGGCGCTGCATGTTCGAGCCCATCAGCGCCCGGTTCGCGTCGTCGTGCTCCAAAAACGGAATCAACCCCGACACCACGCTCACCAGCTGGCGCGGCGAGACGTCCACAAACTCCACCGCACTCGCCTCGACGTACTTGAACTCGCCGTACTGGCGCGCCGACACCAGCTTCGAAGTGATCCGCCGGTAGCGGTCCACCTCCACATTCGCCTGCGCGATAATGTAGCCCTCCTCCTCATGCGCCGCCAGGTACACGAGCTCCTCGGTCACCTTGCCCTGCTTGACGCGCAGGTACGGCGTCACAATGAACCCGTACTCGTTGATCTTCGCATACGTCGACAGCGACGAGATCAGCCCGATGTTCGGCCCCTCCGGCGTCTCGATCGGGCAGATCCGCCCGTAGTGGCTCGGATGCACGTCGCGCACCTCGAACCCCGCCCGCTCACGGCTCAACCCGCCGGGACCCAACGCGCTCAGACGCCGCTTGTGCGTGAGCTCCGCCACCGGGTTCGTCTGGTCCATGAACTGCGAGAGCTGGCTGCGGCCGAAGAAATCGCGGATCACCCCGCTGAGCCCCTTCGGGTTCACCAGCTTGTGCGGCGCCACCGCCTCGGCCTGCATGTCAAACAGATTCATCCGCTCCTTGATGATCTTCTCCATGCGCGCCAGCCCGATGCGGCACTGGTTCTCGAGCAGCTCGCCCACCGACCGCACCCGCCGGTTGCCCAGGTGGTCAATGTCGTCCACCATGAACCCCTCCTCATCCAGGTGCAGCCCGATGAGGTACTTCAACGCGTGAACCACGTCCTCCTTGTGCAGCGTCAGCGCCTCCTCGTCCCCCTCGGCCGGCGGCGCTCCCTCGTGGAGCCCCAGCTTCTGGTTCAGCTTGTAGCGGCCCACCCGCCCGAGGTTGTAGCGCTTCGGATCGAAAAACAGCCGCTTCACCATCGCGCGCGCGTTCGGGATCGTCGTCGGATCCCCCGGCCGCAGCTTCTTGTAGATGTCCTTCAACGCCGACTCGTAGCTGTCCGTCGGGTCCTTCTCGATCATCTTGATGAGCGGATGCTCCTCGGTCGCCCCACGGCACACGGCAAACTCGTTGATCCCACCCGTCTTGAGCCGCGTCAGCAGGTTGTCGTCCACCCGGTCGCCCGCCTTGCCGTAGACGATCCCGTCCTCGACCCCCACGATGGTCCGCGCCAGAAACTGGCCGATCAGCCGGTCCGGCTTCGTCGTCAGCGACACCTCACGCGGCTCGAAAAACAGCTCGAGCAGCTCCTCGTTCGTGCCGTACCCGAGCGCCTTGATGAACGTCGTCGCCAGGATCTTGCGCCGCCGACGACGACGGTCAATGTAGACGTGCACCAGGTCGTTCGTGTCGAACTCCGCCTCGAGCCACGAGCCCCGGTACGGAATGATCCGAATCGAATAGATCGTGTCCCCCTTCGGGTGCAGCTTCTTTTCAAAGCACACCCCCGGCGAGCGGTGGAGCTGGCTCACCACCACCCGCTCCGCCCCATTGATGATGAACGTCCCCTGCTCGGTCATGCTCGGGATCGTGCCCATGTACACCGTCTCCTCCCGCACCACCTCGTGCTGGATGAGCCGGAACGTCACCTTGAGAGACACCGCAAACGTCAACCCCCGACGCTGGCACTCGATCGGGTCATACTTGGGCACCCCGAGCGAGTAGTTGACGAACTCCAGGATCGAGTTGCCGTCGTAGCTCGCGATCGGAAAAATCTCGTGAAACACCGCCTGCAGGCCGTGGTTCTCACGCTCGTTGGGCGGCACGCCCGCCTGCAGAAAATCATCGTAGCTCCTGCGCTGCATCTCGATCAGGTCCGGCAACTCCACGAGCTCCTCGCGCTTGCCGAAGCTGACCCGTTCAACCGTTTTCACGTCCAATCATCTCCTCTCGTGAGGTGGACTAAGACGGCGCGCCTGATCCCCGGGAGCGCCGCGTCCTCGGGAGCGCCGCGTCCTCGGGATCCACGGCCCGGCCCCGCCTACTTGATCTCGACCGTCGCACCCACCTCTTCGAGTTTCGACTTCATCGTCTCGGACTCGTCCTTCGTAACCTTCTCCTTGACCGGCCCGGGCGCACCGTCCACGACCGCCTTGGCCTCCTTGAGGCCCAGACCCGTCAACTCGCGCACCACCTTGATCACCTGGATCTTCTTGTCGCCCACGGCCGCCAGCACTACGTCAAACTCCGTCTGCTCCTCCTCGGCCGCCGCCTCGCCCGCGCCCGCCGCCATGCCCGGCATCACGGCCATCGCCGGCGCCGACGCACTCACGCCCCACTCTTCCTCGAGCTCCTTGACGAGGCCCGACAGCTCGAGCACGGTCATCCCGTTGAGCAGCTCCTTTACCTGTTCGTTCTTTTCCACCGCTTGTCCCTCTCTTTAACTCGTGCGTTGATCGCCAGTAATTCCCACATCAAATCGCCGGGTCACCCGGACCATTACGCCTTCTCCGGCCCTTCGCCAGCCCCCGGCCCTTCACCGGCCTCCGGCCCTTCGCCGGCCTCCGGCCCTTCACCGGCCGGCTCGCCGGGTGTGACCTCATCAGACGGCGCCTCTGCCGGCATGTCCGGCGGTGTCTCCACGGCAGCTTCCGCCGACGCCTCTGCCGGCGCTTCCACAACAGCCTCCGCCGGCACGCCACCCTGCGCCTCAATACGCGCATTGATCAGATACAGCACGCTGCGCAGCCGCCCCGCCAGCACCGAGACCAACCCCCGCGGCACCGCCTGCAGCATCCCGAGCACCTGCGCCTGCATGACCGGCTTGGTCGGCAGCTTCGAGAGCTCCTTCAGCTCGGCCGCCGTGTATGGCCTGCCGCCGACGAAACCACCCAAAAGGGCGACCGTCTCGTGCTCCTTGTTGAAATCCACCAGGGCTTTGAGCACCGGGACCGACGAGTCCTCGTCCGAAAAAGCCACGCCGACCTGGCCCTCGAAGCCCGGTAACTCCTCGCCGAGCCCCGCGTCCTTGGCCGCCAGGGCGAACAGGCGGTTCTTGATCACCATGTAGCCGCCGTTGCGCCCGTCGAGCGCGCCGCGCAGCGCCGCCATCTGCTCGGCGCTGGCGCCGGTGTAGTTGGTAAAGATAACCGCCGAGGCGCTCCGGATCTTCGCCTTCAGCTCCTCGACAACAAACTGTTTCTCAGCTCTCACGCCGGTGTCGCCCTTGTCCTAGAAATCCTTCTCCATCGTCCGCCGCGACCCCGTGCGCCGCGACCCGGTGCGCCGCTACCTGCCCACCGCAGCGGCTTCCCTCAAATCGAGCCGGATACCCGGCCCCATCGTCGAAGTCAGCGTGGCGCTCCTGATATACTCGCCCTTGGCCGCAGACGGCTTCGCCTTGAGCACCGCACTCAGCGCCGCCGCGCCGTTCTCCTTGAGCTTCGCCGCCTCGAACGACACCTTGCCGATGGCAATGTGCAGGTTCGCGTTCTTGTCGATCTTGAACTCGATCTTGCCCGCCTTGACCTCCGCGACCGCCTGTCCCACGTTCGGGGTCACCGTGCCGCTCTTCGGGCTGGGCATCAGCCCGCGCGGCCCCAGCAGCTTCCCCAGCTTGCCCACCTCGCGCATCGTGTCGGGCGCCGCCACCACCACGTCGAAGTCCAGCCACCCGCCCTGGATTCTCTCCACGACCTCCTTGAAACCGACCACGTCCGCCCCGGCCTCCTCGGCCTCGCGCACCTGGTCACCCTGGCAAATGGCCACCACCCGCACCGTCTTGCCGCTCCCGTGCGGCAGCGCCACGGTGCCGCGCACCATCTGGTCCGACTTGCGCGGATCCACGCCGAGCTGCAGCGCAAGCTCCACCGTCTCGTCGAACTTCGCCTTCGGCAACTGCCCAAGCAACTCGACCGCTTCATCCATCACGTAAAGCTTCGAACGGTCAACCTGCCGCACCGCACCGCTGTAACGCCGGCTCCGCCTCATACCTCCACCTCGATCCCCATGCTGCGCGCCGTCCCCTCGATGATCCGCACCGCCGCCCCCAGGTCGCGTGCGCTCAGGTCCTCCATCTTCTGCCGGGCGATCTCCTCGAGCTGCTCGCGCGTCACGCTGCCCACCTTCGTCTTGTTCGGCTCCCCGGAGCCCTGCGCGATCACCGCCGCCTTCTTCAGCAAGGTCGCCGCCGGCGGCGACTTCAGCACGAAACTGATCGTCTTATCCTGATACACCGTGATCACCACCGGGATGGTCAACCCGCCTGGCATCTCCTTCGTCTTGGCGTTGAACTGCTTGCAGAAATCCATGATGTTGACCCCGTGCTGGCCCAGCGCCGGCCCCACCGGCGGCGCCGGGTTCGCCTGGCCCGCAGGCACCTGCAGCTTGATCAAGCCTGTCACCTTCTTCGCCATTGCGCCCTCGCCATTGCGCCCCTGTCTCAACTCCGCTGCGTCCGAGGCCAAAAAACGCACGAGCGGTCTCCCCCGTGCGTGGCCGCCATCACATCACGTCCTCTCGACCTGCCAGTACTCCAGCTCCAGCGGCGTCGAGCGACCGAAAATCGACACCATCACCTTCAGCTTGCCCTTGTCCGGGTTGATCTCGTCAACCACCCCGCTGAAATTCGCGAACGGACCCTCCGTCACCTTCACCGGCTCGCCCACCTCGAACATCACCTTCGGCTTGACCTTCTCCTTCTTCGCCTCGATCTGGTCCAGGATCGCCCCGATCTCCGCCTCCTTGAGCGGGATCGGCTCCTGGTCCCCCAGAAAACCCAGCACCCCGTTCGTCTGCCGGACGAAGTGGTACGTGCGCTCGTTCAACTCCATCTCGACCAGAATGTAGCCCGGGAAAAACAACCGGGTCGCAATCTTCTTCTTCCCGCCCTTGACCTCCGAGATGTTCTCCGTCGGAATCAGCACCGCGTACTTCTCCTCCTCGCCCTCCTTGTCCGGAGGACGGCGGCCGAAATAATCGCCCAGCTCCTCGACGTCAATGCGCGCCACGATGTTCGCCTGCACCTTGCGCTCCTGGCCGCTCATCGCCTTGACCACATACCAGTTCTTGGCCATCGCGCCGCTCCTAGAAGAACAACCGCATGATCTTGTCGAGCACAAAGTCCACCAACACCACAAACACCGTCATAAGCGCCGTCGAGACGATCACCACGCCCGTCGCGCTCCAGAGCTCGCCCTTCGACGGCCACGACACCTTCTTCAACTCGGCCCGCACGTCCGCAAGGAACGCGTTGACCCTGGCGAACCAGTTGCCCCGGATCGCCAACACCAGCACCACGACGACGCCCACGATCAGCACCCCGTGCCACACGCTCACGGTCACGGCCACAAGCGGCACACCGAGCATCGCGCTGCCTCCTCCGTGTCAAACCCTGCGTCCCGTCGACCCATCAACGCCCTCCGAAAAAACCGCCCGCCCTCCATGATAAGAATGGCAGGCCAGGAGGGATTCGAACCCCCAACCATCGGATTTGGAGTCCGCCGCTCTACCAGTTAGAGCTACTGGCCTGTCGAGCAAGATGCACCACCGCCAGACATCTCTACCTCGTCTCGCGATGGACTGTATGCTTTCGGTCGAAGCGGCAATACTTCTTCAGCTCCAGCCGCCCCGACCCCTTCTTCTTGTTCTTGCGCGTCGTGTACGTGCGCCGACTGCACTCGGTGCACGCAAGCGTAATGATCTCGCGCGGCATGCCTACTCGATGACCTCCACCGTCGTGCCCGCGCCCACCGTGC
>CAZJXV010000215.1:0-7804 GCA_964550015.1 uncultured Verrucomicrobiota bacterium
TCCTCGGCTTTCCCCACGGCGCTTGATCCGAGCACGTTGATCAGCGTGAGCACGACGATGGCGCCGGAGATCAGCAGCGGCTTCGCCACGTGCTGCGCGGCGGCGGGGACAAGGCGCGCGCCGTAGCTGCCGAACGCGTAGGCATACAACGACAGCATGACGACGTAGCTGATCCAGAGCAGCACGTTCAGGCCGCCGGCGAATACGCCGGTTCCGAAGCCCTGGTTGAGGAACTCGACCGTGCCGCCCTGGCTGGGGTAGGTGACGGACAGCCGCGCGTACGAATACGAAGTGAGCAGGGCGACCATGCCCGCCGCCAGGAAGGCGATCGGGGCCGCGCCCCGGGCCAGCTGCACGGCGAGGCCGAGGACGGCGAAGATACCGCCGCCGACCATGCCGCCGATGCCGATCGCCACGACGGCGAGGAACCCAATCTTCTTCGGACTGGTGCCCGCCATGGGGTGACCAGGCCGACTCGGCTTGCCGATGTCGGCTCTCTTGATTGCCACGGGCTGTCCTTCCATGCGGTCGCTGTGTGTTCGTGGGTGCGTGTGGCGATGATCGTGCGCGGGTCACCCCGACGCCGGGTCGCCGTAGAGGGCGGCCCTGATCTGCTCCGGGCTCTTGTGCCGGTATTCGCCGTATTCGACCGTGGTGCCCAGCCGTGATACGAGCCGGTCCACGTACGGTCCAATGCCGCTGTCTTTGATGCACTGGACGGATGCGATACAGAGGCCCTTCCAGGCGTCGTCGGCGAAAAAGCCCTTGTCGCACGGGAACTCGTCGCACTGCCAGCAGCCGTCGAGTCCGTTGCCGACACAGCACTCTCGCTGATAGCAGTCGGCGGGACCGCCGCCATGCCTGCAGCCCTGGCATCCGCCGTCGTGTGGCGCGGCATGGGCGCACACGCCGCAGACCAGTCCGCAATAGGCGACCGTCTTGGCCACATCCTGCCCGGGCATATCAGGATCCTCCGATCATCGTGACGATGGGCGGCGATTGTACCGCAAAGGCCTCCCGAAGAAGCCCCAAAACGCCTCTACTCATCATCGAGCGGTTGGGTGGGGGGCGGGGTGGGGGCGTCGCCGGTGAGGAGGAAGTCGGCGGTGTCGCGCATCCAGCGGTCGAGGCGCGCGCGGAGGTCGGCGACGAGCTCGGTATGATTGAGTGTGCGGACGAGGTTGCGCCGCTCGTGCGGGTCGTCGACGAGGTTGTAGAGCTCCTCGGATGCGCGGCGCGGGACGGCGCCCGGCGCGAGGTGGTTGGCCGCGATGCTGCGGCGCATGTCGCGCGGCAGGGGGATGGCGGGCGCGGGCCCGAAGGTGCGGATGTATTTGTAGCGCTCGGTGCGGACGGAGCGCGTCGGGTCGTAGCGGTTGTGGTAGTTTTTTTCAGAAAAGACCTCGGTGCGTGGCAGGTACGCCTCGTCGCGGCCTGCGAGGAGCGGCCAGACGCTTCGGCCCTGCATCGTGCCCGGGGCTCCTTGGTCGATCATGTCGAGCAGCGTGGGGGCGAGGTCAATGTTGCTCACGAGCGCTTCGCACGGGCCGCGCAGCACGGCGCCGGGGGCGCGGATGATGAGCGCGGTGCCGATGCCGGGGTCGAAGAGGGTACTTTTGGCGCGCGGGAAGGCCATGCCGTGGTCGGTCGTGAAGATGACGGCGGTGTTTTGGGCGAGGCCGGTCTCGTCGAGCGTACGGAGGATTTCGCCGACGGCGTCGTCGAGGTGCTTGATGGAGCCGTGGAAGCGTGCGAGCTCGGTGCGCACGTCCGGGTTGTCGGGCAGGAAGGGGGGCACGTCCACCGTGGCGGGGTCGGCGGGCTGGTAGACCTCGCGGTCGAACGGCAGGTGCACTTCCCAGGTGCCGGCGTTGAGGTAGAAGGGCTGCCGGTCCCCGGCCTCGGTGCGCAGGAAGTCGCAGACGCGCGCGGCGACCTCGTCGGCGAAGTGCGAGCCGCGGCGGCAGTCGGCGTAGCGATACGCGTCGTAGTCTCGCCGTTCGTGCTGGAAGCCGAGCTGCACGGTGTGGATGCCGGCGTCGTTGAGCTCGTCCACGATGGTGCGTTCCTCGGCGGGCATGTCCCAGCCGTGGTTGACGAGGCCGACGAGGCCGTTGGTGTGGGCGTAGCGGCCGGTCATGATGCAGCCGCGGGAGGGGCTGCACGGGGTGGAGGCGGCGAAGTGGTTGGTGAAGATGACGCCCTGGGCGGCGAGGCGGTCGAGGGCGGGGGTTTCGACGCTGCGTTGGCCGTAGCAGCGGAGGTGGCGGCCGAGGTCGTGGGCGATGATGTAGAGGATGTTGGGGCGCATGGGGGCGATCCGTTGTCGAAGGTCCTGGCCTGGTGGAGCACTTTACACCCGCCGGGCCGTTCATGCCAGGCTTGTCCGATTCAGACGGCGCGCTGTCTTGGGGGCGTTTCGCGCGCGGCTTTACTGCGTGGGGCGGATGTGGTAGAGAGGGCGGCACGTTGAGGGCACACCAGGAGGGAGATGATTCGTGCATGCGGTGGTGACGGGCGGCGCGGGGTTTCTGGGGTCGCACCTGTGTGATCGGCTGCTGGCCGAGGGGTACCAGGTGACGTGCCTGGACAACCTGATTACGGGGCGGGTGGAGAACATCGAGCACCTGGCCGGGGATGAGCGGTTTCGTTTCATCAAGCAGGATGTGACCGAGTTCCTGTTTCTGCCCGGGCCGGTGGACATCGTGTTCCATTTTGCCTCGCCGGCGAGCCCGGTTGATTACATCGAGCACCCGATCCCGACGTTGAAGGTCGGCGCGCTCGGCACGCACAAGACGCTCGGGCTGGCGCTGGAGAAGGGGGCGAAGTTCGTGCTGGCCTCGACGAGCGAGGTGTACGGGGACCCGCTGGTGCACCCGCAGCCGGAGACGTACTGGGGCAATGTGAACCCGATCGGCCCGCGCGGCGTCTACGATGAGGCGAAGCGTTACGCCGAGGCGATGACGATGGCCTATCACCGGTTCCACGGCCTGGACACGAAGATCGTGCGGATTTTCAACACGTACGGCCCCCGGATGCGCGCGCACGACGGGCGGGTGGCGCCGGCGTTCATCTGCCAGGCGCTGGCGAACGAGCCGCTCACGGTGTTCGGCGACGGCAGCCAGACGCGGAGCTTCTGCTACGTGTCGGATCTGATCGAGGGGATCTTCCGGTTGAGCCAGTCGGCGGTCAACGAGCCGGTCAACATCGGCAACCCGGCGGAGATGACGGTGCTGGCGTTCGCCCGGACGGTGATGGAGTTGACGGGGTGCACGAGCGAGATCGTGTACAGGGAGCTGCCCGTGAATGACCCGAAGACGCGGCGGCCGGACATCAGCCGGGCGCGCGAGCTGTTTGGGTGGGAGCCGGAAGTGGCGCTCGTTGAAGGGCTTCGTAAGACCATCGAGTACCTGCGCACGGCGTCGGATCGTTAGGTCCGAGGTCGTCGGATCGCTAGGTCCGAGGCTGCCGGATCGGGAGGCGCACAGGGCCGATGGCCTTGTCATCCCGCCTTGGCCGGTGCTATATTGAGGAGGGGGGCTGTATCTGGAGAGGCGGCTCCTTGGGTCGGGTTGCGGCCCGGAACTTGTTTGTGGGCCTGGGCGTCTGAACTGAAGGCACGGCGCGCGGAGGCCCGGGCGCGGTGCACACACGTGAAACCGCCCGCCAGGCGGCGGTCGCCGGGTGGCGGGTCTTTCTGTCTGAGAAGGCATTGGAGGTTCTGATGAGACGCACTTTCCATCTGTGGGCGGTCCTGGTGCTGATCGCGGCGAACGTGATCGTGGGCTGGACGGTCTATCGCGGGTTCGCCCAGGGTGACGGCGACGAGGAGACGGAGAGCGAGAGCGAAGCGATTGCGCTCGAGGAGCTGATCCCGGAAGCGATCGTGACGATCAAGCGCCAGTACGTCACGCCGGTCAAGACCAAGACGCTGGTCTATGGCGCGATCAAGGGCATGGTGCGCGAGCTGGACCCGCACTCGCATTTTCTCGAGCCCCGGGTCTATAACGAGATGAAGGTGACGACGCGTGGCGAGTTCGGCGGCCTCGGGATCGAGATCACCAAGCGGGAGGACGGGTTCATCACGATCATCGCGCCGATTTACGGGACGCCGGCCGACCGCAAGGGATTGTTGCCGGGCGACCGGATCGTGAAGATCAACGGCGAGGAGCTGCGCGACCCGGACATCAACGACGTGGTGGACAAGCTGCGCGGCGAGCCGGGCACGTCGGTGACGATCACCATCTTCCGCGTCGGCGAACGGCTCATGGACGTGACGATCACGCGCGAGAAGATCAAGGTGCAGTCGGTGGTTGACCCGCACCTGATCGAGGACGGCATCGGCTACGTGAAGCTGACGCAGTTCCAGGAGCGTTCGGCCCGGGACCTGCACGGGGCGCTGCGCGATCTCGAGAAAGAGGGCATGAACGCGCTGATCCTCGATCTGCGCGACAATCCGGGCGGGTTGTTCCGGTCGGCCGTCGAGGTGTGCGACCTGTTCATTGACGCGGACCCGGCGCCTCGGGTGCTCGTGAGCACGCGCGGGCGCAACAGCGACGATCAGAAGTGGGACATCGAGTCGCACACCCCGGGCACGCATCCGGATTACCCGATCGTGGTGCTCATCAACGGGGCGAGTGCGAGCGCGTCGGAGATCGTTGCGGGCGCGGTGAAGGACCTGGGCCGGGGCATCCTGGTGGGCACCAAGAGCTACGGCAAGGGCAGCGTGCAGACGATCTTGCCGCTACGCGAGGACACGGCGATCTCGCTCACCACGGCGCACTACTACACGCCCTCGGGCGCGTTGATCCACGGCAAGGGGATCGAGCCCGACATCGAGGTGAAGGTCACGGCCGAGGAGGAGCTCGAACGGCGACGGCAGAAGTTGCGCCGCATGGAGGAGAACCTCGAGAACGGCCCGAAGGACAACGACGCCGCGGCGGACGACGGGCCCGGGGACGGGGCCGAGGCTGATGAGGCGGATGAAGGGTCGGAGTCGGACGACGACGACGATTTCCTGAAGTCGCTCATGCCCGACACGGATGAGGAAACGGGCCCGAAGTATAGCGACCGGCAGCTCCAGCGGGCCATTGACGTGCTCAAGGCGATCAAGGTGCTGCGGGAGGGCGAGTTTGACATCCTGAAGAAGGTGCCGTGAGCTCGTTGGCCGCGAGCCGTGCGGGGGGAGGTTCATGCGCAAAGGGCGGCGAGGGTATCTGCCCTGGGTGCTGCTGGCGGCAGCAGCGGTGGTGTTGGGCGGCTGCGGCTCGTGGCGCAAGAAGATCGAGGCGCACACGCCGCTGCCGAGCCCTGCGGAGGGGGTGCCGGCGCATATCGTGGCGGCCAGTGGGCTCGTTGACCGAGCGGTGCTGGCCGTGGACCGTCACGCGCATATCGAGACGCTGGTCCACCCGGACCGCAGGCCGCAGTTGTTCAAGGGCGTCCGGGTGCTGTATGGCTCGTCGCTCGACACGTTTGGGCCCGTGCTCCACCAGTGGCTCCGGACCCACGGCGGGCGGGTGGCTTCGTGCAGGGAGATCGGGGGGCGCGGGGGCGATGCGCCGCGTCTGCTGGTAAAGATCGTGGTGCGGGTGCCGGGGAAGGTGGCGGTGTGGCTGGAAGTGCGGCGGCGGGTGCCGGGCTGAGTGCCGCGCCGTCATGCAGGGAAGACAAGGGGTCTAAGGCCCAGGAGGCATGAGGCTCAGGAGGCATGAGGCTGATGAGGCTGATGAAGAAAGCGATTCTTCTCTTAACGGTTGCCATGGCGGTGGTGCTGGCCGGGTGCGGCTCGGGCAATAAGGAGATCGAGCGGGTGCGCGCCGAGCAGAAGCGCGGACTCAATCAGATACGCGAGCAGGTGCAGGTGCTGAGTACGCAGGTGCGCCGGCTGCATGAGGACGTGCGCGAGCTCGAGAACGACGTGTTCGACATCCGGGCCCGTCTGGGCTCCGGACGCGGCGTGGCTCGCGCGACGGGCGGCGCGACGGATCCGGGCGACGAGATTGGGGTGGAGCCGGTCGCGGCGGACAGCCTGGAGGCGCTTGCGGCGGAGGTGACGAAGGTGCGGGCGGACATGGCGAGGCTGCGCCAGGAGATTATTGATGAGCGGGAGACGGCCGAGCTGCGCGATCCGCGTAAGACGTGGGAGGCGATGAACGACCCGGAGAAGCTGACGTGGCGGGTGGACCGCTTCGCCAGGATCCACGGCAAGGAGATGAAGGACGAGGTGACGCGGCAGGAGTTCCTGGCCGACGTGGCCGTGTTCAAGGAGCAGATCGACGAGCGGGCGGGTCTGACGCAGGAGCAGTTGCTCGAACACTACCGGACCAGGATCACGGAACGGGTCAACACCGAGACGAATGATCGGTTGCGCAAGTGGTACGAGCAACAGCTCCGCACGCTGAACACGGGCCAGGCGAAGGTGGTCGAGAACCAGGTCAAGACGTTCGTTCGCTACGACAACGTGCAAGGTCTCAAGGAGATCGCGACCAAGTACAACATCTCGAACGAAGAGCTGCGCGACAACGGTCTGCAGTCGTACGGCGGAGCGTACGGCTGGCGGTAGCCCAGCGTACGGCTGGCGGTAGCCTCGCGTAAGGCCGGCGGCAGACGGCTTCTGTATCGGGGTGCCTTCGGCTTTCAACCTTCACAGCATCCGGCGCGTTGAAACTCGGGATACCTGTAGGCTTTCACTGTCGCAGGCGCGGGAAACATGGAGCACAGGAGGACGGGACCAGTGAAAAGGGCAATGGTTTTTGCGGTTGCAGCCGCCGTGGCGGTGCTGGCGGGGTGCGGCTCGAAGGACTCGGACGTCGAGCAGTTGCGCGCCGAGCAGCGGCAGGCGCTGAGCCGGTTGGACGAGCAGGTGCGGGCGCTCAGCGCGGAGGTGCGCCGGATGCGCGAGGACCTGCGCGAACTGGACGGCGACCTGTTTGCTCTGAAGGGGCAGTATGACTATGCCCCGGTGGCCCGAGCCGGCGATGGCCCAAGGACCGGGACGGCGACCGGGGGCGGCAGTGTGGCGAGCGGGCCGGCGGTTGAGGAAGTCCCCGTTGAGCCGATCGAGGCGAACGTGGAGATCCTCGCTGCCGAGCTGGCGAAGACGCGGGCCGAGGTGAAGACGTTGAGCCAGGCGTACGCGGCGGACAAGGAGCTCGAGGAGCTGCGCGACCCGCGCCGCACGTGGGAGGCGATGGGCGACGCGGAGCAGCTCGCGTCGCGCCTCGACCGCCTGGCGCAGGCCCACGTCGCGAGCATCGAGGACGAGACGACGCGCGACCAGTTCCTGGCCGACATTGCGCGGGTCAAGGACGAGATCGCGATCCGCGCCAATACGTCGAGGGAGGAGCAACTCGAGGCCCAGAAGGCCGAGCTTGCCGAGCGGCTCACCACCGAGACGAACGAGCGCCGGCGGGAATGGGTTCAGAGGCAGTTGGACGCTCTGAGCGGCGAGGACGAGGAGGCGATCGAGCGGCAGCTCGGTTTTGCGTTGCGGGGCGAGAACGGCCGCCAGGTCGGCGAGCTCGCGCGCAAGTATGACATTTCGAGAGACACGCTGCGGGACAACGGCCTGCAGAGCTTCGGCGGCTTCGGCGGCGGGCGCGTGGAGCGCCGCGGCGGCGGGCGCTAGCAGGCCGCTGAAAAGCCATTCTGGCGCCGGCAACCTGCCATTGGCTCCGGAATGCTTCTGTCGCCCCTATGGGGCTCAGGCGTTCGCTTGGCTCGTCGGGAACCTGGGCCTTACGGGCCTGTTGAAAAAGCCCGCCCTTGTTCTTCGCAGCTTTGCCCCGAGCTTGTTGGCGCA
>CAZJXV010000216.1:0-7773 GCA_964550015.1 uncultured Verrucomicrobiota bacterium
ACCCAAACACAACACGCGCCCTGAAGAAATTACACAAAACTATGGACACCACCCCCGCCTGAGGCGCTTTCCCGAACGCGGGCGCCTCCCCGATTCAAGCACACCGGCGCGCGTCAACGCCTTCCCCCATCGCCCCACCCGTGCTATAATGAGCAGGTGTCGCCCGAACCCGAGGAGTACGCCACATCATGAAACCCGCCCTCAATGGCATCGTGCCCATCGGCCTCGCGCTCCTGCTCGCGGTGGGCGCCGCCGGCCGGGCCGCCGCCCAGCACACCGAGCCCAAGCGCCTCGCGTTCATCAGCTACGCGTCGAGCGAAGACCAACTGCTCCCCGAGGAGAAGGCCGCCTTCGCGTTCTGCCGCGACGAGCTCGACGAGGCGCTGCTGATGACCACCAAGCTCGTGACGCTCGCGGGCCTCGCCCAGGGCAAGGAGCGGCTGGGCAGCTACGACGTGGTCTGGTGGCACTACGCGCGCAGCACCAAGCTGCCCAAGGCCGCGCTCGCCGCCCCCACGATCGACGCCTTCAAACGCTACGTCGCAGGCGGCGGCAACCTGCTGCTGAGCCTCCAGGCGTGCCAGTACGTGGCCGCGCTCGGCATTGACGTCGGGCCCGACCAACTCGGCTGGAAGGCCCGGGCCGCGATGCCCACGATCGCCCTGCGCTCGACCAGGAGCCACCCGATCTTCGGCTTCTTCCCCGAACGCTTCACCCTGTGCGGCGCCGGCACCCTCCAGCCCGCGACCTACGCCCGATGGGTCAACACCCAACCCGCGCACGGGCAACTGCTGGCCCACGCCGTCGTTGACGGCGAGGACCAACCGACCTACCGCTGCATCTACGAGTGGTACCACGACAAGGGCCGCGTGCTCGCCGTGGGCGAGTACGGCTTCCGCGTCACCGGGCCCGACGGCAAACAGGGCGCCATCCAGCTCGGCTTCCACGCCAATGTGATGCGCTACCTCACCTCCCCCGCGACCTTTCACATCACCCTGCGCCCCAAGGGCAAAAAGGTCGCCACCACCCATATCGGCTACCTGAGCAAGATCACCGCCGCCAACACGCTGCTGGTCGAGCGCGGCACCCCCGTCGAGGTGGAGTTCACCACCGTGCCGCGCGAGCGCCGCACCGGCCTGCTCGAAGTCCAGTTCGGCCAGTTCGACGAGGAGAAGTCCAAATGGGAGATGAAAGACCTGGTCATCAGCAAGGACTTCCAGCTCCGACCCGGCCGCGAGAGCCGCGAGAAAGGCCGCTTCGGCACCGGCGTCAAACCCGGCCTCTACCAGGTCGCCGCCTGGATCGGCTACGACCGCACCTTCATCAGCACCCCCGTCTTCGTCCAGAACATCTACGTCGTCGAGCCGGCCGAGCCCAACGCCACCCTCTCGGATCGCGCGCTCGTCTACGCCATCGAGACCGACGAGTGGCTCGTCGAGCTCGAGAAAGTCACCGGCGCCATCAAGGGCCTGACCCACAAACGGCAACCCGATCTCAACTTCGCCGCCAACGAGTTCAACTCCACCCTGGCCGAATCAAAAAGCCGGGTGCTGCTCGGCGACTTCTTCGTCACCTCGCGCAAACCCCGCGCCACCTGGCTCGAGGAGGCCAGCATCCACTCGACCGACGTGCGCGAGGTCAAAATCGAGGCCGACAAGCTCCTCACCACGTTCCTCGTCCCCTCGGGCAAGCTCGGCGGCTTCAACAACGTGCAGTGCGTCTCCAGCCTCGGCCTCAACAAGGGCCTCAACTGCCTCGAGTGGCGCCTCACCATCAAGAACCGCGGCCGGCGCCCGCTCGAGATCGGCGACGTGCACGTGCCCCTCGCCTTCAACACCTCCTACATCTACCGGCTCGCCTCGGCCAACGACATCTTCGACAAGCGCCTCATCATGCGCCCCGATATCTGCGGCGCCTCCTCGCACGTCGTGCTCCAGCCCCGCTCCGGCGACCCGCCCTTCCTCGTGCTCGTGCCTGCGCCTCAAACGCCCATCGAGTGCCTCGCCCACGACCAGAAGGCCAACAAGTCCGCCGGACGCGACTGGGAGGGCCTGCCCGCCCTCTACCTGTTCAGCAAAGCCGCCAAGGAGATCGAGAACTGGGGTGGCTGGTTCAACGGCCACCACTCCTTCACCCTCGCCTCCGGCGCCGCGCGCACCTTCACCCTGCGCATGTTCTGGGCGTGGAGCACCAGCGACATAGACCGCATCCTGGCCGGCCAGGGCCGTCTCCTCACGCACCTCTCTCCCGGCTACGTCGTGCCCGCCAACATGCCCGCCACCCTCCGGCTGCGCTGCAGCCTCGGCGTGGGCAGCCTCGCGGCCGACAAGGGCACCACCGTCGAGAAAATCGGCGAGAAAGGCCACACCTACAGCCTCACCTTCACCAGCCCGGGCCGGCACACCATCAAGGTCTCGCACGGCCGCGGCGAGACCACCTCCCTGCACCTCTACTCGCTCCCGCCGCTCGCCGAGATCGCCGACAAGCGCGCCGACTTCATCCTCGAACACCAGCAGTTCACCGACCCCAAGGACCGGCGCCACCTCGCCTTCGGCATGTGGGACCTCGAGGACCAAACCCTCGTGACCAAGAGCGAACGCAACGAGCTCGCCGGCGGCTCAACCGTCGCCGGCATCGGCCCGCCGCTGTTCCTCGCCGCCAAAAACACCGTGTTCCCCGACGCCGACGAGGTCAAGGCCCTCGAGCGCTACGTCGGCGAGCAACTCCACGGCCGCATCCAGAACCCCCAGACCTGCGAGGTCCACGCCTTCGTCAGCGCGGGTGGCGACGGCCCGACCACCCGCTCCTATACCTATCCGCACGTCTTCAGCCTCTACTACGCCATGTACCGCATCGGCCGCGACTACGGCCTGACCGAGCAGCCCGGCGCCGACTACCTCAAGCTCGCGCATCGCACCGCCATGGCCTATCTCGGCCGACCCATGGAGCTCCACACCAATCTCGCCCTCGGCAACCCCGGCGAGGGCACCCTCAACCTGATCGTCACCGCCCTGTACCGCGAGGGCCTCGGCGACGAAGCCGCCGAGCTCCAGAAGGCCGTCTCGCGCAAGCTCACCTACCTGGCCAGGCAGCAGTTGCTCGCCTACGGCCGCGTCGCTGCCGGCCGCTTCTGGGCCGCCGACACCGCCGGCATCAGCGGCGTCTACTGGCTCAGCCGGTGGGGCAACTGGAAGGAGGGCCTCACCCGCTCGGTCAAGCTCCTCGCCGCCACCCGAGGCAACGGCCGCCACTGGATGTGGTACGGCGGCGACCTCGCCTGGGACGCCGAGATCGCCAAATACCCCACCCTCGAAGCCACCACGCTGGGCCACCCGAGCGCCTGCAACGCCGCCGCCATGCTCGACGCCGCCGTGCTCTGGCGCAACCCACGCTACCTCGAACTCGGCTACGCCGGCCTCCTCGGCCCCTGGGCCCGCGTCCGACACACCGGCGAGCCACAAGGCTTCTACGCCTGGGAACCCAAGCTCGCCCGCTTCGACCCCTGGTCGGGCGACATCGACGCCGCGCTCGCACCCACCTTCCTCTTCCTCGGCGCCTACGTGGCCCTCGACCGCACCTTCGGCCTCGTCGGCTACGGATGCCACGTCTCCTCCAACCAGACCTCCTACACCGTCGTGCCCGCCGACGGCATGAGCAAGCGCGTCGTGAGCGTCCCCCACCGGCTCGTCTTCGAGGTCGGCGCCGACCTCATCAAGACGGTCACCGTCACCAAGAAGGGCGACCGTATGGACGTGGCGATCACGCGCGGCTGGCCCGACGACCACGACGGCCGCTTCGCCCTCTCGGGGCTCCCCGCGGGCACCTACGGCCTCAGCTTCGACGGCGGCCCGGCCCAGGCGCTCACCAGCGAACAACTCGCCGCCGGCATCACCATCCCCTTCAAGCAAGAACGCACCGCCGCCCGACTCACGCTCGTACGGCAGGAGTCGACGTCGCGGTAGCAGACATCGAACAGGAACCCACGCAAAGACGCAAAGGGCACACGGCGTTCTTTGCGCCTTTGCGCCTTTGCGTGAGATGATCTACGGGTCCTCGATCTCGCCGAGCACGCGGCGCAGCGCCTTCTGCACGTCGTCGTAATCGAACCCCCGGCGTGAAAGAAACCCCGCCAGCTTGCGCCGGCACGCCGCCGGTTCCTCGCCGCGGTAGCGCCGCGCCCGCTTGGCGGCCACCCGGTACGCCATCTCCTCATCCGCACCCTCGGGATAGGCGCGCCCGAGCGCCGCGCGAATCACCTCGGGATGCGCCCCCCGCAGACGCAGCCTCGCCGTGATGACGCGTCGCCCGGCCGGGCGCGAGGTGAGGATCTCCGTGATGTAGCGTTCGCAATACGCCGCGTCGTCGAGGTAGCCGATCCGTTTGAGCCGCGCCACCGCCGCCTCGACCGCCCCGGCCGCGTGCCCTTTCTCCGCCAGCCTCGTCCGGACCTCATGCACCGTGCGGTCGCGGTGCGCGATCAACCTAAGCGCCCCCTCGTACGCGGATGCATCGGGATCGGGCGGCCCCTTGGGATCGCCATGACGTCCGCCGCTGCCCACCCTTCGTTGCTCCCCGGCTCGGTTACTCCGGCTCGCCCGCCTCGATCTCCTCCAGGGTCTTCCCGACCGGCGTGACGTCAAACATCATCGTCCTGGGTCTGTCGTCCACGACCCGCCAGACCTCAAACGTCGCCGGCTCGCCGACCGGCAGGTGGGCAACAATGTTGATGAAATCCATGGTATTGACCACCCGCTGGGAGTTAACGGAGAAGATCACGTCCTTGCCCTCCATCCCGGCCTCGGCGGCGGCCCCGCCCTCGAGCACGTGCTTGACAAACACGCCGCGCTTCCCCTGCAGGTAAAGCACCTCGGCATACATCTCGTGAAGGTCCTGAAGCCGCGCGCCGATCGTGCCGTATTTCATCGGGTGCGCCACCCCTGCGCCCTCCGCCAGCGCCGGAATCTTCCGCCCCACCACGTTGATCGGCACGGCGAAGTTGCACTGGCCCTGGCTGCGGGCCTGCTCCGGCACGATGGCGCCCGGGATGGTAACGCCGACCACCTTGCCCTCGGTGTTCACGAGCGGTCCGCCGGCACTCCCGGCCTCGATCAGGGCGTCAGTCTGCATCAGCCCAAGAAACCTCGGCCTGCCTGCCAGCGGGCCTGCCGATGCGCGCCCGATAGCCCGGTTGAGTCCCGCGACAATGCCGACCGTCATGACCGGCTCCGGCTCGTCGAACCGGAACCCGACCGAGCGGCCGAAGGCCGCAACCCAAGCGCCGGGCCGGACTCGAGCCGAATCGCCCAGCTCGACGACCGGAAACTCTCTCGCGTTTTCCTCCTCGGGCACGACGATCTTGACGAGCGCGATGCCAAGCAACGGGTCCTTGCCGAGGACGCGGCCCTCGTAGACCGTGCCGTCGCTCAGGAGCACGTGCAGCGGCCACGCGTCGGCGGCCACCCGCTCGTTCGTGATCACATAGCCCCGCCCGTCCACGATGAAACCGGATGAAACGGCCTGCCTCATGCGCGGCCTGTCCTTGACATCAAACAGCAGGTCAGGGGTCGTTCCGTCCGGTTGCTCCAGCTCATCCTGCGCCGGCTCCGGCTCCGGCCCTCGCTCCAGTTCGTTCTCCAGCTGATCCAGCTCCGGCTCTGCCTCCCGCTGCTCCGGCTCCACCGCCATTGGATCCAACAGCTCCCACATCTCCCCCGGCACTTCCTCCGGCACCTCCGCCCACTCAGTCGGAAGGACGAACAACGCGCCCTCGGGGAAGACGATCACAACCGCGGGAGCGACCCGCGCGTAGACCTGTTCAAATGTAGCCGGGCGGAGGAGCGGGCGCACGCCGCTCGCCCCGGCCTCCCGGCCCGTTGCCTCATTGCCTGGGTCTTGGCCGTGCGCCGCCTGCAGGGCGACGAGCGCGACGACGGCAAGCACCACGCCCGCCAATGCCCTGCCAGCCAGTCGCCGTGCCTTGGTCCTCGTCATTGGTCCGTCTCCGACCCGCCCGGTCATTTCCGTTCCATCTCGCTCGGGCGTTGCTGCAAGAGAAGGGGGGGCCTCGTCGGGAGTGGACATGCGTCAGCCCCGCCCCACGTGGCCCGGTCCGGGCGCGGCGGCCGCCTCGGCTTTGGCGCGCGCCGCTACTTGGGCGGCCGCAGCGCCCCGGCTTCGATCTCCTTGATCGTCTTGCCGTTGAGCGTCACGTTGATGATCATCGTCTTCGGCGTGTCCTCCACCACGCGCCAGATCTCGAACGCCGCCGCCTTCCCGATGGGCAAGTGCGCAATCAACGTCACCAACTGCGCCGCGTTGACCACCCGCTGGCCGTTCACCTTGAGAATCACGTCCTTGTCCTGGATGCCCGCGGCCGCCGCCGCGCCGTCCTCGAACACCTGCTTGACGTACACGCCCCGCTTGCCCTTGAGGTGCAGCACGTCGGCGTAAAACTCGTTGAGCGTCTTGAGATTCGCGTCAATCGTACCGTACTCCATCGGCTTCTTCACCCCGTAGCCCTGGCCCAGCGCCTTGAGCTTGCGCCGGACCGTGTTGATCGGCACCGCGAAGCCCAGCCCGATGTTGTAGCCGATCGGCGACCACAGCAGCGTGTTGACCCCGATCACCTCGCCCTTGATGTTCAGCAACGGCCCGCCCGAGTTGCCCGGGTTGATCACCGCGTCCGTCTGGATCAGCCCCCCATAGGTGCGCAGCCCCTTGCGCCGGTCCTCGAGCGTGCGCACGAACGTGCGGTTCACCCCCGACACCGTGCCCACGCTGATCACCGGCTCGGAATCATCAAAGATGAAGCCGATTGGGTTGCCGATCGCGATCGTCCACATGCCGGCGCGCACCGCGTCCGAGTCGCCCAGCTTCACCGTGGCAAAGGTCGTGCCCTTCTCCTCGTCGGGAACCACGATCTTCACCAGCGCAATGTCCAGCAACTGGTCCTGCCCGACCAGCCGCCCCCTGTATTTCTTCCCGTCGCTCATCAACACCGAGAACTTCTCGCCCTCGCGCACCACGTGCTCGTTCGTGATCACATAGCCACGCTTGTCAATGACGAAGCCCGAGCCGAGACCCTGCGGCATCCGCTCCATGCCCTGCGCGATCTTCTTCCAAAAGTCCTCCAGATCGCCCGTCTCGGCAAACACCGTGACGATCGCCGGCTCGACCCGTTGGTACACGTCGGTGAACGCACGCTCGAGCGCCAGCGCCGGCGCCGCCGGGTCCGCCGTCGCCTGGGCCGACGCCCCACCGCACGCCAGCACGACCACCGCCACCGCCACGGGCGCCCACACCGCGCGGGCCGCCCGCCGAACCCTGCACACAGTCTTCATCGCACACACCTCTACGGGATCTGAAGCTTCTCCTTGATCGCCGCCGTCAATTGGGCCGCAAGCTCGGCGTTCTCCTTGATCTCCTTCTTGACCGTCTCGCGCCCCTGGCCGAGCCGCTCGTCGCCGTACGTGAACCACGCACCGCGCTTCTCCACGATGGCGTTGGCCACCGCCAGGTCCAGAATGTTGCCCGCGACCGAAATCCCCTCGTCGTACATGATGTCGAACTCCGCCACCCGCAGCGGCGGCGCTACCTTACTCTTGACCACCCGCGCCTTGACCCGGTTCCCGATCACCTCGCCCGTGCTCGACTTGATCGACTCGGTGCGCCGCAGGTCGATCCGGACCGACGAGTAAAACTTGAGCGCCCGGCCGCCCGGCGTCGTCTCCGGGTTGCCGAACATCACCCCGATCTTCATCCGAATCTGATTGA
>CAZJXV010000217.1:0-7769 GCA_964550015.1 uncultured Verrucomicrobiota bacterium
ACGACTGGCCGTTCCACGGTGTCGACCGGGTCCTGATGTTCTCTGGAGGCCTTGATTCCTTGGCTGGCGCGGCGGAGACAGCCGCTGCCGGACGGCCTCTAGTGTTGGTCAGTCACCGCTCGGTTGCGACGCTTGACAAGCGTCAGCGTGATCTCTTCTCAGCGTTGAAGAGCACGTATAGGGTTCCGATGTTCCACATCCCTGTATGGATCAACAAACAGGCACCCAAGCTCGGCAGGGAATCCACACAGCGTACGCGCTCTTTTCTCTACTCCGCTCTGGGTACAAGCGTGGCTGCTTCCGTCGATGCGGATGGAACGCGCTTCTACGAGAACGGGATTGTGAGCCTAAACCTCCCGGTGGCTGACGAAGCGCTGCGCGCTCGCACGTCCAGGACGACCCATCCTTGGGCGCTCAAGCTATTTGGAGACTTCTACTCCCAAGTGCTGGGCCGTCCCTTTGTTGTTGACAATCCCTATCTCTTCCACACGAAAGCTGAGGTCGTTTCAGCGCTTGTTGCTGCCGGTGGTGGACCTCTGATTCCTTACTCCTGTTCGTGTGTTCGGACTTTCTTCCAAACCAAGACCCAGCGCCACTGCGGCGGCTGCTGTCAATGCATAGACCGCCGCATCGCCATACTTGCTGCTGGTGCTGAGGCACACGATCCGCAGACCGATTACGTCAGCGACGTGTTTGCTGGGCAACGGAAGGACGGGTACGAGAATAGCATCGCGATTGACTATGCTCGCCATGCGCTTGAACTGTCACGTGCCACGGACCTGCAACTTGCGGAACGGTTCGGTCACGAGTTTGCACGTGCTGGTCGTGCGTTCCCGAATGATCCTGCTGCTGCAGAAGGGATGATCAGGATACACCAGCGCCATGGTCAGGACGTCACGCGCGTCCTCAGCGAGCAGATCGAAAGACATGCCGGGCCTATGATGTCCGGCGAACTCGATCCTAGCTGCATGCTTTCTCTCATTGCGGGACGCAGACATCTATTGTCGGTTGAGAGACGCTACGCCGAACGGGTACATCACCTTTTGGCTGATGGTCTCCCCCGGATGTGCGAAAAGGGTCAACCCCGTGACGAGCCGCAGTTACAGGCATGGTGTGACGGGATATTGTGTAGCTTTGATGACACCCTTGTCAGGGAATATCCGTTTGTCCGGTGGGCGTCGGCGTTGACCAAGCCAGACTGGTCTACCCAGAAGTCGTGCCTCTGGGTCGAGCTCAAATACGTGAGAGAGCACACGCAGCGCAGCAATCTTACAGAGGGCATCGCAGCAGACATCACGAAGTATGAAGGCCAACGGCGCGTGCTGTTCGTGATATATGATCCTCATCATCGCATCACGGACGAGGCTTCGTTTAGCCTGGCTGTCGAAGAGCACGAGGGGATGCTTGTGCGTTTCATTCGTTGAGGCAATCGGGGACGCAATCGCCGGACACCACGCCCATGTGCTGAGCTGGCGGAGCCTTGTTTTCTCGGAGCGATGCCGCGTCCTGTGGAGCTTCCGCGGCAGGACGCCGTGCGGGCGCTGGCGCAGCCGGCAAGCCCACGACGGGTTTTCCACATGCCGTAGGCGCCCAGGCCCTACTTGACCATCGAGCACGAGCGGGCCGTTGCATGGCGGCGACCACCACTCTCCAGCCGGCGGCCAGCGTGGCCCGTACGCTCAGTTCACCTCGGTCTTCGCCGCGGCGATCATGCCGAGCGCCAGGGCAATGGCGGCGCGGGTCTCCGGCGGCGTTTGGGCTGAAGCGCGCATCTTCTCCAGCGGCGCCTCCGCGCGCGGGTCGCCGATCTCGCCGAGCATCATGATGAGCACGAGCCGCCTGTCGCCCGTGGCCGTCGGCAACTCTTCGAGGAGCGTGGGCACCGCGTCCGGCCCCATCGAGACGAGCGCGTTCTCGGCGTTGCGACGCACCTTCCAATGCGCATCGTCGAGCGCGCCAAGGAGCGGCCTCACCGTCTGCGGGTCCTCGAGCCGCCCGAGCAGCCGCGCCACCGGCGCGCGCACCAGCGGCGACCGGTCCTTGAGCCCCGTAAGCAGCATGCCCACGAACACCGCGTCCGCGATCTCCACCTGCGCCAGCGCCTTGGCCGCCTCGGCGCGCACCGCGTCGTCGCTGTCCGAGACGAGCACCAGCGCCAGCGGTCCCGCCACGTTGCGGCCCGAAATGCGCCCCAGCGCCCGCACGGCGCCGTAGCGCACGACGGGACTCGGGTCGCCCAGCACCGCGAGCAGCGGCTTCACCCCTCGCGGGCTGCGGATGCGCCCCAGGATGCGCGCCGCGTAGTACCGGGCCCAGGTCGCCCCCTGCACCTTGAGCAGCGCTTCCTCGGCGGTGTGCGCGACGGCGTCATCGGCGTCGCCGGCCAGCTCCCGGAGCGCCTCGGCCGTCTTCGGGTTCTTCAGCTCGCCCAGGCTCCGGATCGCCCGCAAGCGCATCCGCTTGTTGGGGTCTTCGAGGGCACACTGGAGCACGGGCCCGACCGCCACCTTCGGCAGCGACAGCAGCTCGGCCACGGCCCCGACCGCCGCCTCGCCGTGCAGCACCAGCGCGTCGGCCGCAGCGCGGCGCACCCGGAAGAAGGAGTCAGACAGGTAGTTCATCAGCGGCAGGATGGTCCGCGGGTCATTGCCCTGGCCGAGCACGTGCAGGATGTTCGTGCGCATCTGCCGGCTGCGGCTGTGCCGGAGCCGGTTCAGCAGGAACGGCGTGGCATGCTGGCGGAACCCGGCAAGCACCTCGATCGCGGCCGCCACGACCCGGCTGTTCCGGTCGCCGAGCTGGTCCACGATCGGATCGATGCTGTCGGCCTCGCTCAGCCGGCCGAGGCAGCGAATCGCCTGCTCGCGCACCAGCGGTGACTCGTCGTCAATCACCGCGACCACCGCCGGCCACACGCTCGCGTCGCCGATCCGGCCCAGCACCTCGCAGATCCCGGCCTGCAGCGCCGGCCTGCTGAACGTGAGCGCCTCGACGAGCGGGCCCACCGATACCGCCTGCAGCCGGCACAGCGCGCCGATCACCAGCTCGCGCACCTCGGCGTTCTCGACAATCAGCAGCCGCAGCAGCCGCCGCGCCGTCTCGGCCGACTCGTCGCGCGCCATCGCCGTCACGAGCCGCTTGAGCGCCTCGGCCGCTTCGTTGCGGACGATCCACTCCTCGTCGTCGAGCGCGTCGGTGAGCGCCTCGACCACGACCGGCTCGCCGAGCCGGCCCAGCGCCGCCACCGCGAACCACCGCGTCACCGGGTTCTCCGAGCGGTACACCCGCGGCCTGAGCAACGCCTCCGCCGCCGACGGGTCGCCGATCCGCGCCAGCCCCTTGACCGCGTACTGCTGCACCTCGTCGTCGGCGTCGTCGAGAGCGTGCACCAGCGCCGCGACGGCACGCGGCTCCGTGTACGCGGCGAGCTTGCGCGCCGCCTCGCGCCGGACCTCCCAATCGATGTCCGTCTCAAGCTCTTCGGCAAGTTGCGCCAGCGTCTCGGCCACGGTGCACACCCCTTAGTGCTTTGGGGTTAAAACGGCTGCACGGCGGAGCGTGCCTTTGCCCGGTTGAGCGCCGTAGGCGCGCAAGGCGGTAGCCTGGGGCGTGAGGGCCTGTTGAAAAACTCCGCCTTTGCCCTTCGCAGCTTTGCCCCGAAGGGGCTGCATAGAACAGCCCAGGGTAAGCGAAGCGCCACCCTGGGTACAAACGCCGCAACAAACCGAAACATAGCCTGAAGGGCTTACATAAACGGAGTTTTTCAACAGGCCCGTTAGCCCCAGGTACACGTCACCAGGCAGAACCCAAGAGCCCTGTAGGGGCGGCAGAGCAGGCCCAGTGCCGCGCCTTTCTGCCGCACCTTCGGCGCTCACCACAATCATGTGTTCCCTCTCCATCCTGGGCCTTACGGCCCAGGCTGCCAACTGTCGCCGCTACGCGGCTTCCCTCAGCCACGCACAAACTCATGCAGCCAAGCGCTAGGCCACCTCGACGACGCCCCGGCACACCGTGCCGGGCGAACCCGTCATCAACTCGTAGTTGCAGTCAATGCCGACGAGGATCTCGGCGGCCGCCTTGAAACAGCCCAGCCGCGCGCAAGTCAGGTTGTCCAAGGGCATCGTCTGGCTCGCGATGTCGCGGCAGCTCTCGCCGTAGGGGCACCCCGCCACCTCGACCTCGACCCGGTACGGGTCCAGCTCCTCGATCTTGAACTGGCTCGCGTCGTCGAACAGCCCCGCCTTGACGCACAGCTCGATGTAGCTCTGGATCGCCTCCTTGATCGTGGCCGCCTTGCGCGGGCGCAGGCCGTACTCGTCCTCGAGAATCCGCAGCAGCGTCTCGGTCGCGTGCGTGTAGGCGCGCTCGAGAAACGCGCGCGGCCGGATGCCGTGGAAATCGCGCGCCGTCTCCTCGAGCGAGTCGAGCCACACCCGCGCGAGAATCCACCCGCTGGTACCCTTGTCGAGCGTCTTCATTGCTCACTCACCGCTGTGGAAGTTTCCTCGTTGCCTTGCGTGTCCGGTCCTGTCTCATTGGCGGCCGCCTCCGCCTCGAGGAGCCCCATGCGTTCGAGCAGCACCTCGAGCGCCTTGGGCGTCAGCGAGATCGCGTGGTCGCGCCGCAACTGCTGGACGAGGTAGTCGAGGCCCGCCTCCTGGTTGTCCGACCACAGGATCGCCACCTGCGCCTTGTCGTGCTCGCTCAGCGCGGCGAGCTTCGCGTTGATCGTCTCCTCCTCGATCCGCTCCGCCTTGACCTTGAGCAGGTGGCTGAGCACCTGCACGGTCGCCCGCGCGATCGCCAGCTCCTCGTTCGTCGGCACCACCAGCACCGCGACCGGCCCGGTGCTCACGGTCGTCTTGTTCGCCGCGTTGCGTGCCTCGTCGAGCGTAATCCCCAGCGGCCCGAGCCCCTCGCACGCCTTGGCGCGCACCACGGCGGAGTTCTCGCCGATCCCGCCCGTGAACACCACCGCGTCGAGCCCGCCGAGCGCGGCGGTGTAGGCCCCGATGTACTTGCGCACCCGGTAGCAGAAGATGTCGAGCGCGAGCTGGTGCTGCTCGTTGCCCTCCTCGGCGCCGGCGATGATCTCGCGCATGTCGTTCGTCGTCTCGCTCACGCCGAGCAGCCCGCTGTACTTATTCATAAGCGTATCGATCTCGGTCGTCGAGAGCCCCTCGCGCTGCATCAGGTACGGCACCAGCGCCGGGTCGAGGTCGCCGCAGCGCGTGCCCATCACCAGCCCCTCGAGCGGCGTGAACCCCATCGAAGTGTCCACGCTGACCCCGCCCTTGACCGCCGCGACCGACGCGCCGTTGCCGAGGTGGCACGTGATGAGCCGGCACTCCTTCAAAGACTTGCCGAGTACCTCGGCCGCCTTCTCCGCCACGTGCTGGTGCGAGGTGCCGTGGAAGCCGTAGCGCCGGATGCCCAGCTTGCGGTACAGCGCCATCGGCAGCGCGTACGTGTAGGCGTGCCGCGGGATGTTCTGGTGAAACGCCGTGTCGAACACCGCCACCTGGTCCTTGCCCGGAAGAAGCGCCGCACACGCCTCGATCCCCTTGAGATTGTGCGGATTGTGGAGCGGCGCAAACTGGATGCACGCCCGGATCCCCTCCAGCACCTCCCCGGTAATCAGCACGCCCTCGGCAAACCGCTCGCCCCCGTGCACGACGCGGTGGCCGATGGCGCCGATCTCGCCCGCCGACTTGATCACCCCGTAGCGGCCGTGCGTGAGCGTCTTGATCGTGAGCTCGATCGCCGTCTCGTGGTCCAGCACCTCGAGCACTTCCTTGACGCCGCGGCCTGCCTGGGGCGCATACCGCAGGATGGCGCTCGCCGTGCCGATCTTTTCGACAATCCCCTTGGCGATCGCCGCCTCGGTGTCCATGTCAAGAAGCTGGAACTTGACCGACGAACTCCCGCAGTTGAGAACGAGAACCTTCATAGCCTCCTCGCGCCGATGTCTCCGAACGGGAATGCGGCCCCATTCTGGGGCGGCGATGGGTCCGGTATCGTGGTCACGGCGTTCCCGGAACGCACGTCTCCGGAAACGAGAAACACTTCATCTCATCTTCGCACAGGGAGCGGCGCGCGTCAATCGCTATGGCTCGGAGCCGCAGGCAGGTCGTTCGGAAGGCAAGTCAATAAGGCAAGGCGGTGAAGAGAGCCGGCAAGGCCTCTTCACCGCCCACCTAATTCTTGACCGCGTGCTTGCGGCTGCTACTTCTTCCTCTTCCTCAGGAACAGGAGTCCTGCCAACCCAAAGATGGCCATCACACCTGGCTCGGGAACGGGCACGCACCGGGTGTGGATGACGATCTCCTCGATCCAGGTGCAGGGCTCGAACTGGATCACGATGTACTCCATCGACGGATTGCCGGGGAACGTCACGAGCCACGGACTCACGGACCAAGTGAGGCCGGTGGGGTCCGTCCCAAGGGTGGCGCCAGGAAATGGAGTACTCGTCGCCCCATGTCCCGGTTGGCCGCCAACCGATATCGGCGGCGTCGACGACGTCACCTGGACCCACACCTCTTTGCGGACCCCATCGGGATCCGGCTTGTTGTGGATCTGGATCTGGTGAATGCCGGATCCCTTGACATGCCACGTGGTGTAGCTCTCGTCCCAACCCGGCTCCGTGCCCCAACCCTCAAAAGCGTCCACGGGGTCCATCGTGAGAAGCGGTTCGCCGTATGGGTTCTCGTAAAACTCCGGCGGGACATCGAGTTGCTCGTCCGTAGTGAACTCCCAATCCTGCCACGTTACTCGCGAAGGATCGGGCTCCTCCCACGGCGGCGGGAATATGTCCTCAGCCTTGGCCACGGGCGCGAGGACCAGCACCGCAAGCAGCGGCACGAGTGCCACTAGACCTTTTCTCATAGCAAACCCCCTTTCCTGATGTCCGTCCCTTCTCTGACCGCAAAGCCTCACGCTGAGGCCGTCCCCTGAGACAAAGCGCCTCAGCTATCAGCAATCAGACCCCCAAGGAGGAGAGAGCAGCCGTTGCCTAATAAACCAGTATGACGGCGGTTAGCTTCTCCGCGCCATGCTCTTGGCTGGGTCCTGCTCGATATACTGCCCCCTATTTCGAGAGATACTCTATCATATCCGAATAGTGAAGGTCAAGAGAAAAAACCGGAAAAACAACGTCAGATTCGGCCTTGTTCGGAACCCCCTTCGGCTGCTACCAATTGCGCTGACCCAATGAAGCTGTCGAACCGCACCGAAAAGGGAACCGGATGAAGACCCGTATTTCGATCAGGGAGGTGTTCCTCGCAGCGATCCTCATCGCCGTGGCAATCGAGCTCGCCATCCTCATCAGGCAGAACAACCACCTCCTGCCCCTGCTCCACCGGCTCGAGGCCGGCGGCGTCGCCGTCCGCTCGCAGGCCCCGAACGAAGCGCCCCCCGAGACCCCCACCACGATCCGGCCCGAAGAGCACGTCCCCGTCGCCGAGCTCATGCGCCGCGCGCGCCAGTACACCTACGAGATCGGCACCGTGGGCGGGACGCTTACCTACGCCCACACCTCCGATGCCAAGACCTTCAACCTCGTGCTCAACCGCGAGGCGTCCACCTCCGACAAGCTCCGCTACTGCTACGATACCTTGTTCCGCAAAGACATCATCACCGACGAGTACGTCCCGGCCCTGGCCGAAAGCTGGGTCGAAGCGCCCGACGGCCTCTCCGTCGTGTTCACCATGCGGCCCGACGTCACGTGGTGGGACGGCGAGCCGATCACGGCCGACGACGTGGTGTTCACC
>CAZJXV010000218.1:0-7644 GCA_964550015.1 uncultured Verrucomicrobiota bacterium
TTCGATGCGGTGATCTTCAACGCGCAGCCAAGCAGGGCCGTTGTCGAACTGCTCGATCCCAGTAATCTGGACAGTCCCGCCCAGGTCCTGCCGCTCGTGCGTCTGGGCGGTTCGTACTGCAGGGCGGTGTTTGAGCCGAAGGAGGCCGGCAACGTTCTGTGGCGAGTCAAGGCTGTAACCGCGGACAAGCAGGAGAGGTCGTACCCGGAAAAGGGGGAGCCGTCCCGGCCGCTGGCAATCATGCAGAAGAAATGACAGAGCAGAGCGTGCTCATCCCCTGCGAGCCGGGTCACACTCACTCGTCGCGCGTGAGGTCACTCCTGCACGCTTCTGCGATCACCTCTTGCCGCACCGAACGCCGCGAGCCCCCGGGTTAGTGGTCGCAGACGTTGGAGCCTGATTCCAGTTCTCCGGCGAGGTACGCCTCGATAAGCGCTTCCGGCGCTTCGGGCGGCGCCCCGACGACGACGGCGATGTCGTTCTCGGCGAACAAGGCCTGCGCGCGTGAGCCCATGCCGCCGGCGATAATGAGCTCGGCGCCCTGCTCGTGCAGCCACTGCGGTAGGAGTCCCGGCTGATGGTCCGGGGCCTCGACGAGCTCCTTCGCGATGATGCGCTTGGTCTCCGGATCTACATCAACGAGCGCGAACTGCCCGCAGTGGCCGAAGTGCATGCTCAACTTGCCGTCTGAAATCGGGACCGCAATCCGCATTCTTTTGTCCTCCCTGGACAGAGGTTGCTGTGACTGTGGGGGCGTGGCCTTGGCCGACGGCGCGCGCACGGCGAGCGCGCCCACCACCTGCGCAAATGCTTTCGCCGCCTCGCTCTCGGAATAGAGCTGCATGAACGGCTCCCCCGCATCACCGGACGCGACGAGGCGGGGGTCGAAGGGGATCGAGCCGAGGTAGGGGACGCTCATCTCCACCGCCATGCGCTCCGCGCCGCCGCTGCCGAAGATGTCGGTCTTCTCGCCGCAGTGCGGGCACACGAAGCCGCCCATGTTCTCGATCACGCCGACCACGGGCAAGTTGAGGCTGCGGCAGAACGTGATGGCCTTGCGCACATCGAGCACCGCGAGCTGCTGCGGCGTGGTGACGATGATCGCGCCGCTCGCCGCCTCAACGAGCTGCACGACCGAGAGCGGCTCGTCGCCGGTGCCCGGCGGGCAGTCCACGACGAGGTCGTCGAGGTCGCCCCACTCGACGTCCTTGAGGAACTGCTTGATGACGTTGGCCTTCATAGGCCCACGCCAGATTGTCGCGGCCGTATTGTCCTGGAGCAGGAAGCCGATGGACATCGTCCTGATGCCCGCAACCGATATCGGCACGATCGCACTGTCCTGCACGACCGGCTGCGCCCCCTCGATGCCAAGCAGCTTCGGTACGCTCGGCCCGTGGATGTCCACGTCGAGCAGGCCGACGTCCCGTCCCATCGCCGCGAGCGACAACGCCAGGTTGACCGCGACGGTGCTCTTGCCGACGCCGCCCTTGCCCGAGAGCACGAGGAGCTTGCGGCGCACGCGCCCCATGCGCAGACGCACGGCGGCCAGGTCGCGCGCCATCTGCTTTCTCATCTCATCCTGGTTGGGTTGCTGTTCGTTGGCCATCGCTATTCCTTCTGTGTGCTCCCGTTGGTGAGCGCGTCCATGACCTGCCGCCAGAGCGAGCGAACATCCTCCTCCGACGCGCTCCGATTATACTCGATAACGCTCAGGCCTTCCATCTGCGCTTTCGTGAACGACCGGTCGTAGCGCACCCTTCCAAGGACACGTGCGCCGAGGCGGCGGGCGGTCGCCTCGATTGTCTCGCACAACTCTACGTTGATGTCGTATTTGTTCACCGACACGAGCGTCGGCACGCCGAAATGCTTCACCAGCGCGTGCACCCGCTCGAGGTCGTGCAGGCCCGAGAGCGTCGGCTCGGTCACGAGCAGCACCAGGTCCGCGCCCGTGATGGACGCGATCACCGGACAGCCGATCCCCGGCGCCCCGTCGACCAGGACGAGTTCGAGCCCGTCACGCTCGGCGATTTGCTGCGCTTGGTTTCGCACAAGGGTGACGAGTTTGCCCGAGTTCTCCGCCGCCGGCCCGAGCCGCGCGTGCACCATCGGCCCGTGCCGCGTGTCCGAGATGTACCACTCGCCGTTGACGGCCGGCTCGAATTCGATCGCCTCCGCCGGACAGACTCGCACGCACACGCCGCACCCCTCGCACGCGATCGGGTCCACGCGGTACGTCTTCGCGACGGTACTGCTCGGCGGCCCGTCGAAGCGCACGGCGTCGAACCGGCACGCCGCGGCGCACCGGCCGCAGGCGGTGCACTGCTCCACAAGGATCCGGGCCTCCTTCCCCCCGGTGAACTCCCCCCGTTGCTTGATGCTTGGCTTGAGAACGAGGTGCAGGTCGGCTGCGTCCACGTCGCAATCGGCGAGCACCTTCTTCTCGGCCAACGCGGCGAACGAGGCCACCAGGCTCGTCTTGCCCGTGCCCCCCTTGCCGCTGATGACGACCAGCTCCTTCATCGGTCAAACTCCTTCATTGGTCGAGCGCCGTCATCGGCCGAGCGCCTTCTCGATGTGTGCCAGGAGCGTCTCGAAGAGCGGGCGCAGTTCCGGAAGGGCGTCCGAGGCGATCTCGCCGCGCGAGTACGCGTGCGCGATCCGGACATCGTCCGGAATCTCAACGAGCACGGGGATATGCTCGCCGCGACAATAGTCCCGCACCCGTTGGTCGCCGATGTCGGCGCGGTTAATGACCACGCCCATGGGCACGCCGATCTCGCGCACCGTCTCCACGGCGAGCGTCAGGTCGTGCAGCCCAAACGGCGTCGGCTCCGTCACGAGGCAGGCGAAGTCGCTCTCGCGCACGGCCGCCACCATCGGGCACGCTGTCCCCGGCGGCGCGTCAATGATCGCGAGATCGGTCGAATCGAGCCGCGCCTTCACCCGGTTCACAAGCGCCGGCGATGCCGACGCCTCGCCGATCCGGACACGGCCGTGGATGAACCGGAATCCTCGTGACCGGCCCGCCTCGATCACGCCCACCTCCCGATCCTCGTCGGTAATCGCGTTCGTCGGGCACACGAGCGCGCAGCCGCCGCAGCCGTGGCAGAGCTCCGGGAAGATCACGACGTTACCGTTGACACAAGCGATCGCGTTGAACTGGCACATGGCTGCGCATTCGCCGCAGCCGACGCACAGGTCTTGGTCGAGCGCGGGCCGAGGCAGCATGACGCGCGTCACCTCCTCGATCTGGGGCTTGACGAAGATGTGGCCGTTGGGCTCCTCGACGTCGCAGTCGGCGAGCTCGACGCTCACCCCCCGCGCGGAGGCGACGACGGCAAGGTTCGTCGCCACTGTCGTCTTGCCCGTGCCGCCCTTGCCGCTCGCGATCGTGACCACGAGACCGGGCCGCGTTCCTGTAGCATTCATACCGATGGCTCCTCGTCCTGCGGGTGCGACAGCGGGGCGCCGGAAGGGCCCGACGCGATAAGATAGTGTTTGCCTGCGTGAGCAACGCGCATGAGTTCTCCGGCCGCAACGAGTGATGCCACGACGTCCGGCGCGCCGAGGCGCTGCGCGATCTGTTCCGCTTGTTCCTCACGCAGCGGATGGCGCAGGCAGATCTCCATGATTGCCTCTTCCGGCCGGGCGGGCGCCGACGTCCCGAACGTCCCGGACTCATAGCCGACAACTTCGTGACCCCGCCCGAGGATGTCGCGCGCCGCGTGCACGCTCGACGGCGCAGGCATCTGTACCCACTTCTCCGCCGGCGGCCTGATAGGCATGGTCAAGTGCACCTGGTCCGGCGCCACGCGATCCAAGGCATGCTTCAAGTCATCCAGGGACTCGGGTGAGTCATTCAGGCCGCGAACGAGCATCACCTCGACCCACAAGCGCCCGTGGTACTCCCGGCGAAAAGCCACAAGACCTTCGAGCACCTTGTCGTATGTGACGCTCTTGTGCGGCCTGTTGATCCGCCGGAAAAGCGCCGCCGAGCCTGCGTCGAGCGACGGCATAACAACGTCCGCCTCCATCAGATCGGCTCTGACCTGCGGGCGGTCGAGCAGCGACCCGTTGGTGATGACGGCGACCGGGATTCCGAACTGCGCCTTGCACTGGCCCACCAGCCACCCGAGGTCCTTGCACAGCGTCGGTTCGCCGTCACCGGCAAAGGTGATGTATTCCGCGCCGGAGTCCGGGAGCGACGAGGCAATCTCGCCAACGACGTCTTCCTTGGGAAAAAAACTCCGGCGCTGGGTGGTCAGCGTGGAGGTCCGACCGAGCTGGCAGTACACGCACGAGTAGGTGCACGTCTTGCGCGGAATCGGGCTGACCCCCAGCGACCGGCCGAGCCGACGCGATGGCACCGGGCCATAGACAGTCCTCAACGAATCAGTGCCTCCAATCGAAGGGCCTTTCGTCTCGAGCGGCCGCAGGGTCAGTACCACCAGCCGCCTGGTCCTACATCTGGCGCGCCATTGCCGCGCCGCACTTCGGGCAGTTGACCTGCGTGCAGGGCACGCCGCGCTCGTGGGGCGTCGTCGCGCCGCAGGCGGGGCACACGCACTCTCCGCCCAGCCCGCCGCCGAAGCCGCCCATGCGTCCCCGGCCGCCGCCGGCGCCCATGCCGCGTCCCGATCCGGGACCTCCGCCCGTCGGTCCTTTCCCTCGTCCTTTAGCCACCGTTCGATTCCTCTCTGAGTGTCCTGCTTCAGCTTGGCTCTAGACGTCGTCGAGCGCCGTGCGCACGGCAACCACTCATGCCGGGCCCATGGCAAGCGCGTCGTTCGGGCATTCCGCGATGCACGCCCCGCATGCCGTGCACTCGTCGCCGATATTCGCCGTGCCGTCAACGAGCACAATGGCATCCACCGGGCATGCCTCCAGGCAAATGCCGCAGCCGGTGCAGAGCGTCTCGTCCACGATCGGCTTGAGCTGCACGGGGCCTGCCGTCCTGCCGGACTCGGCCTGCTGTATTTGCCGCTCGAGCTCCGCTTTCTGGCGCTCTATTTGACGGGCCATTTCCCTGAGCCTTTCAACTTCGCCCTGTCGCTCCGTGTCCGGCATCAGGGGCCCCGGTTGCTGCGGTGGCGTCCCGGAATCGCTCGTCGGCCATTGACCAGGCCCACGCCCCATGCCGCGGCCAGCCCCCATGCCCGGACCAGCCCCCATGCCGCGCCCGAAGCGGCGGCCGCGGCCCATGCCTCTGCCGCGGCCTGCTCCTCCTCGACCGCCGCCTCTCATTCCGCCGGGTGACATTGAATCCTCCTTGAGTGCGCGGATCCAGTCGTCGGGCGGGGGAGGGAACCGAGTGCGCCGCCCCCGCCCGTCTCGCTTTACGTGCCGCTTTCCTGCTGCTGGGACTCGAGCTCTTCGATCCGCTTCTTGATCTCACCCAGGGAGTTCTCGAAGTACTCGGCCTGCGCCTTGAGCGTGTCGAGCTCGATGCCGCTTGCTGCCGTCGGTGTGGGCATCGCAACAGGAACGGCGCCGTAGCCGAAACCTCCGCCCCAGGCCGGGTAGCCATAGGCGCCGAAGCCCCAGCCGCGACTCCAACCGCGGCCCCATCCGCGTCCGAAGCCGCGCCCGAAGCCGCGGCCCCAGCCGCCGCCGCCGAAGCCCCTTCCGCCGAATGGGTTCATGAAACCCGGAACCGGGTAGCCGGCGCAGTAGCCTGCCGCCCGTCCCGTCATTGGACCCATACCCATGGGCCCTGTCCGATCTCCGCCTGGCATTGCACTTACCTCCGTGCCTGATCGTGATGAGTATCCTGTTTCGTTACATCCAGTGGCCGCCAACGTCCGCGCCCGCGGCCTCCGAAAGCTCCCCGGCCTTGAATCGCTCGATCGCATTGGCGACCGTGCCTTCCGCGCCGTTGAACACCTTGATGCCGCCCGCGCTCAAGACCTGGAACGCCTTCGGCCCGCAGTGGCCGGTGAGCAGCGCTTCAACGCTCTCGGCGGCGACCTGCTGCGCGGCCTGGATTCCCGCGCCTTGCACCGCGTTGAGGTTCTGTTCGTTGTCCACCGCGTGGAACTCGCCGGTCTCGGTGTCCACGACGATGAAGTACCGTGCCCGGCCGAAGCGCAGGTCCACCTCGCTCTCAAGTTCCGGCCCGCGCGACGTGACTGCAATCTTCATGTCGGTCTCCTTCCTGTTACCATCGTCCATGTCCGCGACCCCAACCGAAGCCTGCCCGCCGGCGATGCCTCCGCCCGCAGCATCCCGGCATCAGGAACTGGGGGCTCGGGAATCCGCCCTTGAGGTACGCGGCCAGCACCTCCTCGCACTCGCCGCTGACGAACGGCACCAACGTGATGCCCGATGCCGCGATCATCCCCGCGAGCGGACGCGAGATCGCCCCGCACACAAGGACGTCTACGCCGAGATCGTTCAATCGCGCCACCCGCTGGGGAGGAAGCTGCTGCGGAAGCGGCTCCTCAGAGCGATTCAGCTCCGTCCCACCCGCAACGTCCACGATCAGCAGACGCTGGGCGGCATCGAACACCGGCGAAACACGCCCGTCCCATGTTGGTATCGCTACTTTCATCTCAAAACTCCGGCCATCCAAATCGCACAACCCGTGCCGGCTAACGATGAACTGCGGCGCTTAAGGTCGTATCCTGCTGTACAAGAAGAGCATAAAAACAGAGATAATGTGGAAGAGAACCGCTTTGCGTTGTTGTAGAGTCGCAGAAACGCACTTCCGCCAGCGTCAGAACAGTCGCTCTATTGCGACCCTACTGCGTGCGGGAGCGACCATCCTGGTCGGGCAAGACAATGCCAAGCGACTTGATCTTGCGGAAAAGCGTGCTCTTGTGAATGCCCAATTCTCTGGCTGTGGCGAGCCGGTTCCAGTTGTTCCGCGCCAGCGCGTGCTTGATGAACCGGGCCTGGATCTCGTCGAGTGTCCCGGCTTCGGCGGCCTTCGTCCCGGTGGGGCCCGGCGGCCTCAGGTGCTCGGGCAGGTGGCGCGGCTCGATCATCCCGCCCGGGCAGAGGACGAAGGCGTGCTCGAGGATGTTCTCGAGCTCGCGCACGTTGCCCGCGTAGTCGTGCTCCATGAGGATTGCCAGGACTTCGGGCGCGACACCCGAGACGTCCTTTTGCCGAAGCCGGTTGAAGCGCGCGATGAAGTGGTCGACGAGCAGCGGGATGTCCTCCTTGCGCTCTCTGAGCGCCGGCACCTCGAGCCGCACCACGTTAATCCGGTAGTACAAGTCCGGCCGGAACGTCCCCTGCTTCACGAGCTCGTCCAGGTTCCGGTTCGTCGCGCTGATCACGCGCACGTCCGCCGTGAGCGATTCGACGCCGCCGAGCGGCTCGTACGTGCGCTCCTGCAGCACGCGCAGGAGTCTCACCTGCAGCGCCGGTGAGACGTCGCCGATCTCGTCGAGGAAGATCGTCCCGCCCTCGGCGAGCGCGAACCGGCCCTTCCGGTCTCGCTTCGCGTCGGTGAATGCGCCCGCCTTGTGGCCGAAGAGCTCGGATTCGAGCAACGTGTCCGGCAGAGCGCCGCAGTTGACGGTCACCAGCTTGCGGCGCCGCCGCGGGCTGAGGCTGTGGATGGCGCGTGCAACGAGCTCCTTGCCCGTGCCGCTCTCGCCCTCGATCAGCACCGTGCTGTCGCTGCGGGCCACCTCC
>CAZJXV010000219.1:0-7625 GCA_964550015.1 uncultured Verrucomicrobiota bacterium
GGGCCGCTCTCCATGTCCACGGCGATCGCGCCGCCTTCCGCCAGCGCCGCCTTATCCCGCGGCGCAGCGATCACGCCCTCGGCGCTGACGAAGGCCCCGCCCATCGCGCGTCCCGACAGGGCGCGCTCCGCCCGCTCGGCGATCCTCTCGTCGACCCGGATCCGCTCGCCGCCGCCCACCGGCCGGTACAGCACGATGCTCGCCACGGTTGTCGTCAGGAAATGCTCGTGCCCGGGCTCGATGCCGAAACGCCCGGTCGCGTCCTCCGCCTGCACGCTCCGCACCGGCTCGTCAACGATCACCCGCGTCGGCGTCGTCACGATGAGCTGCATCTCGTGCCCGCCCTCAGCCATTGCCTGCCTCTGCGGTCTCTGCGCTCTCTGCGGTGATTTCCCCGATCCTTTTCCCGCTCGTTACCTCGTCAATCGTCCCCACCATGTAGAACGCCGTCTCGGGCACCTCGTCGAGCTCGCCCTTCATGATGGCCCGGCACCCCGCGAGCGTGTCCGCCAGAGAAACGCGCCGCCCTTCCTTGCCCGTGAACTGCTCCGTCACGAAAAACGGCTGCGTCAGGAACCGCTGCAGCCGCCGCGCGCGCAGCACGACGCGCCGGTCCCCCTCGCTCAGCTCCTCCATCCCGAGCATCGAGATGATGTCCTTGAGATCGTTGTAGTGCGCGATCGTGCGCCGCACCTCGTTCGCCAGCGCATCGTGCTCCTCGCCCACGGTCCGCGGGTCGAGCAGCTTCGACGACGACTCGAGCGGGTTCACCGCAGGATACAACCCCTGCGCCGCCATGTCGCGCGAGAGTACGATCGCCGCGTCGAGGTGCGTGAACGTGTGCACGCACGCCGGGTCCGTCAGGTCGTCGGCCGGCACGTACACCGCCTGGATCGACGTGATCGCCCCGCGCCCCTTCGATCCGATGCGCTGCTCCAGGTCGCCGATCTCGCTCGTCAGCGTCGGCTGGTACCCCACCCGCGACGGCATCCGCCCGAGCAGCCCCGAGACCTCCATGCCCGCCTGCACGAACCGGAACACGTTGTCCACGAACAGCAGCACGTCCTGGCCCATCTCGTCGCGGAAATGTTCGCTCACGGTCAGCGCCGTCAGCCCCGTGCGGAAGCGCGCGCCCGGCGGCTCGTTCATCTGCCCAAACACCAGCACCGAGCGCTCGAGCACGCCGCTCTGCTGCATCTCCTGCCACAGGTCGAGCCCTTCGCGCGACCGCTCGCCGATCCCGGCGAACACCGCCACCCCCTTGTGCTCCTCGAGCGTCGTGTGGATCAGCTCCATGATGAGCACGGTCTTCCCCACGCCCGCCCCGCCGAACATCCCCGCCTTGCCCCCGATCGGCAAGGGCGTCAGCAGGTCTATCACCTTGATCCCGGTTTCGTAGATCTCGTCGGAAGCGCGCTCCTCGGTCAGCGCCGGCGCACGCTGGTGGATGGGGTGTCTCACGACCTCCTCGCCGAACGGTTCGCCGCCGTCTATCGCCTCGCCCAGCACGTTCACCATCCGGCCCAGCACCGGCTTGCCCACCGGCACGCGAATCGGCGCGCCCGTGCGCCGCACCGGCTGCCCGCGCTCGAGCCCCGCCGTGAACGACATCGCGATCGTGCGCACCCGCTCCGGCCCCGCGTGCTGCTGCACCTCGAGCACAATGGGCGTGCCGCCGTCCCCGGTCTCGACCAGAAGCGCTTCGTACAGCGCCGGCAGCCCGCGCTCGAACGCCACGTCCACCACCGACCCGCGCACCCGCGCGATCCTGCCTACGCCCTGCTCAGCGCTCACCCGCATGGATTTCCCTTGGTACATCTCCCCAAAGGATAACACACCGGCTCCCCGCGCGCGACAGAGAGTAACCGCCCGGACGCCCACGCCCTCCCGAAAGCGCATTGACAACCACGGCCCGAGGTGCTACACTATTATCCGGCACACACACCCGCAGGAGCTCTCCAGCCGAAGGCCGCCTGACACCCGGACCCGCTCGTCCTGAGGAGCGCTGCCATGACAAGGCCCCACGCTTGGCCGCTTGTCCTGCTCCTGGTCGGTATCGCCGGCGCCGGCCTGGCCGCAACGAACGCGGGCGGCCTCCCTCCCGAGGCGCCGGACGCCGCCCGCGCCGGAATGATCGCCGGCAGCGTCCTCGATCCCGACGGCAAGCCGCTCAAGGACGCGACCGTCACCTGCCACCCGGCTGAGAATTCCTCCTTCTGGGAATACGTCCCGCCGATCGCCACGACCACGACCGGCCCGGACGGCGCCTTTGGGCTCGCCGACCTGGGCCCGGGCGACTATGTGCTTCTAGCGCGTTCGGACGGACTGGCCGACGGCTTCGCCACGTGCCGGGTGCAGCGCGGACAGGGCCTCAACAAGCTCACGATCCACCTCGAGCCGGCCATGGACATCATGGGCCGCGTCGCGGACAGCGCCGGAAAGCCCGTCGAAGGCGTCCGTCTCCATTTCGTCCGCGAGCTCTCCGAGGCGTATCTCCACAGCCGCCCCATCACAACCGGCGCCGATGGCAGCTTCCGATTCACCTACGCGCCCCTCGAAGGCGTCGAGCTCTCCGCGCAGAAGGACGGCTGCAACGAGTGGTCCGGCTACGTCGCCCAGGCCGCATCCAGGGCACGGAAGAAGCCGTACAGCATCGTCCTCATCCGTCAACCCGTCGTCACCCGCCTCGTCATGAACGCAGAGACGCGCGAGCCCGTCGCAGACGCCACCGTCTACTGCATGCAATCCGAAGAGCCCGTCAAGGCCGACGGCAACGGCCGCTATCGCGTCACCTTCCCCGCCCCCGGCGAGAAGCAGTTTGCCGCCGTCGCCCCCGGCCTCGCGACCCCGTCCCTGCGAAAGACCATCGCCTATGACGACAAGATCGCCGAACTCGACCTCGCCATGCGCCCCGCCACCCCGATCAAAGGTCTCGTTGTTGACAGAAGGTCCGGCCGGCCCATCAAGGGCGCAGCGATCGAAGTCGGTCTCCGCTTCCCCCAGGGCGAGCTCGACGAGCCCACCGACCGCACGCTTCACATCCCCGGCCACGACGAGCCCATCCCCATCCCCGAGGGGCGGAGCATCTTCGAAGTGCTGCGTGGCTCGATCAGCTCGCCGATACGCGCCGTCTCCGACGCCCGGGGCCGCTTCATCATCCCGCTCTCGTTCCCACGGATGGCCGCCCTGCACATCGTCGCCCAGGACTACCTTGAAGACTCATTCGATCTCACCCGCGCCGATCTCTCCAAGGAGCTCGTGATCAAGCTCAACGAGGGCGGCGTCATATCCGGCCGCGTCCTCGGCCCCGACGGAAAGCCGGCCGCCGGCCTGCCCGTCGTGTGCGGCATCGGCTACCTCGCCGAAGAGAGGACCACGGACGCGCACGGCCGCTTCCGTTTCGGCGGCCTCTACACCACGGACTTTGCACAGCGCCACGCCCTCGCCGCCGTTGATCGCGACAAACCGCGAGCCGCCGTCGCCACGGTTGACTTCCGCGACCGCCGCGTCGTCAAGGACGTCGAACTGAAGCTCTTTGACGGCGCCTACATCGCCGGCACCGTCACCACCCAGGACGGCAAGGGCATTCCGGGTCGCTGGATCAATTGCGAGCGGACGGAAGGCGACCTCTTCGACTTCGGCGAGCTCATGAACCTGTCCGAAGCGGTCATGGACTTCTACTACGAGATGCTCGACCCCGTCAACGGAACCGGCCCCGACGGCGCCTACACCGTCGGACCACTGCCCCCCGGCACGTACACGGTGACGGTCGGAGAGCACATGAGGACAACCGGCGGCAGCAGAGACAAGCCGCCCCCAAAGACGACGTCCACACCCCCCTCCAGGCAGGTCGTCCTCCCACCCGGCCGCACCGTCCCCGATGTCAACTTCGTCCTCACGATCGAGAAACGCGTGACAGTCACCGTCTCAGGCAAGGTCGTTGACAACGACGGCAAGCCGATCCCGAACGCCCGCGTCGAGCGCGTCCCAACCGCCGACGACGGGACGTTCGTCCTGACCGGAGTCGAGCCGGGCGCGTGCCGACTTGACGCGTCCGCGTCGGGCTTCCTCCGTGAGACTGTCCGCGTCTCGGCCCCCGCCGACGACGTCACAATCACCCTGCGCCGCGCGGGCGTACTCACCGTGAATGTGCTCGACGCCACGACCGGTGAGCCCGTCGAGGACTACCGCATCCTGTTCTGCGGACCCGCCGCCGCGCGCGGCCGCTACGAACCCGGGTGGGTGCCCGTCACCCTACACGACGACCACCCCGAAGGGCGATGCGAGATTGGCGGCCTGCTCACAGGGTTCTACAAAGTCATGGTGTCCCATCCGCATTTCGCCCCCGCCATAGTCAGTGACATCCAGGTCGAGGAAGGCACCCAGACCACCGCCCCGGTCATCAAGCTCGTCGCGGGCACGGTGCTCACCCTGCGTATCACCTCCGCCATCGACGGCCGGCCCCTGCCGCGCGCCCTCGTCGAGTCCTTCGGCGAACACTACCTGCGGCACAAGACGGCAGCCGACGGCACCGTGACCTTCAAAGCCCTCGCGGCAGGATCCTATACGTTCTCGATCCAACGCACGGGATACGCCGAGAAAGAAGTCACGGTCACGATCGCCGAGAACGAAAAGGAGAAAACCGTCGAGATCGTCCTCGACACCGGCCTCATCGTCCACGGCCGCGTCGTCACCGGCGCGCAGCGCCACCCCGTCACCGGCGCCCTCGTCCGGATGTCACGCAGCGGCCGCTACGCTGAGCCCTTCTCCGCACGCACCGACCGCAACGGCGCATTCTCCTTCGAGATTGTCCCGCCCGGACAATACGTCCTGACATTCGAGCACCCCCGGTTCGCCCGCGAGGAAATCACCGAACGCTTCGACGAGGGATCAACCCCAAGACTCACAATCGAGTTGACCCCCGGCGGGTCCGTCACCGGCAGCGTGGTCACCCGCCGCGGCAAGCCCGTCCCCGACCTGCACGTCGAGTGCAGACCATCAGAGCACGTTGACAAGCCGGTCACAACCGACGACCAGGGCCGATTCCGGCTCGTCCATCTCCCGCCGGGCCGTTACGAGATCGGAGTCCAGAACACCTCCGGCGCGTGGCACCACAAGCTCGTCAAGGTCCTCGACGGCATCGAGACCCGCGCGCACTTCACCCTGGGCGGCGCCGCCGTCGGCGGCGTCGTCACCCGGAACGGCAAGCCGCTGCCCGCCAAGGAATACGTCTTCGTCAAGACAAAACCCACCTCCACCTGCTGGGCCCGCACCGTCAGCGCCGGAACCATGCTCGACGAACGTGGCCGGTACCGCTTCGACGACCTCCCGCCCGGAACGTACCTCTGGCGCACGCGCACCGACGCGCCGGGCGGCGGCAGCGACTTCATTGAACGCGAGTTCCGAATCGCCACCGCCGACCTGACGCTTGACGTCGAACTCAACGACGAGCGCGTCTCCGGCGTCGTCCTCACCGACAAAGGGATACCCATCGCAAACGCCCGCGTATGGCTCAAGCCCGATCCCGCAGCCGCCGACGTCATGGAGGCCGCCATTTCGGTCGCCGGCCTCGGCTCAGGCCTCATCCAGGTTCGCCACAACGGCGAGTTCGCCCTGTGCGGCGTCAGGCCCGGCAGGCACCTCCTCTACGTCACCGCCCCTGCCTGCAGCCCACAGATACTCGAGATCGAAAAGCGCCCGGGTCGCCCTCTCAGCGACCTCGTCATACGCCTGCTCAGGCAGCCCCGGGCCTGGAATGCCACCCTCGCCGGCCGGGTCCGGACGGCCGACGGCCGGCCCCTCGACCGGATCGCCCTCTTCGTCTTCGACGAGAAAGGCCGCCGGCGTAACTGGGACGATCATCTCGTCGAGGTCGAGAACAACCAGTACAGCATTGATCTCGCCCCCGGCCGCCGCCGAATCCTCGCGCGCGCCGAGGGCTACGCGCCGATCAGCACAACGCTCACCGTGCCCCAGGGCAAGCGGGTCGACCTCGACCTCGATTTCACCGCGGGCCACACGATCACCGTCACCGTCACGGACACGTCGGGCAAACCCATCGAGGACGCCTTCGTCCTGCTCGATCCGGGCCGCGATCCATGGCTCGCCACGACACTCACTCTCCCCGACCTGCTGTTCGGACAAACCATTGGCCGCATTCGAGGCACCGGCCCCGACGGCAGCATGACGCTCACGAACATCCCCGATGGCGATTACACCCTCCGCGTCCGCGCAAGCGGCTACGACGACGGCGCCCTCAAGGGCCGCATCGCGGGCAAGGACGAAACAGCCGGCGTTGTCCTCAAGCGGCCATCGAACTAGTGTCGCGTCTCGCAACTTCGTTGGCAAAGGGGCCGAGTGCCCTGTCAGAGAAGCAAACGTTCAACGGGCTTCCTCAACAGAGGTGATGGAAAGCTGCACTTATGTCAGTTATTTCCGAGACGCGACACGAGCAGGCTGCTGAAAAGGGGCCTCGCCCGGATCGTGCCGCCATGAGGGCCGGAGGCCCGACAGCAGGTAGCCTGGGGCGTCAGGGCCTGTTGAAAAACGCCGCCTTTGCTCTTGGCGGCTTTGCCCCGAACCTTTGCCCCGAAGGGGCTGCATAGAATAGCCCAGGGTCAGCTTTGCCCCGAGCTTGCCCCGAGCTTGTCGAGGGGCTAGTCGAGGGGCAAAGCGCCACCCTGGGTACAGAGCCCGCAAGAGACCAGGCCATAGCCTGGAAGGCTTATATAGAAGGAGTTTCTCAACAGGCCCGTAAGCCCCAGCTTCATGACGAGAAAACACACAATCCGAGCCCCGGAGGGGCGGCAGAAGCATTTGCAGAGCTGCGACGACTTCTGGGGGTTGACCGGGTCTGTCAGCAACCCGCTAGGCCCGAGCCGCAACCAGCGCACGCAATCGTCCCGCCCCGAGCTCCTTCAGACTCTCCACGACGAGATCGGCATGCCCGAACGACGCCCGGGGATGCGTCGAGGTGAGCGCCACCGCCGCCATCCCGGCCCGCCTGGCCGCCTCGACGCCCGCCACCGCGTCCTCGACCACCACGCACCGCTCCGGCCCGAGACCCAGCCGCTCCGCCACAAGCAGGAACACCTGCGGGTCGGGCTTGCCGCGCGTCACATCCTCGCCCGTCACCACCACGTCAAAATCACGCCGGACGCCCATCTCGTCGAGGCACAGCTCAATGTTCGCCGGCGGCCCGGAGCTTCCCACCGCCAACCGCGCGCCGTCCGCGCGCAGCGCCTCGATGAGCGCCACCGCCCCCGGCATGACCGGGACACGGCCGCGCACAATCTCGCGGTAGAGCTCCTCCTTCCGCTCCCCCAGGCGCTGCCACTCCGCCTCCGGCAACTCACGGCCAAAGAGCGCCGTGAGGATGTCCTTATTCGTTTGCCCGAACGTCTCCGCAAAAAACTCGTCCGACATCGGCACGTGCGCCTCCGCCGCAAGCTGTGTCCATGACTCGCGGTGCGCCGCGCCGCTGTCCACGAGCACCCCGTCGAGATCGAAGATCACCCCGTACTGTTGCACGTTCGCTCCCTCATGGCTTGCCTCAGGACGCCCCATCATAGCGGTGGTGTCCATAGTTTTGTGTAATTTCGCTTGGGGCTGGGTTGTGGTTGGGT
>CAZJXV010000220.1:0-7571 GCA_964550015.1 uncultured Verrucomicrobiota bacterium
GTCAGCTTTGCCCCGAGCTCGTTAGCGCAAGCGGCCTCGTCGAGGGGCAAAGCGCTTGCCCTGAGCCTTGTCGAAGGGCCACCCTGGGTACAGAGCCCGCAGCAAACCAAACCATAGCCTGTAAGGCTTACATAAAGGGAGTTTTTCAACAGGCCCGCACAGCCGAGGGCGGACCCCATCTCCTGCCCTCTCGATTCTCTGAGGGGCGGCGGAGCTACCGGGAAATGGCCAGCCTGCAAATAATGTCGACAAAATGCAATAAAGGCTTGACAATATCAAGCCGGCGGACCAATATGATGCAGAATTGTGGAGGTTGCTATGGATATTTCGAATGCCAAATGCCCCGAATGCGGCAACCCGATGATGCCCGTGGTCTGTCTGTGCGCACGATGCAACGTGCGACTCGAGGGCGAGTTCGAGGTCTCGCCGCTGGCGCGCCTGAGCAGCGAGGACCAGGCGCTGGCCATCGCCTTCATCCGCAGCTTCGGCTCGATCAAGAGCCTGCAGGAGAGCCTCGGCGTCAGCTACCCGACGGCGCGCAACCGGCTCGAAGCGCTCGTGGCTCAGCTCGACAAGGCCATGGCCCCGCCCAACTCGGAGGGCGAGCGGCCCGAGGACGCGGCCGCGCACGGACTCCGCCAGGGCCTGGACTCACTCAAGGACATGCACAGACACATGCGCGAAGGCCTCGAGCCCCTCAACGACATGGGCAGACACATGCGCGAAGGCCTGGAGCCGCTCAGGGACATGGGCCGGCGCATGCGAGAGGGTCTCAGACCGCTCACGCGCATAAAGGAGGACATTCGCAGGCACGTCAGGACACACGTCCGCGGACACGCCCGCAAGCGTGTCGACGTGGACCTCGCCGAGCAGGAAGAGAAGGCCCGGCAGGCGAACGACATCTTGAAGAAACTCGAGGCGGGCGAGATCGACGTCAAGCAGGCGCTGGAGGAGCTCTGATGCAGCGCGCCGTCGTCCCGGTATCGTTCCCGGCGACCGTTCTCCTGTTGAGGGTCAACGCCCTTGTGCTCGTCATCCCCTGGGTGCTGCTCTGGGCGCTCGCCCTTGTCGTGACGCCGTTCTTCTGGGCCGTCGGCCTCGGGGCGCGTGCCACGGCGTGGCGCCGCGACCGCGGACTCCTGCTCCACTGGCATCTGATCGTCCTCGCCCTCGTCGCGATGCGCGGGATGACCATCTCGATGCGAACCAAAGAACACCGCGTCGATCTGAAATGGATCTAGCACGCGAGAGAGAGACACGAAGCAGAAGCAACTGATGAGGATTGAGAATCATGGACGACCCGAAAAAGAAGATCCTCGAGATGGTCGCGAGCGGCAAGGTCTCGGTCGACGAGGCGTCGGCCCTGCTCGACAAGCTCGACGACGTCATGGCGGGCCCGACGCCGCTCGAGCCGCCCGAAGACGCGGGCCGGCAGCCCGGGCCGCTGCCGCCGCCCGTCGCGCCGGAGATGCCCGAGCACCCCACGCCCAGGAGAGCCCGCTATCTGCGCGTGCACGTCGAGAGCAGCGACGGCGACGAAGTCAACGTCCGGGTGCCCTTCAGCTTGATCAAAACCGGCATCAAGCTGGGCTCGCTTCTGCCGCACGAGGCATCGAAGGCCATTGACCAGTCCGGCGTGGACCTCTCGAAGCTCGCCGAGCTCCAGGGCGAGCAGCTCGTCGAGGCGCTGCGCGAACTGCAGGTGCACGTCGAATCGGCCGACGGCGACCAGGTGCACGTCTACTGCGAGTAGAACCCGGCCCCCCGGCCGTGTGCCCGCCGGCAGATGCGTGTCGTGGTGCTTGTCGAGCCGGCCGACATGTGGCATGAGAGTGCCTCGTGCAGGTCGTGCTCATCAGCGCGAGCGAGGCAGTCATCACCGCCAGATGGTGGATCGCATCTGTCCGCCGCTGCTGATCGGGCAGGGCGCCAACGATCCGCGCGTGAAGAAAGCCGAGTCGGACCAGATCGTCGAGGCAATGCAGGACAGGGGCATCCCTGTGACCTACGCGCTCTACCCCGATGAGGGCCACGGCTTCTACCGTCCCGAGAACAACACCTCCTTCTACGCCATCGCCGAGGTCTTCCTGGCCGAGCGCCTGGGCGGCCGCTGCGAGCCGTTCGGCGACGATCTCAAGGGCTCCAGCGTCCAGGTCCTCGCCGGAGCGCAGGAGGTCCCCGGCTTGCCGGAAGCATTGGACGCCCTGTCAGATTCTGAGTGACTCGATCCGACCCGCCCAAGCGCAACATATTCGAGTCAATCAGCGAGAAGCCCTTGACATCCCGGCGAAGCCTCACTAGAATACCCGGCAAGAGGATTGTCCGCCCAGGTTGTGGTATGCGCGCGCTCAAAGAGCAGATTCGCGAGGCGATCCGCAGGGAAAAGGAAGCCTACGACCTCTACCGCCGCGTCCTCGCCTCGACGACGGACGCCGCCCGGCGCGAGCTCACCGCCCGCCTCGCCGACGACGCCGCCCGCCACCTGAGCATCATCGAGCGCGTCTGCCGGAAACACGCCGCCAGCCTGCGCACCTTCATCCAGCACTTCGTGCCCGAGACCGACGTGGCCCCCGGCGACGAGGCCGCCCTGCTCGAAGCCCTCAAGTCCGCCGTCGAGCACAAGCGCGAGCTCCTCGACCTATACAGCGCCCTCGCCGAGGCGAAGGAAGCGCCGCACTGGGACGAGATGTTCCGAGAGCTCGTCGCCGCCGAGCAAGAGCACCTGAAATTCGTTCAGACCCACCTACCTTCTATGCAATAATCCGCCCTTCAGCGGACCGTCAGGTCCGCCCCTCAGCGGACCGTCAGGTCCGCCCCTCAGCGGACCGCACACGAAGGGAACCGCCACGATGAAGCTCACGGTCTCGGCCACCTCGCCCCGCGAGGCGACGACCTCGCCCCCGGAAGCCAGCACCGACGCACTCGTCTGCGCGCTCACCGAAAAACCCGCGGCGCTGCCGAAGCCGCTCGCCGCCTTCGACCGCGCCCTCGAGGGCCTCATCGGCGCCGCGCTGCGCTCGAAAGAACTCACCGGCGAGCGCAACACAACCGTCTCGTTTCACACCGGCGGTCGTCTCCCCGCGCGCAAGCTCATCTGTGTCGGCCTCGGCCCCGCGGACAAGGTCACCCTCGAGCACGCCCGCCAGGCCGCCGCCGTCGCCGCAAAGGCCGCGTGCGCCCAGGGCGCTCGGACCGTTGCCTTCGTCACGGCCACGTTCAAGGCCGGCGCCGCCAAGGCCGCCGACCTCGCCGGCGCGCTCGGCGAAGGCATCCTCCTCGGCCAGTACCGGTTCGACCGGTTCAAGAAGACGCCCGACGACGCCACACACCTCACCGAAGCCGTGCTCCTCGTCTCGCCCGCCCAGCTCGCCTCCGCCCGCGCCGCGGCCCACGACGCGGCGATCGTCGCCGAAGCCGTGGCCGACGCCCGCGACCTCGTCAACCTCCCCGGCAACGAGCTCGTGCCCGAGTCGCTGGCCGCCGCCGCACGCACCGTCGCCCGCAAGCGCGGCCTCACCTGCCGCGTGCTCCACGGCAAGGCGCTCGAGACGAACAAGCTCGCGGGCATCCTCGCCGTCGGCGCCGGCAGCGCCCACCCCCCGCGCTTCATCATCCTCGAGTACCGCCCCGCCCGGAGCGCCGGCAAGCCCATCGTCCTCATCGGCAAGGGGGTCACGTTCGACAGCGGCGGCCTCTCGCTCAAGTCCGCCGACAACATGGCGGACATGAAAACCGACATGGGCGGCGCGTCCGCCGTCATCAACACCATGTCCGTCGTCGCCCGGATCAAGCCCAGGTTCCCCGTCCTCGCCCTCGTGCCCGCCGTCGAGAATATGCCCAGCGGCTCCGCCGCCCGCCCCGGCGACGTCATCCGCTACGCCTCGGGCCAGACCGTCGAGATCGCCAACACCGACGCCGAGGGCCGCCTCGTGCTCGCCGACGCCCTGCTCTGGGCCACGCGTTACACACCGGCCGCCGTCATTGACCTCGCCACCCTCACCGGCGCCTGCGTCGTCGCGCTCGGCGAGCACGCCATCGGCCTGTTCAGCACCCACCCCGAGCTCGCCCGCCGCATCACCCGGGCCGGCGCCGCCACCTTCGAGCGCGTCTGGCCCATGCCGCTCTGGGACGAGTACGAGCCCCAGATCGAGAGCGACGTCGCCGACATGAAAAACGTCGGCGGCCGCCCTGCGGGCCCCATCACCGCCGCGCTCTTCCTCAGGAAATTCGTCCAGGGCGCCGCCGCGGTCCCCGCCTACCCCTGGGCGCACCTTGATATCGCCGGCACGGCCGCCATCGAGAAAGAGCGCCCCTACACCCCCAAGGGCGCCACCGGCATCGGCGTCAGGCTCCTGGCCCGTCTGATCAAACACTGGCCCGGCCCGATCCGCTAGGGCCCGGCGCAATCGCCCCGGACCCATCCGGGGCCGTCGAATTGCCTTGAACAAACGAGCATAGACCGCTATCCTATATAGAGTGGCTTGGCTTGGGGCGCCAGGCCCTCGTGAGCCAGAAGAGGTTCATCCCATGGGACTTATGACGTTCATGGCCCGGCGCTTCGTCGCCGGAAGAACCGCCGACGCCGCCATGCGCGCCGTCCGCAGGCTCAACGAGCGGAAAATCTGCGCCACGCTCGACATCCTGGGCGAGGACGTCACCGACCGCGACGAAGCGAACCGCGCCGCCGCCGACTACATCGCGCTCCTCGAGCGCATCGCCCAGGAGAAGGTGGACTCGAACGTCTCGGTCAAGCTCACCATGATGGGCCTCGAGATCGACAAGGCCTTCTGCCTCGACAACGTGCGCCGCGTCGTGGCGGCCGCCGCCCGCCTGGGCAACTTCGTCCGCGTAGACATTGAGGGCAGCAACGTAACGCAGGCCACGCTTGACATCGTGCACGCGGTCTTTGCCGAGAGCCCCAACATCGGCGCCGCCGTCCAGTCCTACCTCTACCGCACCGAGGCCGACGTCGTCGCCCTCAACAAGGCGGGCATCACGACGCGCCTGTGCAAGGGCGCCTACCGCGAACCCAGGGAGGTGGCATTCCAGGACAAGCGCGACGTGAACGCGAACTACAGCAAGCTCATGCGAATGCTCCTCGAGGGCAACCCCTACTGCGCCGTCGCCACCCACGACACGAAGCTCATCAACGAGTGCAAGGCCCTCGTCGCCGGCAACGGCATGGGCCGGGACCAGTTCGAGTTCCAGATGCTCTACGGCATCCGCAGCGCTCTCCAGCGCACACTCGCCGCCGAGGGCTACCGCGTCCGCTGCTACGTGCCCTTCGGCACGCACTGGCTCCCGTATTTCATGCGCCGGCTGCGCGAGCGGCGCGCCAACGTCCTGTTCGTGCTCAAGAACCTGTTCCGCCGCTGACGCCCCGGCGTTCGAGCAAAAAAGGAGGCCCGGCAATGTTCAAAGTCACCTTCTGGGGCGTGCGCGGCAGCTATCCCGTGCCGAGCCGCACCTGCCTCAACTACGGCGGCAACACCACCTGCGTCACCGCCGAGCTCGACGGCGCACTCGTCATCCTCGACGCCGGCACCGGCCTCATCAACCTCGGCCACACGCTGCTCGCCCAGGGCGTTGACCCCCTCACCGCCACCCTGCTGTTCACCCACACCCACCACGACCACCTCGAAGGGCTGCCCTTCTTCAAGCCCGCCTACAAGGCCTCCACCACGCTGCATATCTTCGGGCCCAAGTCACTCTCGCTCGACTTCCGCGAGATCCTCACCCACGAAATGCTCCCGCCCTACTTCCCCGTCACGCTCGAGGAGATGCAGTCCACCAAGTCCATCCAGGACATCAGCGCGCTCGAAACCATCCTCCTCGACACCACCACCCAGACCCCGCGCGTCGTCAAGAACAGCGCCGGCGCCGCGGCCCCGGCCCCGACCGAGGCCCTCATCAGCGTCTCGCACGGCACCAACCACCCCGGCGGCGGCATCTTCAACTACGCCATCGCCTTCAAGGGCAAGCGCATGGTGTTCGCCACCGACACCGAGGGCGCCCTCGACCGCCACGGCCGCCTCGCCGAGTTCGCACGCGGCGCCGACCTCCTCATCCACGACACCCAGTTCCTCGACGAGGAATACGACGGCACCACCTCCGACAAGCAGGGCTGGGGCCACAGCAGCGTTAGCATGGCCACCGACGTCGCCACCCGCGCCGGCGTCAAGCACCTCGTCCTCTACCACCACGACCCCGAGCACGACGACGACACCGTCGCCCGCATCGAGCAGATCGCCCGCACGCAGTTCCCCAACGCCCGCGCCGCCTACGAGGGGCTCGAGATCGAGCTCGACGGGTCATGACCGCCGGCCTCTGGGAGCCCGTCCTCGACCTGCTCACGGCCCACCGCCGCTTCCTGCTCACCACCCACACACGCGCCGACGGCGACGGCCTCGGCTGCGAGCTCGTCCTGCACCGCTTCCTCACCAGGCGCGGCAAGGACGTCGTCATCCTCAACCACGAGCCCGTCCCCGACAAGCTCGCCTTCCTCGACCGACGCCACGCGATCAAGACCGTGGACCAGGCCGCGCTCGACGCCGGCGCCACCAACGACTTCGAGGTGCTGATAAGCCTCGACAACAGCTACCGCCACCGCATCGGCGCCCTCGCCGCACTCTGCGACCGGCCCGGCCTCGTCACCGTCGCCATTGACCACCACGTCTTCCGAGGCACGTTCGCCGACTTCGCCGTCGTGGACGAAACCGCCTGCTGCGTCGGCCAGATGCTCTTCGACTTCCTCAAGCAGCAGCGCGTCAAGCTCGACGCCGCCTACGCCCGTCCGCTCTACGTCGCCCTCGTCACCGACACCGGCTACTTCAGCTACCCCAACACCTCGCCCGCCGCGCACCGGATGGCCGCCGAGCTCCTCCAGTTCAAGGTGGACCCCACCAAGATCAACGAGCTCATCTACCACCGCAACACCCTCGCCCAGGCCAAGCTCCTCGGACTCGCCCTGCACACCCTGCACACCGACCTCGACGGACGCCTCGCCTGGTTCAGCGTCACCCTCGCCGACGCCCGGCGCATCGGCGTGGACCCCGACGACACCGAGTTCTTCATTGACTTCGTCCGCCGGCTCGAAGCCGTCGAAGTCATCGCCTTCTTCCGCCACCTCAAGCGCGGCACCGTCAACATCAGCCTCCGCGCCAAGGGCGGCCTCGACGTCGAGGCCATCGCCAAGCAATACGGCGGCGGCGGCCACGCCACCATGGCCGGCATGCAGGTCAAAGGCGCCTTCAAAAACGTCGTCGCCGACGTCGTCGCCACCCTCAAACGCGAAATGACCCGCAAAACCTGACAGAGAATCTCTCTTTTGACAGGATAACAGGATCAACCGGATTGGTGAGATCCTGTTCATCCTGTAATCCCGTCAAAAAAAGCCCTACCCCGAAGGGGTGCCATACAACAGTCCCGGGCATCAGAAGAATCTCTTTCATACCCCGAAGGGGTTCCATAGCAATAGCCCAGGGCAACGCCCTGGGTTTGACGCCCCACAAGATCAATCCCTACCCCGAAGGGGTTCCATAACAACAGCCCAGGGCAACGCCCTGGGTTTG
>CAZJXV010000221.1:0-7493 GCA_964550015.1 uncultured Verrucomicrobiota bacterium
GGCGCTTTGCCCCTCGACGAGCTCGGGGCAAAGCTGACCCTGGGCTATTCTATGCTGTCCCTTCGGGACAAAGCTGCGAAGAACAAAGGCGGACTTTTTCAACAGGCCCTTACGCCCGAGGCTACATCATGCCGTCCTCTGCGAGGACTCAGGACCCAGTTGGGGAAGGGGCGGGCTATGCCCTGGCGGCTTCGGCGGGGTGGGCGAGGGGGAACTCGAGGTGGAAGGTCGTGCCGGGTCGTTTGTCGGCGGTGACGCTGAGGCGGGCGCCGGGGGCGACCGCGGCAAGCTCTTGGGCCAGAGCGGGCAGGTCGTTGCGGGGGCCGTCGGAGGGAGCATGAATCTCGACGACGCAGCGGTCGCCGGTCACGCGGGCTACGATGCTGGGACGCTGGTTGTGGGCGATTGTCTCCAGGAGCTTCCGCAGGAGGTCCTCGACGCCGATCGGGTCAATGACCACCGTGACCAGCTCGTCGGGAACGTCGAGCGTGCAGCCTGAATCCCGCTCCTTCTCGATCACCCGGCCCACGGAGCTGAGCACCCGCGTGATGTCGAAGGGCTGATGCCCCGTCGGCGTGCGGAACCGGTCCGCCGCCGTCTGGCGGTCGAACTCGTCGAGCGCTTCGCGAAAGGCCGCCGCCTCTGCGGGCTCGACCAAGTCGCCCGCGCGGTCGCGACAGCGCTCGAGCGCCCGGATCGCGCGCTGAACGTGGTAGCCGATGTCCGAACGCATGCGGTGGGCGAGCAGATAGGCCGCGCCGGAGAGGCTTTCCAGTCCGGGCCAGTTGGCCGGATCGGCGTGGCGCTCGAGGAGCTGCACGCACGCCTCGACGGCCTCGAGTGCCGCCTCCGTCACGGGCTTCAACGGAGCGAGTTCGCCGGCCTCGTCGCCGGCCGCGCGCTCGAGGAACTCGGAAGCCGCCGACTTCACCGGCAGGAGCGTGCCCACGAACTCGTCGAGATCGTGCCTCGCGTCGGACCCCAGCTTCATCGTGCGCTTGAACCGCAGCTCCTGCAGGAACATCTCGCCGAGCTTCCTGGTCGCCGGGATCGTTTCCCTTTCCATCCGTGCGCGGAGGCTCGCCTCGAAGCGGTCCTCGCTTTCGCTGAGCCGCCGGCGGAAGGCCTCGTCCCTCACGAGGTATCCGAGCATGTAGTCGCCGATCGCGTACTTGTGCACCAGGGCGCCGATGGCGATCGCGTGTGTCTCGGGGCCCGAGCCCAGGAGCGTCACGAGCGCGTTGAACGTGTCGCGCTCCTCGTCCTGGTCGAGGGCCTCGATGTAGCTGAGCGACGTGGCCAGGATCTCGCTCAGGATGTTGGTCGGTTGGTCAGGTGTGGTGTGGACCTCCTCGAGCACCTTGCGGACGTCGTAGGAGCTCTTCGAGGTCCGGCACAGTTCCTGGAAGCTCTTGCCTTGCTCAAGGTCCGGGCCCAGGCCGTGCACGATGCCCAACAGGATCAGGTCTTCGACCACTTTGCGGTCGCTGAGCTTGCGCTTGTAGTCGCCGAAGATGACCGAGCCCGCAAGGCCGCAGTACACGCCCGCCTCGACGTGGTGCCGGAACTCGAGCTGGCTGTGGGTCAGGATGTCGTTGAGCATGCCGAGCGTGAGCACGTCCATTCGCTCGATCACGTTGTCCAGGTCCGAGCGGACCTGATCGAGGCCTGAGGACTCGGCGAAGAAGTCGCGCGAATCCACTGCGAGCCTGTCGAGGTTGCTTTTGACGGGCTTGTAGACCGACTGGTAGATCTCCTCGCGCACCTTCTCGACGGTGTACTCGTCTTTCTCCATGTACCGGTCGAGCATCCGCTCCAGTCCCGTCGTGGCGTCAATGCGCGGGAAGACGAACTTGGCCTTGAGCACCTCCTCGCGGATGAACACACCGCCTTTGTCGAAGACGCGCACCCCGTTCGAGGTGACCTGGATGATGCGCCCGGAGCGGAGCATCTCGTCGTAGATGAGGGCGCTTTCCGCTTCAGTGAGCTGGGGCGCCTTTTCGCTGACGTGTCTCTTTACAGGCTCTTCCGACACGGCTCCCATCCCGGTGCGACTGGACGTGAATCACCAGTTATTCATCGGCCACTCCGGTCAGATCGCTTAGGCCGCATTTCTCACAGCGCGCAGGACGAGGAAAAAACGGGGACAGGCACCTATTTTTCTATAGATTCTGGACACAGTTGACACACCGTGGCGCAGAAAAATAGGTGCCTGTCCCCATTTTTTCCTGGAAAACGCCGTGGAAACGGGGTGAAATGAGCGAAAGCCAGGCGAAGAAGTGAATTCGGTGATGACCCTAGTACGTTGAACAGGAGGGGCTTATAGATTGAGCCCCGTGGCTGCGCCTCCGGTTTTCACCAGGCCCATAAACAGCAAAGGTTCGAAGGGTACTCCCTCCCGGGGAGCAGGGCCTTCGACCTTTTGCTGTGGTACATTCCGCCGCTCCTTTTGATCCCCCCCGAATCTCGCAGCTGTACCGCCGGGAGTGATATATCCGCGACTCTTGGGCGCTCATAGAGGCCCGGGAAGGAAGGATACTTACCATTAGAAGCCATGGGCACTCCCGGTCTAAACTTATGAAGACGCTGGTGCGCCGGTCGGCGCTGCCAAAGAGCAGTGGGGAAAACCAACGGCTTTCGCGCGTAACCCCCGAGGACGCATGAGCCGTAACTGATACCTACCTTCCGGCTATACTTCAGGGAATAGGGGCTGTCAAGGGCTTTTTTCGGTTTTTTTCATTTTTGTACGGCGGGCGGACAGATTTGTCTAGCAGGTTGCTGAAAAGGGCCGTCAACCCTCAGAAGCCATCGCAGCTGCCGCCCCTCCGGGGCTCGGATTGTGTGTTTTCTCGTCGTGAACCTGGGGCTTACGCTCCTTGGCTAAGGCTACGGAGGGCAGGCGCCCCAGGCTACCCGCGTTCGGGCCTACGGGCCTGTTGAGAAACCTGTGCCCGCGACGCCCCGTAGGGGCACCACATGAATAGCCGTAGGCGTAAGCCTACGGACCGCGAGCGAGAAACAACCAGCCTTCGTCGACGGGCGACCGGCCCCGTCCGGGCCGGTCGCCCGTCGAGAAAGAGGACTTTTATCTGTCACCTCCTGCCCGTAGGCTTACGCCTACGGCTACTCACGTTCGGCGCCTTCGGCGCATGGGACGACGTGCGTCGCGTCCTGTAGGACGTACCCGTACGGGCTTCTTCAACAGGCCCTGACGCCCCAGGCTACCCGCTGTCGGGCTTGCCCGCCGAGGGCGGGCCTCCGGCCCTCATGGCGGCACGATCCGGGTGAGGCCACTTTTTTCGGCAGCCTGCTCGTATCACGTCCCGGAAACAACTGACATAAGTGCAGCTTCCCATCACCTGTGTTGAGGAAGCCCTTTGAACGTGTGGTTCTCTGATAAGGCACTTGGCCCTTTTGCTAACGAACTTGCGGGACACGATACTAGAGCCCCGCTACGCCTCGACGTGCTACTATCGCCGCGCACCGAAGGCCGACACCGCAAGCCAAGGGGCACTATGACGTTTGTCGACCAGCTGAACCCGCAGCAGCGCGAGGCCGTCGAGCACGGCGACGGCCCCCTGATCGTCGTCGCCGGCGCGGGCAGCGGCAAGACGCGCGTCATCACCTACCGCGTGGCATACCTGGTCTCGCGGGGGGTGGATCCCCGCTCGATCCTCGGCGTGACCTTCACCAACAAGGCGGCCGGCGAGATGCGCGAGCGCGTCGAGCGCATGGTGGCCGCCCAGGCGCGCTCGGCCATGCCCCTGCTCTGTACCTTCCACTCCTTCTGCGCCCGGCTCCTGCGGCGCGAGGCGGGCCGCGTCGGTTACCCGAGCGACTTCACGATCTACGACGAGACGGACAGCAAGAACCTGCTCCGGCGCATCGCCCGCGAGCTGAAGCTCGACCCGAAGCAGTTCCCGGCCTCGGCCCTCAAGTCCGAGATCGAGCGCGCGAAGATCGCCATGCTCGACCCGGACGCCTATGCCGCGTCGCGCCGTTACGGCTTCGGCAAGACCGTGGCCCGCATCTACGCCGAGTACCAGGCCCACCTCCGGCGCGCGTCGGCGATGGACTTCGACGACCTGCTCATGCACGCCGTCGCCGTCCTGCGCGACCACCCGGACGCCCGCGAGCGTTGGCGCCGCCGGTACCGCCACCTGCTGGTTGACGAGTTCCAGGACACGAACCCGCCCCAGTACACGCTCGTCAAGCTGCTGGCTCCGCCGGACGGCAACGTGTGCGTTGTGGGTGACCCGGACCAGTCCATCTACCAGTGGCGCGGGGCCAACGCGCGCCACATCCTCGAGTTCGCGCAGGACTTCCCCGGCGCCCGCCTGATCACCCTGGAGCAGAACTACCGCTCGACCCCGACGATCCTGCGCGCCGCCAACGCGGTCATTGCCCACAACACGATGCGCCACCCGAAGGACCTCTGGTCGGAACGCGACGAGGGCGCAGGACTCGCCTTCCGCCAGTGCTTCGATGAGCACGACGAGGCCGAGCGCGTGGCGCGCCGGGTCCGCGAGCTCACGGGCGCCGGCCTCCAGCGGCAGGACATCGCCGTCTTCTACCGCACGAACGCCCAGTCGCGCGTCTTCGAGGAAGTGCTCATGGCCGAGCGCATCCCGTACGTCGTCGTCGGCACCGTGGGCTTCTACCAGCGCAAGGAAGTCAAGGACGTGCTCGCTTACCTCCGGCTCATCATCAACCCTGCCGACGTCGTCGCCCTCGAGCGGATCATCAACGTGCCGCCCCGGGGCATTGGCCAGACGACCCTCGACCGCCTCCGCGTCCACGCCGCCGAGGCCTTGCTGATGCCGCACGAGGCGATCGCACACCCTGACCGCATCGAGACAATCACCCCGGCCGCGCGCAACAGGATCACGGCGTTCCACGAGCAGCTTGAAAGCTTCCGCGCCCGGGCCGAGGAGCTCGGGCCCGCCGACCTCGGACGCCTCGTGGTCGAGGAGACGGGCTACATCGAGATGCTCCAAAAAGCGCGCGACGAGCTGGCGCCCGACCGGATCGAGAACGTCCAGGAGCTCCTCGGCGCGATCGAGAGCTACGAGGAGTCGGCTGAGACGCCCAACCTGCGCGGCTTCCTCGAGGACATCGCGCTCATCTCCGAGATAGACACGTGGAAGGCCGAGCGCGACCGGGTCAACCTGATGACGCTGCACAACAGCAAGGGCCTCGAGTTCCCTGCGGTCTTCGTCGCAGGGCTTGAGGAAGGGCTGCTCCCCCACGCCAACTCGATGGAAAGCGCGGACGCCGTCGAGGAGGAGCGCCGCCTCTTCTACGTCGCCCTCACACGCGCCAAGGACCGCGTGTTCCTCTCGGCCGCCGACTCGAGGATGCGCTTCGGCCAGCAAACCGAAATGGAACGGTCGCGCTTCCTCGACGAGCTCCCGGACAAGGCCTTCGAGGACGAAGGTGTCCATGACGAGGTCTTCGAGGACGAAGGTGCCGAAGACGCCGGCTTCGATGAGGCTGGTGCGCACCCCGCGCAGGCCCGCCGGCAGAAGGTTTCTGCGGAGACCAGCTACGCGCCGGGCGATACGGTGGTCCATCCCACCTTCGGCCGTGGAGAAGTGCTCGAAGTCAAGGACTCGTCCTCGGGACAGCTCTGCACGATACGGTTTGGCGACGAGGCCGCCGCCCGGACCGTCGCCGCCCGCTTCGCCCACATGCGCAAGCTGGGCTAGGAATTCGGGGGTTGAACAATCGCCCCTTCCGCGACATCCCGTTTCCTCCCGGAACTCGACGAACAATGCCCCGCGTCCAGCCCTGGTCGCGTGAGCACCATGCACCTGTCTTTTTTCTATGAAATTTCACCTTGACAACTAACCCGGCGCGGAACATAATGTCCTAGAGACGGGCGAAGACTCCTTCAGCGTCTCAGATTCGGGAATTCGGCCGGGCACTGCACCCAATCCGGCCTGGCCCCCTGACAGCACCCTGCCCGCACACGGGCAACAATATGCCGCCGTGAACCGAAGGAGGTGGAGTATGGTGTCCCCCGATTTGAATAAGCCATTTAGCTCGGATTTCTACGATCCGATTCGTCAGAGCAAGGCTTGGTGGGACGGACCACATTCTGAAGATGCGAAGAGGCAGCGGGATGCACTTCGATCCCGCCTGCGCTTTGATTTCCTCTTTTCGTCGAGCATTTCGCTCTTTCGCGCCGACGTGTTGGACGGTGCATGCTTCCAGCACACCGGACCGAAGGAAATCCGCGAATGGCTCGCGGTCCCGGCAAATGATCCTTCACCCATCACTGTCCTGACGGAATCCGGCAATCTTGAAGGTGACTTGCTGAAATGGGTTAAGCCGCCCCGAGCGAAAAAACTGCGAGCCGAGCCCCTTTTGGTGATTCCCCCTGAATTGCACGACGCCTACTACACCGAATTCCCCAAGCTGCCCTCAAAGACTATAAGGAATTATAAGGACCTGGCAGGTGCGATAGCGAGGGCCGTCTGTAGTGACGATCTGAAAGACCGCCTCTCTGACTACTGGGCATCATGGATTGAGGAGGCGCAGTTTCTCAAGGTGAAACGGTTCACGAAAGAACCTGACTATCGGAAGCATTTGCCTGAGACCCTGGATGCAAGTATCTTTGATTGTGATGATGCGACCGCCAAAGAAGCCCGGGAATTGTACACCGTTGCCACCCACGCTTTCTGTAAAGAGAAATGGTCACGAGGGCACCTATTACGCTGGCTAGAAGATATGTCGCACGAGGAATGCGCAGAGGTCGCTGCCCATATCGTTCGGGACTCGATGAACATCGGGATTGTTCGGGCGCGAGCCGAAGCGAATAATACGAATCATGAGACAATCCTGGGCGCGCGCTTGAGTCAAGATTCATTGCGCGAAGCTGCCTTGAAATTGGTTACCGATGATTCTGTCACCCACCAGCGCTTTCCTTTGATCGATGTTGCTCTCCCGGATGATCTTGCCCGATGGCTTGCCGTCTGCGATTACAGAGGACTCCTGCGCAGCATAAGCAATGCTCGGGAGGACTGGTTACAGAACAAAGACCCCAAGTCCCTGAAAAGGTTGGCGGAGGCCATTGCCAATTTCCAGCAAAAGAATGCTCCGACTTCGCTGCCCACGCTCTCAGCCGGTGCAGATAGGATAGTCCGCCTCGCAGGGTTCTGCCTTGGGGCTGGTTGGTGGGTGATGAGATGTATCTTCAAAGGCGGCCCAGGAGGGCTCGACGGTGTGGTGTTGTTGACTTCAGGAGTGGCGGGGGCAAGTGTCGCCAAGAAAGTCGCGAGCAAAGCTGTCGAGTCCCTTGCCAGACAACACGTTGTGCATCAGGTAGTTCAGACGGTCCGCAATCGCGGAATCGAGTAATTGCAGTCGGGGGACACCATACCTGATTCGGTGTACCTCGCCTCTAATGGCCACTTACCCGGACGCGCATAAGAAGTTGGGTATGGTGTCCCGTGCGCCGTGGGAAGGCGTTGGTTTTCAGCGGGTGTGAT
>CAZJXV010000222.1:0-7483 GCA_964550015.1 uncultured Verrucomicrobiota bacterium
ACGCGATTCTTCGTGTCGCCCTCGCCGTCCTTCGAGTCGGTCTGAATCCAGACTTCGGCATCGGTGACGGAGCCGTTGTAGTTACAGAACGCCAGCACCACGGGGCTGCCGATGGGGTCGCCACCCGAGTACCAGTAATAGTCGCCGTAGCAGATGAGGGTGTAGGCGAATCTCGAGATCCCCACGAAGGTCGGGTCGGTTTCCTCGACGTAGAGCCAGATCGAGTCCTCGATGGTGTGCATCTGCGAGACGGGGTACTCGCCGATCGTGTGGCCCCAGCAAGTGGCATCCAGGTGCCTGAGCGAGCAGTCGCCGGAGTGGGCCTGGTCCGTGCTTTCCCGGGCCGTCCACCACATGTCCCACTCGTTTTCCCAGCCGGCGTTGGCGTAGGGCGGGTCGGCCCAGGCGGTTTCGAATCCCTCGGAGAAGCTCGGGTCCAGAGTGTAGGCCTGGCTGACCACCGGCGCCAGGGCCGCGGCAAGCGCGACCGTGAGTGCGAGAAACATCCCTTTTCTCATGGATTTGGCCCCCTCTCTGGTGTTTTGGCGTCGTGCCGTTGTTGTTGTCTCTAACCGGACACCGGCGAAGTGGCGCGAGATACACGCCACCCTCGCCGCGGTCCGAATCGTCCCCTTACCCACCTGCGTTTGCGCAGCGGCGGCAGCCCGGGAGCGTCTTCGCCGGGCGTTATTTCTTGCGGACGTTGCCGAGGCGCTTGCCCGGTTTTGCCGGCTCCGGGGAAGCGGCGGCCGTGGGCGTCCAGTTGCTGATGACCTCGGTGAGGTCGAGGCCGTCGATGATCTGGTTGTTGTCGAGGTCGGCGCGTGGGTTCCAGAGTGCGTCGCCGGGCACAGTGTCCCAGGCAGTGAGCACGGCGGTCAGGTCGAGGCCGTCCACGACGTTGTTGTCGTCAATGTCGCCGAGGGTCCTGGAGAGACCGAGGTCGGTTGTGGTGATGCTGAAGAGCACGCCGGCGTCGGCGGCAGCCCTGCCTTGCACGGTCCAGAAAACCGTGTTCATGTACACCGTTGCCGACGAGCCATCCTCGGTACTGGGGCACGCCACGCCGGTGTCGGTCCATGTGCCGCCGGCGCCTTGCGTCAGGTCGTAGGCCCAGACGGTGCCGGAGCCGCGGTCGCTCTCCTGGATGACGACAAGCCAGTCGTGCCAGACGACCATCTCGGGGGAGGCGCCGATGTCGGGGTTGTTGGTGAACGCGGTGACGGTCTTGGCGGTCATGTCCTGGTAGTTGTAGGTCACGCCCGTGCGCGTGATCAGCACATCGCTGCCGCCCGGGCTGCGCCATCCGACGGAGTAGTTTTCGATCGCCTCAACCCACGTCATTTCTGTTGCGGCAGCCCAGCTGGCCGGATCGCCGAGGTCCAGGACCCAGTAGGAGTCGAAATACTCCTCGTCCGGCGGCAGGCCGATCTTATAGTGGTTGATCCAGTAGAACTTGCTTCCGACCTGAGCGCCTCTGCCGCCCTCGAAATTCGGGGCTGTCGTTATTTTCGACCAGTAGTTGGTGTCCGGGTCGTAGGCGTCGCCCGGGTTGCCCCAGCGCGGGTAGCCGCCCCACCACACCAGTTCGACGTTGTGGTCACCGTCTATGTCCGCCACGGCCCCGGCTGCGGGGCCGCCGGTGCCGAGACTGTGAAGGGTCTCGTCGGGCGTGCGGTCGTTCTGGCCGTTGTTGAAGCCGCACAAGCCGACGGCCTGGTAGTACCAGAGTCTCGGGTTTGCCGGGGTGTTGTCGATGAGCGTGTCGTCCGAGCCGAGCGCGCTCGTCCAGGTGCCGGTTCCCGGCGTGCCGCCAAGTGCGTACTTGCTGAGGTGGGCCTCACGGTTGCCGAAGTAGGTTTTGGTGTAGGTGCTCACGCCATCGAAGTACTCCCAGTAAACGCTGCTACCCTGTCCGCCCATGGAGTAGATGGCGGCGCCGGCGGCCTGGATCTGCTGGTTGTTGACCGGCATCGTCGTCGGCATGGCGATGACGGGGCCGCTGTTGTTTTGGCCATCGTAGTAGGTTCCCAGGCCGCCGTTGGGGTGGTACGGCCAGTTGAAGGGGTCGGTCCCCTCGCTGACCCATCCGGCTGAGGCGGCTATTGGTGCCGCCAGGATGGCAAGTAGAGCTAGAATGAATACGCCTTTCACAATGCACCTCCTTTGTTGTTGACGTCCGCGGGCGACGCCTGCGGACGATGTCCGCAGAAGATGTCTGCGGATCGCAGTGAATGGATAGAGCCCCCACAACACTTGTCTCGGAACTGCTCGCGCGGCAGGTCGTTCCCGCTGAGACAGATGCCCCTGCGAACAGCCCAACATACTCAACGCTCATAATATAGCCTATTTGAGCCACCAGAGTCAAGCGTTTTCTGCCTGATGGATCTGTTTGAATCGGTCGCCCGGCGTGCGTTAGGCGACAAAACGAGGGCCCCCGTGTGGGGGCCCTCGCCGCCCCTTGAAGGGGCGTTATCGAGCTGCGCCTGCAAGGCATGTGACGCTGTGGCGTGCCGGTCCCGGGGTGCTTGCCCGGGCACGGCCCTCTCTTTGGGCCGCTCATGAGCGGTTATTTCTTCTGTCTTCCGGCCTTCGGGTGTTGCCCGTGCCGGCGTTGACGTTGCCTGGGTCGGGACCGGGCGAGTCCGGGTGTCAGCCGGCAATGCCGTACGTGATCGCTCGGCAGGGGGTCCGGAGTAGTCAAGATGCACCCGTAGGCAGAATCCCCCTATGATAGAACCAGCGTAAAGATTACACTCATTGACGAGGAAAGTCAAGCTGTTTTTTTGTGCGTATCGTTACTGTAATTGTGTTGGCACGGGTGGTGGTTGGCGAGCGGGAGTGTGCGGTGAGTGGTAGAGAGCAGAAATGCGGCAAAACCGGATCGGGGGCGGCTAGGGTTCGGTGCGGAGCTCGGTGATGGCGGAGACGGTGAGTCCCATGGTGAACCTCGTGCCCGTGCCGGCGTCGGCCTCGATCTTGATGCGGTTGATGATGATGCCGTGCTCGGGGTTCTCGATGTGGGAGAGGAACCGGACGATTTCGTCGAGGGACTTGCCGGTGTAGGTGAAGGCGACGCGGGTGAGCAGGTACTTTTCGCTGGCGAAGGGGCTGCGGACCTCTGAGGGGACGGTCCCGTGGTGGAAGGCGAGGTCCTCCTCGACCCGGCCGATGAAGCTGGGCAGGTCGAAGTCGGGGTCGGTCTGGGCGATGCGGCGCTTGCGGTCCTCGATTTGGCGCCCGTCCTGTTCGTACCTGCGGCGCATGGCGACGGCGTTGTTGTAGTCGCCTTCGGCCGTGATGAGCGAGCGCCGGGCGGCGTCGAAGCTGTCGAGGGTGATCCATCGCCACCCGGCATAGACGAGCAGGAGCAGGACGACAAGGGCGCCGAGGCCGATGAGGACCTGTTCCTGTGGTGTGAATCGGCGTTTCATGCCGGCGGTCACGGCTCCTGGAGGTAGATGAGCATGTTAAACGTCTCGCGGCCTTCCCTCGTGGTGGACGGGCGCCTCCGGACGCTGGCAAACAGGGGGGAGTCCTCGATCGCCTGCTTGAATTGGTTGACGGCGGTGTAGTTGACGGCTGAGCCTTCGATCTCGACGCGGCCGCGTTCCATCTGGAACCGCCAGATCTGTATCTTCCATGGTTCGGAGCGCTTGATCAGGGCCTTCACGCCGTCGTCGCCGTCGTCGGGCGGCCCGGGGTCGGCTTCGCCGTTGTCGGGCGGCCTGGCGTCCCCCGGCCGCCGGGGGCCTCGGTAGCAGATCTTGGAGAGCTCGAGGAGCACGTCGAGCACCGACTGCGGGTTCTTGCCGGAGAGGCTCTCGAGCTCGGCGGTGCGTTCGTTCACCTTGTCTTCGAGGGTCTCGAGCGTGGGGTAGAGGTGGGACTCGCCCACGACCTTTCGGATTTCCGCCTGTGTCATGGCGGCATAGTTGCGCTTTTTCGCGAGTGTGCTCCGGTAGGATATCTGGTAGCCCACGAGCGCTGCAACCACGATGCCGACGAGGAGCGCGGCGGCGGGCGCGAGGTACTTGGCGAGCCGCTTGAGGGGGTTGGGGTAGGCGAGCTCCTCCTGGCGGAAGTTGTAGAGCGCCGCACTTTCGCCGAGGCCGCGCAGGGCGAGGCCGATGGCGGTGGCGCAGCGTGCCACGGGGGGCTGGGCGCCCGCGGCGTTCTTGAGGTGGCCGAGGGAGTCAAGCACGACGACGTCCGTGGCGAGTGTCTCGGCGAGCCACTGCTTGAGGCCTGCGAGCGCGGCGCTGCCGCCGGTCACAACGACGCGGTCGTACTGGACGTCGCCGACCTGGCTTGCGAAGAAGCGCAGGGTCTGGTCGAGGCCGCGTCGGAGGGCGACCAGCGCCTCGGTCACCGCCCGGGCGGCCGGGTCCGGTTGCGGTCCGGCGTCCGGAAGACCGGCGTGCGCGAGGCCAGCGTCCGCGAGGCCCGCGGAGGCGTGTTTCTGCTGTTCGGCCTCGGCGAAGGAGGCGCCGGTGGCGGCGGCGACGGCCTGGGTGAGGGCGTCACCGCCGAAGTTGAAGGCGCGCACGGCGAGGGGACGTCCCTTGCGTGCGTAGATCACGGAGGTTTTGACGGCGCCGATGTCTATGACGAGCTCGCCGCCCTCGGAGGTTTGAGGCGCCAGGGCGCGCACGGCGGAGAAGGCGCCCATGAACTCGACGTCCACGACCTCGGGGTCGAGGTCTTCGGCTGAGATCGTGCCGAGCAGGTCGCCCACGACCCTTTTCTGGATGGCGGTGATGAGCAGGTTTGTCTGCGCGGCGGGCCGGGCGCCGCCGGCCTCTGCGGTCTCTTTCTCGCCGGGGGGGGCGGTTTCGGCGCCTGCGGGGGCCCGCTCGAGGCCCGTGGGGCAGTAGTCCACCACGATGTCCTCGGCGGCGAAGGGCAGGTGGGGCTCGACCTCGGTCTTGACCACGCGGCGGATCCTGGCCGCCTTGGTGAACGGCACATCGAGGTTGCGCACCGTGCTCAGTTGCGTGGGCGCACCGGCTACGACGACGGCGCGGCCGATCTTGATCCCGGCCATCGCGGCGGCGACCGCCTCGGAGACGCGCTCCGCGGGGGGGCGGCCGGCCGCGTCGCGGGGGACCGGCTGCTCGGCGACGTGCTCGAGCACGAGTCCGCCGAGCCCGCGCCGGACGACGGCCACCTTGACCGAGCAGGCGCCGGCGTCTATGCCGATGCCCCGGCCCGCGACGGCCATGTCTCTTGTGCTGTCTGCCACGGGTCCTCCTGTGCCGGCCCGGATTTGCCTGTGGGACTATCGCATGCCTGGCCGCCGGGGGCAAGGCTCACTCGACGTTTTCGATTCGGTAGTACTGCACGAGCACGTCGGGGCGGCTCGAGCGGTGGACGATGGCGGTCACCTTGACTCTGACGCCGTGGTACTCGCCGATGGCGGTGATGCGGAAGTACCGGCTGGAGAAGGTGACCCACTTGGCGACCTCCCTGAGCAGGGCTTCGTCGCCGACGACGGTCTGGGCGGCCGCCCCGAACACGGCGGAGTTGGCGAACGGCTCCTCGCGTCGGCGCTCGATGATCTCGTCGGCGACGAGGGTGCTGCCGTCGAAGAGGGCGGCGAGGACCTCTTTCGGGGCGGTGTTGACGTTGATCTTGCGGCTGTTCTGGGCGTGGACGAAGTTGATGAGCCCGTAGGATTCGTCGGGGCCGAGCTCGTCTTCGCGTTCGGGCCAGCCGGACGTCTGGCCGGACGTCTGCTCGTCCTCGTCGTATCCGGGTTCGCGTTCCGGATAGGGCACGGTGCCGTAGAGCAGCGCGTCGCGCATCTCGGTGACGAGTCCGAGCTCGTCCACGGTGTCGAAGGGTCGGTTCTTGGCCTTGTAGGGGTCGGTGAGCGTCTCATAGACGTACTCCCACGAGCCGGTCTCGTCGGCGTCGGCCCAGTCCACCATGGCCTCGACGATTTCGGTGGGGTCGAAGTAGGCGTCGGCCACTTCGAGGTTTTCGATGAGGCACTCGAGGGTGCGCACGAAGAGCGGGTGCGGCTTGCCCCTGTAGCTGAGCATGTTGAGCGGGACCTTGCGGTCTTCGTCGACGATGAGCACTTTGGCGGTGCCGCCAACCCGGGGCTCGACGAGGTGTGCACGCACGTCGGGCCGCCGGTCGGTGTCGGTGACGGTGTTCTCCTCTTCGTCGGGGTCGGGCGGTGGAACGAGCTCGCCGATCGTGAGCTCGATGGGTGCGGCCCACTGGTCGGCGAGGGAGTCCACGCGCAGGTCGTCGTCGTTCCGGAGCAGGTAGATGCCGTACTCGACGCCGGCCTTGGCGGCGTTGAGCGCCTGGGTGCGGGCATCGTAGTTGGCGCTCAGGTAGAGGTTGACCCACACGGAGTAGCTGAATTCGATTACGAGGACGCTGAGGATGGCGACGACGGCGAGGACGATGATGAGGGCGACGCCGCGCGATGAGTTGTGTGCGTCGCGGTTCATCGCCCGGCCCCTCCGCGGGCCTGGTAGGGGTGGAGCAGCACGGTGGTGCCGAAGGTGTGGTCGCGGCCCTCGCGGTCGCGAATGGTCATGGTCACCTCGACGAGCTCGGGCAGGCTTTGCTCTTTCTCCGTGTTCCAGGTGTCATGCCACTTGTCCTCTTCTTCCTCGGCTTCTTCTTCCTCGTCCTTTGTCTCCTCGACGCGGGTGCGCAGGCCGACGTCGGGGCCGGGCTCCTTGTAGCGGAAGTTGAGTGCGACGACGTTTTCGGCGAGAATGCGCAGCGTGCCGCCGTGGCGGAAGTCGTCGTCGGGCAGGGGGTCCTCGCGCCGGACGAGGAGCCCGCCGCTCCCGTACGGGTCGTCGACCGTCCGGCCCGTGTAGGTGTCGTCGATATAGTAGCTGAGCTCGGCGACGTCGCTGCCCGGGGTGTCGTCGTGGGCGAGGGGCCGGCCGGCGGCGGTGAAGTCGAGGCGGTCGCGTGCGTAGTCGTCGCGCTCGTCGTCGCGGCCGATGAAGGCGTGGGTGGGGTTTTTTCTGCGCTGGGCGTCGGTGCGGTAGAAGGCCATGGCGAGGTCGTTGGCGATGCGCTCCATGACGAGGCGGCCGACCTGGAGGGTGTCGTCCTGCTGGCGTGACTCGCGCATGGCGGTGATCGCCGAGGAGAAGGCGGCATAGATGGCCGTGAGCATGATGGCCAGAATCGCCAAGGCGACCATCAGCTCGATGAGGGTGAATCCGCTGGGGTGTGCGCGTTTCATTCCGGTTCAACCTCCGTCCAGTAGCGCGCGGTGCGGTACGTGACGGCCTCGACGAGGAATTGGTAGTCTTCTTTGATTCTGTCGCGCCAGCGGGCCTCCTCGCGGCGGGCGCGGAAGCGCTTGGTGAAGACGCGGACGGTGATGATGCGGATGCCTTCCATATTGGGCACGGACTCGATGATGGTCTGCCAGTAGAACTCCGAGCGCCAGGTCTCGACGGGCCGGCCGAAGGGGTCGAGGTCTTCTTCTTCGAAG
>CAZJXV010000223.1:0-7476 GCA_964550015.1 uncultured Verrucomicrobiota bacterium
GGTCGTCGTTGGCGCCCCACTTCTTGGCGCGGAACCAGACGGCGTCGTCCTTGTCGTAGGCGTCGTCCTGGGCGCGCAGGCGCTGGACCACGTTCTCGACGGCGCCGGACTGGTAGAGGTCGAACTCGTTGAAGAAGCGGTCGAAACGGATGCCGAGCCGGTCGAGGGTCGTTTCGATGATGGCGAAGACGTGCTTTTCGGCGAGGGCCTTGAACGTTTCGGGCTCGTTGTCCCGGAGGGCTTCGCCGTGGTCCTCGACGAGGTTTAGAGCGTATTCGGCGAGGTACTCGCCGCGGTAGTGGTCGTCGGGGAGGGTGACGGGCTCGCCGAGGGCCTCGAGGTAGCGCAGCCGGAGCGAGTCGCCGAGGAGGCGCATCTGGCGGCCGGCGTCGTTGTAGTAGTACTCGCGCTCGACGCGGAAGCCGGCGAACTCGAGGACGCGCGCGATGACGTCGCCGAGGATGGCCTGGCGGCCGTGGCCGACGGTCAGCGGGCCGGTGGGGTTGGCGCTGACGAACTCGACGTTGGCCGTCTGACCGGCGCCCGTGTCGGAGCGGCCGTAGTCGTCGCCCGCCGCGAGCACGTCGCGCAGCGACATGTGCCAGGCCGAGAGCGGCTGTCTCAAGTTGATGAACCCTGGACCAGCGATTTCGGCAGTGGTCGTGACCATGGTGGCGACACGTGCCGCTGGCGAGGTTTGCGGGGCTTCCAGGGTGGCTGATGCCTCGATGCCATAGAGTACGAGCTTCTCAAGGAGGAGCTTGGCTATCTGGTGCGGCTTCTTTTGCTCGGACTTGGCGAGGCGCAAGGCGACGTTGCAGGAGAGGTCGCCGTGCGATTCATCCTTGGGCTCTTCGAGGTAGATCTGCGGCTTCGAAGTAATCTTCCCTTCAGCCACAAGCTCGTCGAGGGCGTCGTTGAATGCCTCTTCGAGTTCATTTCTCCTTACGACGGGCTTCACAGCTTCCAATCCTTTTCCGCGACGACAGCCCCTGCAAGGGGCGACTGAGAGTAGCCTCGGGCGCAAGGGCCTGTTGACAAAGTCCGCCTTTGCTCTTCGCAGCTTTGCCGCGAAGGGGCTGTATAGAATAGCCCAGGGTCAGCTTTGCCCCGAGCTCCTCGAGGGGCGAAGCGCCACCCTGGGTCGAGGGGCAACACCCACGAGGTACCCTGAAGGGGTTGCATAGACGCAGCGTGCGAGCCGCGTCTTTCTCCTCGAGGAGGCATGTATGAAACCCTTTCAGGGTATTGTCCCTGCGTTCTCTCCCTACCCAGGGCGGCGCTTCGCTTGCCCTGGGCTAAGCTATTTGGCCCTTTCAGGGCGACGGCCTTCGCGGCAAACGCGGGCGAATCAGCATCATCGTCCCGCAAGCCCGTGGCTGGGGGCGACGGCGAACCACCCATGGAGCCCCGTTAGGGGCGATTGAGGCGCATTGTCGCGAATCTGCTCAATCGCCCCTCAAGGGGCTCGGTGTGGATTCGCGCTCGGGTGCCCACGGGCTTACGCCCAAGGCTACTCCCAAACGCCCCTTCGGGGCTAGCCCAAAACGCTCTTCGCCTTTCATGGTAACCATGGGCCACTACTTGGCAGGAGGGTCAGTTCACGCGGGGTGCGTCGCCCCAGAGGCGCTCGAGCTGGTAGAGCTCGCGGGTCTCGGGGTCGAAGATATGGATGATGACAACGATGTAGTCGAGCACGACCCAGTAGCCTTCGTCGAGGCCCTCGACGTGGGTCACGCCGAGGCCTTCGGCCTCGAAGCCGGCCATGCAGTGGTCGGCCAGGGTCCTGATCTGGCGGCGTGAGTCGCCGCTGCAGATGACGAAGTAGTCGGTGATCGTCGAGAGGCCGCGCAGGTCCAGGACGACGACGTCGCGCGCGAGCTTCTCGGCGAGCAGGTCGCGGCAGCGGTGGACGATGTCTTCACCGGTCGGCAGCGGGCGTGCTCGTTTTCGTGCCATAGAGTCCTTTCGCTCGGATGTAGTCGTGTACGGGTTCAGGTACGAGATATCGGATGGACTTGCCCTCGGCGAGGCGCGCGCGCACCCCGGTCGAGGCGAGGTCCACGCGGACGGCGTCGACGAAATGGGTCAGGACGCGATGCCTGGTCTCGGGCGTGAGGCCGAGGTCGGCGCCGAGGAGCGCCTCGATGCGGACGCCGGGCCGGGCCGCGACGACGAACGTGCAGCGCTGCACGAGCTCATCGATGTCCTTCCACGCGGTGAGCTCGGGTACGGTATCGGCGCCGATGATGAAGAAAAACTGTGTGCCGGGCTCCGCGGCGGCTTCAAGGGCCGTGACGGTCTCGATGGAGTACGAGACGCCGCCGCGGCGGACCTCGATGTCGGAGACGTCGAAGGCGGGGTTGCCCTCGACGGCGAGGCGCACCATTTCGAGGCGGTCGGCGGCGTCGCTGATGGCCCGGCCGCGCTTGTGCGGCGGCGTGGCGGCGGGGACGAACAGGACGGTGTCGAGGCCTATCTCGTCGCGGACGCTCTCGGCGATGATGAGGTGGCCGACGTGGATCGGATCGAATGTGCCGCCAAAGATACCGATTTTCATCGAGGCCCCGGCCTCGTGTCGTTGGGGGTGTCGGTCGCCGGAAGGGGGCGACGCGTGCGGCGGGCCCCGATCGCGAACCGCACCAGGGCGTTGGTGATCGCCTCCATGCCGGCTCTTGTACGGCACGAGAGCGGGAAGATCAACTCCTTTTCGACCGGGGCGTTCTGGCGGAAGCGGTCGTAGGCCTCGGCCGCGGCGTCGAGGTCCATCTTGTTGCACGCGACGAGGAAGGGCCGGGCGGCGAGAGCCGGGTCGTGGCAGGCGAGCTCGTCGCGCAGCGCGGCGAAGTCGTCGAGGGGGTCGCGGCCGTCGAGGCCGGCGGCGTCGAGGATGATGAGCAGGACGTGGGTGCGCTCGATGTGGCGCAGGAAGCGGTGGCCGAGGCCGCGGCCCTCGTGGGCGCCCTCGACGAGGCCGGGGACGTCGGCGACCTTGATGAGCGTGTCGCCGGGGCTCGCGCGCAGGATGCCGAGGTTGGGCGCCAGCGTGGTGAAGGGGTAGGCGGCGATCTTGGGCCGGGCGTCGCACGCCGCGGCGAGGAAGCTCGACTTGCCCGCGTTGGGGAAGCCGACGAGGCCGATGTCGGCGATGACCTTGAGCTCGAGCGCGACGGTGCGTTCCTCGCCGGGCAGGCCGCGTTCGCGCTCGCGGGGGGCGCGGCGAGTGGCGGACTTGAACGCGGCGTTGCCCCGGCCGCCCCGGCCGCCCCGGGCGACGACGCAACGCTGGCCGTGCTCGACGAGGTCGGCGATGAGCTCGCCGGTGCCGGCGTCACGCACGATGGTGCCGGGCGGGACGGCGGCGGTGGCGGCTGCGCCGCGGCGGCCGGTTTTGAGCTTGCCCTGGCCGTGGGCGCCGCGCCGGGCGGTGAGGTGCGGCTTGAACTTGAGGGCGGTGAAGTCGTCCACGTTCTCGTCGGCGATGAGGACGACGTCGCCGCCGTTACCGCCGTTGCCGCCGTCGGGGCCGCCGCGCGGGACGTAGGCCTCGCGGCGGAAGCTCATGCAGCCGTCGCCGCCGTCGCCGGCCTTTGTCTTGATTGTGATCTCGTCGGTGAACATGCGGCTGTTCCTGCACGGTATCGCTAAGAGGGCCGTGCGTCTCGCGCGCGATGTCGAAGACGGCTGAAGCCCTCTTGTCGAGAAGGCCCGCCACAGCCGGGGCCGCTGGAAGCGGGCTCAAGGAATCTTCCGGGCGTTGAGTAAACCACCGGCTGAAGCCGGTGGCAAGCAGGATCAGGAGGGGGTGGCGCCGCCTGGCCGGGCGGGTTCGTGTCGCGCTCCGCGGCTTCGGCGGGCGGCTACCTTCGGTAGCTCAGGGCACCCGCCCTACAACCCGCCTTCGGCGGGCAAGCCCTTACGCGTTCGATTGGAGCGGGCGGGAGGCTGAGTGGTCCAGCAGGTTGCTGAAAAGCGCCGTCAACACTCAGAAGCCGTCGCGACTTTGCAGATGCTTCTGCCGCCCCTCCGGGGCTCGGATTGTGTGTTTTCTCGTCGTGAACCTGGGGCTTACGCCCCAGGCTACCCGCTGTCGGGCCTATGGCCCTAGTGGGGGCACGACCCGGCTGAGGCCCCGTTCTTGAGCAGCCTGCCAGGAGCACAAGGCAGTGGCAAGGAGCATCAGGGGGCGGGGAGGCCATCAATCGTTCGCGGGGTCCGGCGGGGGGTCGGGGGTGTTGTGGAAGAGGAGGAGCTTTTGGCCGCGGTAGGAGGCGGTGTCGTCGAGGAGGCGGAACCACTCGTAGACGACGCCGCCGACGGCGTTGAGGTCGTCGTCGAGCATGAAGACGTAGCGGGGCGCGGGCTGGGTGGCCCAGTCGCGGAGCTCGCCCTCGGTGGCGAGGACCTCGACGGCGCGGCCCATGTAGAAGTGGGTGCAGTCGTCGGCGGCGGGGTAGGCGGCGAGGGGGGTGTCGGCGGGGACGAGCTCCCGAATTCTTTGGGTGAAGTGGCGGGGCGAGAGCGAGCGGTCGAGGGTCGGCACGACGGCGGTGTCGAAGGCGACGTTGGCGCCGGCGGCCGCGGCGGCGATGAGGCCGAAGGCCCAGGCGCTGCGTCGGCGGCAAAGCGCGCTGCGGACAGCGAGGAGGGCGCCAACGGTGAGGGCACCGAACAGGCCACCCACGACGAGAAGGGTGACGGGCACGTGGCCGCGCAAGAGGGCGGCGACCTCGTCGAGGATGAAGCGGTCCTTCGACTCGGTCCAGCGGCGGGTGACGTACCAGGAGTCGTAGTCCACGTCGCCAATGAGCCCGACGAGGGCCCGGACGAAGGCGGCGAGGCAGACGACGGCGACGGCGACGGCGGCGGCCTGCATCCATCGAGCCTGGCGGCGAGTGAGCGCCCTTGCGAGGGCCTCGTGCCAGGCGACGCCGACGAGGAGGGCGGCGGCCGGGTAGAGGGGCAGGATGTAGCGGCCGGCCTTCTTGCCGAGCAGTGAGAAGAGGACGAAGTACACGGCCATCCACGTGAGCAGGAAGCCAAACAGGGGGTCCTTCCGCGCTTTTCGGGCGGCGAACACGACGGCGACGGGGAGGAAGAAGCTCCACGGGAAGAAGTCGAGGAGGATGCGGGGGATGTAGTACCACGAGACGGCGGGGGCGATCTCGTGCTGCCAGCCGAAGTAGGTGCCCGCGCCGCCGCCGGTGATCTCGCGCAGGGCGCTCCAGCCGCCGAGGCGGGCGAGCATGGCGCCGTACCACCACAGGCCCACGACGACGACGAGGGGCACGCCCCAGGCCCAGGGCACGCGGGCGAGCGTGCGCCAGTTGCGGGTGGCGACGAGCCAGACGAGGGCGACGAGGAGCGGGGGCGCGATGCCGGCGGGGCCTTTGGCCATGCCGGCGAGGCCGGTGAGGCCGAAAAAGAGAGCGAAGAGGCCGGCGCGCTTGTTTTCTCGACGGATGGCGAGAAAGAACGCGAGCAGGGCGGCGGTGGTGAGAAAGGTCAGGAGGACGTCAATCTTCGCGGTGCGCCAGTGGCGCAGGAGCCTCGGCGCGGTGAGGAAGACGAGGGCGGCGAGAAACGCGGCGCGCTCGGGCACGAGCTTTCGGCCGACGAGGACAATGACGAGGGCGGTGCCGAGGGCGAGGCAAAGGCTCGGGAGCCGGATGGCGAACTCGTCGAGGCCGAGGACGGACGTCGTGCCGACGATGAGCCAGTGAAGCAGCGGGGGCTTGGTCACGAGCGGCTCGCCGCGCATGCGCGGGATGAGGTAGTCGCCGGTCTCGTACATCTCGCGGACGATCTCGGCGGTGCGGTCCTCGCTCGAGGGCCAAAAGCCCTTGGCGCCCGCGCGGTAGAACAACAGGAAGGCGCCGACGGCGAGGAGCAGTATCAGGTACAGGACAGGGCGGCGGCTGTCGGGGGACTGATTCATGGGCGAGGTGTAGCGCAGGGCGTCCGGCGAGCGCAAGGAATTCGGTGGAGGGGAGGGCGGGGGGAGGAATTGGCCACAGAGGGCACAGAGAAGGACGAGGGAATGAACCACGGAGGGAACGGAAGAGATACACCGCAGAGGGCGCGGAGGGCGCGGAGGGAAGGGGAGATGAACCACGGAGGGCACGGAGAGCACGGAGGGCACGGAAAGAGATGCACCGCAGAGGGCGCGGAGGGCGCAGAGGGTATCAGGGAATTCGCGGGACGCAACGCGTGATTCGGTCTGAGGCCGTGGTTAGGGCAAGTTGGTGGGTAGGTGCGCGAGAATTATGTCTGGTGTCCCCAGAATTCGCAGAATGTGTGCTTTCACTCCACGGTATCGGCGACCTCGAACGTTTGAGCAGAACGTGCGTAATACGTCTCGCTGTTGCCGACGAATATGATCTCTGCCCCAGGGTACTTCTCGTAGGTCCAGCGTTGGATACGCCACGATGCTCCCGCCGGGGGACCGAAGTGCTGACCAGCATAGAACACGGCTTCCGGCCACGAGACAAGTGACTCCTGTCGCTTGTCAGGAAGTCCAAGTATTCTGATGACGTCCTTCCTTGTATGCGATTTCACACCAGTGTATTCTTCGATATGGAAGTCACCCGCCCGTACTGGAATCTGAACAACCTTCAACGGAATTACGACACTGCGGCCCGCGAGCGAGACACCGATATTCGCCTTGCCCGGCGCAAGGGCCTCTACACACAGCCCCTCTTCGTCATCAACACCTACGACGCGAACCACTGCCGGGTTGCTTGACTGGCACTTCAGTTTTTCGGCCTTGCCGTTGACACGGAAGAACCCTTCAGTCGGTTTCTGGTAGTTCTTTCCCTCAGGCTGTCGGTAGCCCACGAAGAAGAATCGAGAATACCCACACTGCTTGGTCCGCGAGTATCTAACGAGCACGTCGTTGCCTCTGGGGATATTCGCCGGAATATAGAGCGTCGTAAACTGAAACCTTACGCGCAGTTCGCCATCGCCAACTTTCAGGGTAACTGGCGATTCGACTTGCGTTCTTGTCTCCGCTGCCCTCCCAAGCTCCTCTCGCCACGCTCGCACGTCGTCAGTGTCGGGCATCGCCGATGCGCGGATGATGCCCATCAACTCTCGTCCTTGGGAGTCGATGAAGCGAGCGCGATAGCCGCGCGTCGTTACGGCTATCAACGCGACCTCGCTTCCCGTCGGAATTGTCGCCAGAACTGGCCGTGACAACGCGTAGACTGGTGTGCTTCGACGAGCCTGGCCGAGCCGGTTGTTCTTCCTTGCGAAGGCATCCGTTTCTGCTAGGCCCTCGGAGAACTCGCCGGAAGCCGTCTTGAAGCGCACCTTGCACCAGCCGCCCTTCTCTGCGACAACCGAAACGATTTCACCGAGCTTGATGGTGCCTATAACAGGCACTTGTGCGGCGTATAGTTCAGTGTCGGTCTCGACCGAAACCACAAGCGAGAACGCCGCCTCAGAAGCGAGGAGCAGCGCCCCCGCGATCAGGAT
>CAZJXV010000224.1:0-7430 GCA_964550015.1 uncultured Verrucomicrobiota bacterium
AGCTTCTCCGCCTGACCGAAAAGCCGGTGAATGCCCGCCACCCCGACGTCGTAGGTCGTCTCGACCCGGTTGCCGAGGATGTCGGCCGTGACGGCGGCCTCCTCGGCCACAGGGATGTCGGCCGTGCCGGCCGTAATGACGAGCACCGTCCCCCCCGTCTTCGGCACCGGCTCGTTGACGACCGTGATCGCGCGCGCCCGCTCGTGGTACTCGGCGTTCGGCGCGACCACCTTGACCCGCTCGAACACCTCGGGCCCCGCGCGCGTGGCGAGCAGGTTGGCGCTGCCGTCGAGGTGGCGCCCGACGATCTGCTCGACCTGCTCGGGCGTCTTGCCCGCGCACAGCACCACCTCCGGAAACCCCCGCCGCAGGTGGCGGTGCCGGTCGAGCTTGGCGAAACCCAGGTCCTCGAACGGCAGCCGCTTCAGCCGCTCCACCGCGTCGGCCACACTCAGCCCGCCCGCCCGCACCTGCTCGAGCAGTTGTCTGATCATCTCAGCGTTCATCGTGGACGATTATCGCCGTTCGGCTCGCGTTCGTCGAGATCTGAAGCCAGGGGACCCAAAAGGAGGTCGTCTAGCGACGGCAGAGGCAAGGAGGGCGGATCACCAAGGCCGAAGCTCATAAGGAGGTGCTCAAGGGACTTCGAACGCCTGAACAAGGCGTCCTTGGCGATCACGTCTTCAACGTACTGGTTCATCGCGCGCATGTCGCAGTAATCGTGGAACGGCTCGATCGCTTTGGCCTGGGAAAACAGCTCCTGCATCTGTTCGTCGGACGTTGCGAGGAGGATCTTCATATACCAGATCGCCATGAGGTTCGGCAGGAGGGCCATCGCGCGTTCGACCAGTCTCTCCCCCAGCTCACGGTCGTTGTACTGCTCGGGATGATGGGTGCACGCGTAGGCCACGTACTTCGACTGCGCGTCGTGCGAGGCAAGGTCTTCCATTAGCCGGGCAGTCTCTGCTTCATCCAGACCGGCGCAATCCCCCCACAGCGCGCGCGTGTAGGCTGACCAGAACCATAGTTCCAGATCACCGGGCTGAAGCTGCCGCGCCTCGTCAAAGAGTTCGACGGTTCTCAGGAATCCATCGTCGCTCTTCTCATCGAGGAACGCGGCATAGCCGGCCGCCTTGAGGGGCCGCACGTCCTGCGGGTAGCGCGCGATCAGCTCTTCGCCGATAGCTCTGGCCTTCGTGTAGTCCTCGGCCAGAAGGAGATGATCCATCTCCCTGATCTTGAAAGCGATCAGCTCTTCGTCACACAGCGACATGGCATTGCCTCAAGACCTGCGTCTCTCCAACGACGCTACCGGCGGCATCGATCCGTGCGCCGCGGTTTGCAGCGGCCGCCGACGATGCAAAGATCGGGTGCGAGCAACTCCCTAATGGTGGCGGTGTCCATGATGGCCGTAGTGTCCTCCCGAGGCGCTGCGGATGGCGAGCACAATAGCGACAATGATGCCGACAGCGAACAGCGCGCCCAAAGAGATGAGGATCGTCATGGCTCTCACCTCCCCTTGGCGCTGCAGGCGCCGAGGAAGGTCGCGCGCGGCGGCGGTCCATGCTGTACGTACGAATGAATGCAAACTTGCCCGCCGCCGGAACCCGCCCGGCCCCAACAGCGATGTCCAGATTCACTGCAACAATATCACACTGGAGGAAAGAAGGGAACCAGAACGGCGCCAAGGAGAGCGTGCGCTAGCTAGTCCACGCCTATCACCCTGCAGGCGCGGCCTCGCGTCCAAGAGCGGGTCAACAACAAGCAGTTAACGCCGGCGCTTGCCCTTCGGGTCTCGCGCCGACCTGGCGTCAGTATCACTCTTCTCGGTAGTGGAAAGGCGTTGGGTAGCAGAAGAAGGTTGATAGCAGAAAACCTCTCCTTTGGCAACATAAGGGATCTCGTGCTTGTCGGCCTGGCTTTTCAACTTTGTCTTGTCAAACCGAATCTTCATGGCGCTCTGTCCTATGGATTGTATTTTGCGTCGAAGTAATGCTTTCTGCGGATCCACTTGAAACCCTCGTGCTTCGTGATGGCCGCTACGTCTACGCGACCACCCACTGTTGGCGCACCAGGGGAAAAACGGGAGAACATTATAGTGGCTTCGACAAGAAACACGGCCAAATCAATCGCATCTTGAATGGGCATCGGTGGGGCTGCCAGCATGACCTCAAGTCGCTGCTCAATCTGTTCCATTGCTGGTCCGATCTGTTCCTCTGGAACACCGAGCTCTGCTAGGACCCGCGGCAGACCTGTTCCGTGACCCTTGACAATTCTGGCGATAGCCTCCTGCTCCCCAGCCCAGAATATGCCCGTCTCTCCCCGTTGCCGTACGGCCGTCGGTGCAGGGCAGTTACCGCCTAAGATCTCGATCTTCCACTCCTCAGGTAAATCATCGCCAGCGGAATAGCCGGCAACAAGGAAGCCAAGACTCGGTTTGTCAGGCCTGTCCTTGAATTCTCTCATGTATGTCTCTTCGAAAAAGAACCTGCGCGCACTATCAGCGACCTGCTCGACAGTGTAGTTGCTGCGATCCAAGGACCAGGCCTCATCTGATCCCATGAACAGCCGCCGCAAGTCCTTGGACAGGGTTGAAAGCGCAGCGTGTCCTATGCTGCCAGCACCCCAAGTTAAGCCGCCTATTGGCAGACCCTTGTATAGATTGAACAGCTTGCATGCGTGATCGTACACGTTTATCACAGCCGGCCTTCCGGACGGGTCAACACCGAAAAGGGTAGACGCACTGTCGGCTGCGAGAACAAGCCCCTCGTGGACCTTTAACGAGATCGCAACAGTCACTGGGAAGATCCTACTCGGCAAACCTGAGCCAGAAGGGTACTATAAACAATATACTGCAACCTCATGCGGATGTCAAGCACCAGCGCCGTTAGACGGCGCGCACAGGTAACATTCCGCCAGCCTGCTCCTCGGACCTTATCTGGCTCGAACGATCCCCGCAAGCGCGCGGATATGCTCGGGCGTCGTGCCGCAGCAGCCGCCGATGATGCGCACGTCCAGCGTGAGCAGGTCGCCGGCGCTCTGGACGAACTGCTCCGGCGTCTCGGGATACACCGTTGCGTCGCCCCGGACCTCGGGCCGCCCCGCGTTGGCCTGGATGATGACGGGTTTCGACGTGATGCCGCGGATGATGCCCGCGATCGCCACCATGTCGCGCATGTTGACTCCGCCGCAGTTCGAGCCCACCACGTCGGCGCCCGCGTCGAGCGCCGCCCGCGTCATCTCCTCGACCGTGACGCCCATCATCGTGCGGAACGTGTTGGCATCCGGTGTCGGGTCGTAGCATGCGCTGGCGATCACGGGCAGTTCCGCCGCCTCGCGGGCGGCATCAATCGCGCCGCGCATCTCCTCGACCGACGTCACCGTCTCGATGATGAACGCGTCCACGCCCGCCGCGGCGAGCGCTTCGGCCTGTTCGAGGAACATCTGCCGAAAGTCGTCCTCGCCGCAGCCGCCCATCGGCTCGGGAAACGCGCCCGTCGGGCCGATGTCGCCGAGCACAAAGACGCCGTCGCCCCCCGCCGTGCGGGCGTCGCCCGCGGCCGCGCGCGCGTTTTTCGCTGCCGCGGTGTTGAACTCCTCGACCCGCTCGCCCAGGCCGTGCCGGTCGAGCGCATGCCGGTTGCCCCCAAAAGTGTTCGTGATCAGGCAGTCGGCGCCCGCCTCGACGTAGCCGCGCTGGATGCGTTTGACCGCGTCGGCGTGGCTGACGTTCCACTCCTCGGCGCACTCGCCCGGCGACAGGCCCGCGGCGAAGAGCTGCGTCCCCATCGCACCGTCGCCGACGAGAACGTGCGTCTTGAGCATCTCGAGCAGCTTGGCCATCTCAGTCTCCCGCTGTGTCCCTGAGACAGGATAACAGGATTGACACGATAAGATGCACCGAATGAATCCTGTCTATCCTGTTATCCCCTAAAAGGACTTCTCGCTATCGTGTCGCGTACCCGTCCGGGTGGCTCGAATGCCACGCCCACGCCGAGCGAATGATCTCGTCGAGGTTCGAGCACTCCGGCTTCCACCCCAGCTCGCGCGTGATGCGCGCGTGGTCGGCCACCAGCGAGGGCGGGTCGCCGGGCCGGCGCGCGCCGATCTCGTGCGGAATCGGCCGCCCGATCACGTTTTGCGCCGCCTCGAGCACCTCCTTGACCGAGTTGCCCGTCGTCGTGCCGAGGTTGTACGCGCCCCGCGCCCCCTCGTCGAGCGCCAGCACGTGCGCCCGCGCCAGATCGTGGATATGGATGTAGTCGCGCACGCACGTCCCGTCGGGCGTCGGGTAGTCGTCGCCGAGGACCGTGAACATCTTGCGCTTGCCCAGCGCCGTCAGCAACAGCAGCGGGATCAGGTGCGTCTCCGGGTCGTGGTCCTCGCCGCAGTCCTCGAGCGCGCCGCACGCGTTGAAGTACCGCAGCGCCACCCACCGGATGCCGTAGATGTCATCATACCAGCGCAGGACCTTTTCGATCATCAGCTTCGACTCACCGTACGGGTTCGTCGGCACCGTCGGCATGTCTTCCGTGATCGGCATCGTCTCGGGCACGCCGTACGTCGCCGCCGTCGAGGAGAAAACGATCACCCGCGCGCCGAACTCGCGCATCGCCTCCATGAGGTTGACCGCCCCGCCCACGTTATTCCGGAAATACTTGCCCGGGTCTTGCATGGACTCGCCCACGAGGCTCGACGCGGCGAAATGCACCACCCCCTCGGGCCGGCGCGTGCGGAACACCTTGCGGACCGCGGCGCCGTCGAGCAGGTCGGCCTCGACGAACGCGGCGCCGTCCGGCACCGCCTCGCGGTGGCCCATGCTCAGGTTGTCCAGCACGACCACCTCGTGCCCCGCCTCGAGAAACAGCCGGGCCGTCGCGCTGCCGATATACCCGGCGCCCCCGGTGACAAGCAGCTTCATTGCGCCTCCACGTGCTTGGTTCAACAAAGAGCATCACCTGTAGCCCAACCCCACGCCCCGGTCAACGGGAATAAATAGGGACAGTCACCTATTTTTCTTCTCTGTGCGGCCGTTCCAGAGCACGTCGTGACTCCACTCCTGAGCCAGCGGTCGGTCGCTCGATGCCAAGAAAAATAGGTGACTGTCCCTATTTATTCTGCTAACGCTCTCGCATGCCACGCGCCGCAAGGATAGTCATGCCTGGCTTCCCCCATCACGTAACCCAGCGGGGGAACAACGGCCAGGACGTCTTCCTGACGCCGGCCGATCGCCGCACGTATCTGCGATTTCTCCGCAGGCGCTCCGAGAAGTGCGGTGTCGCTATCCTCGGGTACTGCCTGATGACGAACCATGTCCACCTCGTCGCAGTGCCCCACACGGAGCGGGCCCTCTCGGGCATGGTCGGGCGCACGCACTTCCTCTACACGCAGTACTTCAACCGCCTTCACGAGCGAACCGGCCACCTGCGGCAGAACCGATTCTACTCCTGTCCCATGGACGAATCCCACCTGTGGACCGCGCTGTGCTATATCGAGCGCAACCCGGTCCGCGCAGGGTCTGTCAGCGAGCCCTGGCAATATGCATGGTCCAGCGCGGCCGTTCACTGCGGCGAAATGCCACGTGATTCACACTGGCTCGACATCGATGCATGGTCGAGAATGTGGACGCCCGCGCAGTGGCGAGAGGTCCTTCGGCGTCCTGGTGACGGCGCGCAGACGGAGCAGGTCCGGCACAGCACCCGCACAGGTCGCCCACTCGCCGACGAGGCATTCCTGAAGGAAGTCGAGCACGCGCTCGGTCGCTCGAAAGGCATGAATAAATAGGGACAGTCACCTATTTTTCTTGGCATCGAGCGACCAACCACTGAACAGGGAGGAAAAATAGGTGACTGTCCCTGTTTATTCCAGGCTGATACGCGACTTCGGGACCAACTTCGACCTCGACGTAATCCTGCCGGGCGAGAGCACGCCCGCCTTCCGCCTCCTCGCGCCCGAGGCCATCTACGGCGACGGCATGGAAGCCTTCCACGGCGTTCATATGCGGCCCGCGACGTGGACCGAATCAGCCAATGAACTCGAGGGCACCTTGAAGCTCGGCGACGCGGCGGAGTGCACGCTCTGGCTCAAGCCGACGGCCGACGGCGCGTTGATGAAGATCTCGATCAAGAACACGTCCCAAAACACCTACCGAGACGTCCGGCTGGATAGTTGCGCCAATCTCTGCCGCCTGCCGAAAACGCATAACGTGGAATGGTCCAACCGCAGCTTCATCCCCGAACGCGTCCCCCTCGACCGCACGCAGCAGGGCGCGTACTGGTACCGCGAGCTGACGCCCACCAAGCTCAAGGCCTGGCGCCCCGGCACAGGCTGGGTCATCATGCACGCGCGGCCCGACAACCCCGAGCCCGACCCCAACAACCCCTACTGGCGCGTCGTGAGCGAAACCGACAACAGCTTCGGCTGCGCCGTCGCGTCCTTAGACGCCAAAAAACTCTTCTACCAGGTCTGGCGTGCCGACCGCTCACGCCACCAATCCCCCTTTGCCGGCAACGCCTGCATGCACCTCAAGCCGCAAATCTGCAAAGAGCTTGCCCCGGGCCGGACCGCCACCATCCAGGGCAAAGCCGGCATCTTCCAAGGCACCTGGGACGAACTCGCCGCCGAGTTCCAGAGATTCGTTCAACCGGAAGAGGAATAGGTGGGTGGATTTTTTGCTCTTGATGCTTTTCTGTGATGGATGATGAGAACATGCTATTCCGCAGGAAGAGACGCAGACGTGTGGTTCGAGAACATGGCGAGTGGTTCGGTGTACGCACAGCACGGTGCACATGGCCAGGCTGCAGCAGGTGGGCAACGAGTGTAGTGGACACTCCCGGTTCTCACATAGGTCATCAGGAGGCGCCTTGCGACGATCATTACCAGGCCGTCCACGCACTTCCAAGCGGCACGTTGGAGGCAGTTGGCGCGTGCCTCGGGGTCAGTAACCCCGGCGCCGGCCTAGTGATTCGCCTACTGACCTGTCTCGTGTGGGCGTTGGACACAATTGACCGGTCAACCCTGAAAGATCTCGCTCGCGAGAAGTACGACCGTATCTGTGGACTCCTTGGGCAAATGGAGTTCGAGGACATTGGGTATTGCGGGGGCGGCGGCCCCTTTCTGTCCCTGTTTCACGAGTGCGAGTCGAGCCAGGAAAAAGTCGAGCTACTTGAGGACACGTTCGAACTCATAGAAGAAGCAGAGCACAGAGGCGACCTGTTTGAGGAAACGGATGTGAAACCGGGGTACAAGCGGGATCTTGAGGGGCCTACATCACAACTGGAGCGTCGCATGCCATCGAGCTACAGGATGAAATACTAGCGGTCTCCCCAGGTGTTCTTCTTGCCTTTCCCACCAGCATCGCGTGCATGGTGTGGATCCTGCTTGGCTGTCATCTAATTCTGTTCCGCGGTGTCGCCCTCTTCTTGGCAGGG
>CAZJXV010000225.1:0-7362 GCA_964550015.1 uncultured Verrucomicrobiota bacterium
CTCGACAGCTCGGTGGGCCGGTTCCGCTCGGTGCTCGAGTTCCCGATGGACGGGACGTACGTCGTGTTCGAGGCGGGCGTGGACGAGATCGGCCGGGGCTTCGGGGTGCACCTCAGATACGGCTCGAGCGGGAGCCTCGAGGGCACGACGGTGGATACGGACTTTGCGTGGGACATCACCTCGCGCGAGTACATCAAGAGCCTCAGCGCGACCGACGGCGAGAACGCCTTCCTGACCCTCGACGTGAGCTACTGCCTGCTCGACCGGGCGGGCGCGCCGGGCGGCCGGATGCGCCTCGACGTCTTTGCGGGCTACCACATGCAGGACGCGGCGTTCGAGGTCTCGGACGTCAACACGGTCATCCAGGAGGGCGTGGCCGTGGATGGGTTCTATCCGGGCGTCGCCGCCACGTATGACATGGAGTTCCGCGGCCTGCGCGTCGGGGTGCGCGGCGAGATGACGGTCGGGCCCTCGAGCACGATCAGCGGCGCCCTCGCGGTGCTGCCGTACGTGTCGGCCGACGGCTTCGGCCAGTGGATCGTGCGCCGCAAGGCGTTCGACCACGACGCGACCGGCTGGGGGCTCGATCTTTTTGGGCGGTACGAGTACGCCGTCTCGTCGAACGTGCGGCTCTGGGGCGGCGTCGGCTACACCCGGATGGAGGGGAGCGACGGGACGGACCGGCAGTTCTTCTTTACGGGGGCGCCGATCGGGAACGCCCGCCTCGATGAGATCGAGAGCAGCTACGGCTTCGTAATGATCGGCGGGGAGTTCCGGTTCTGAACCGCCCCCTCCCCGGATCCGGCAAACCTATGACTCAACGCGCTACAGTGGCGATCGTACGCTGCGCCGACTACTCGCTGGAGGCGGTTCTTGGGGCGGTGCGCCGGGGCGTCGGGATGCTCGGCGGCGCGGGACGGTTCGCACGCGCGGGTGAGCAGGTGCTTCTCAAGCCGAACATGCTCGCGCCCGACCGGCCGGAACGCTGCGTGACGACCCACCCAAGCGTGCTCCGGGCGGTCGGCCAGGTGTTCCAGGAGACGGGGGCGCAGGTTGTCTTCGGCGACTCGCCCGGGCTGATGAGACAGAGCACGGTGGCGCGGCGGACGGGCCTGCTCGAGGCGGCGCAGGCCCAGGGGATTCCCATGGTGGATTTCTCGGCGGGGCGGACCGTCTCCTACCCTGAAGGCGTGCAGAACAAGCAGTTCCGGGTGGCCGAGGCCGCGCTCGATGCGGCCGCGATCGTGAGCCTCTCGAAGCTCAAGACGCACGGGCTGACGCGGCTGACCGGCGCGGTCAAGAACATCTTCGGCTGCGTGCCGGGCCTGCTCAAGGCGGAGTTCCACGTGCGGCTCTCCGACCCCGAACCCTTTGCGCGGATGCTTGTGGATCTGGCGGGGCTGCTCCGGCCGCGGCTCCACGTGATGGACGCGGTGATGGCGATGGAGGGCAACGGCCCGCGCGGCGGCACACCGAAGCGCGTGGGGCTGTTGCTGTTGTCGGCCGACCCGGTGGCGCTCGACGCCACGGCTGCAAGGATCATCGGGGTCGCGCCGGAGAGCGTGCCGACCACGAGGTTCGGCGAGGCGGCGGGGCTCGGCGTCGCTCGGGCCGAGGGGATCGAGATCGTGGGCGAGCCGCTCGCTTCCGTCAAGGTGGACCGCTTCGAGGTCAACGCCAGGCGGCCGAGGGCGCTGCCGCGCGAAGGGCTGCGGCGGCTGGTGCGCGACTGGGTCGTCCCGAGGCCGGTGATCGTCGAGGCGCGATGCACGCGCTGCGGCGAGTGCATCAAGGTCTGCCCGACCGAGCCGAAGTCGGTCGAGTGGCGCGACGGCGACCGGAGCCGCCCGCCGCGGCACCGCTACGCCACGTGTATCCGCTGCTACTGCTGCCAGGAGCTCTGTCCGGAGGGCGCGATCGTGATTCAGACCCCGTGGCTCGGGAAGCTTCTGCCGCGGTAGGTCGCTTTGGAGTAGCATCGGCGGGCCGAGGGCGACCCGCCCTACATCTCGGCGCCTAGCCGGCGCGGCAGCGGTGTAGGGCGGGGCCCCCTGGCCCCGCCGCAGCCCCGAAGGGGCGACAGTGAATCCATTCAGGCTTGCGCCGACGGCATTAAGTCGCACGGCGCGGGCGGCAGGCACATGAATCCGTTAATCCTATTAGCGAGAGCGGTCATCCCCCAAAAACATCGCGAGTGGTGGTACGTCCATGCGAGGCGCCTGTGGGGCACGCTCGCCTACTTCGGGTTTCGTTTTCGGTGCCCGCTCTGTGGCGGGCGGCTTCGGCGGTTTCTCCCATACGGGGCGCCCGGCGCGTCGCCGCGCCCGAATGCCCGATGCCCCCGGTGCGATTCGTTGGAGCGGCATCGGCTTTTGTGGTTATATTTAGGGGCCAAAACGCGGTTTTTTATTGATGAATTGAAGGTCCTCGATATCGGGCCGGTGCGCTGCATCCAGAACCGGTGCCGCCGCATGAAGAATATCGAGTACCTCAGCGGCGATCTCTCGTCGCCGATCGCGATGATGCGCCTGGACGTGACCGATATCGCGTTGCCCGATGGCGCCTTTGATTGCGTGTTCTGCTATCACGTCCTCGAGCACGTCGCCGACGACGGAAAAGCGATGCGCGAGCTCTTCCGGGTGCTCCGGCCCGGCGGATGGGCGATCGTGCAGTCGCGGCTCGATCCGGAGCGGCCAAAGACTTTTGAGGATCCTACGGTCGTCTCGCCCGAGGAGCGGCGGCGCGTCTTCGGGCAGGAAGACCACATGCGGATTTACGGGCGGGACTACAAGGCGCGGCTGGAGAGCGCCGGTTTCAGCGTGACCGTGGACGGCTATGTTCGGGAATTGGACGAAGCGGCCGTCCAAACGTACGGCCTCAACGTGAAAGAGGACGTCTACGTGTGCCGCAAGGGGTGAGGGCGCCATGTTCTTCATGAGCCTTCGGTTTATCTTGGGGGCGTGAAGAACGAGCGACGTGGCTGGAATCAACCAGCACCTCCGGCGTTCTCGTGCGCAATAGCGTCGGCGGGGCCTCCCGGCCCCGCCGCAGCCCAGAAGGGGCGACGGAGGTGGCGGCGTGCGATGTCGCTTGACGGCGGGCGGCCGTTCCTATAGCGTTGCAGCGGCCTGGGAGGAACCGTGGGTCCTGAGGCCTGGGTGCTGTACGCGGCCGGGCGCGGGACGGAGGTGACAGGATGCTTTGGATTGATCGGTTCCGGAAGTTGCCCACCCTCATCCTCATTCTTCACGTGACGGCGAAGGTTGTGTTTGCGTTTGGCCTTGGCGTGTTGCTGGGGAAGTACTTGGGCAGCGTCGGCTGGTGTTTCCTTGGGGCGGGGGTGCTGCTGGCTCTCCCCGGCGGGTATCGGGTTCTGAGCGGGAAGTAGGCATACGGTTTGTCGTGGACAGGGAGCTTACATCTATTCGAGAGGCTTCCGTAAGACTGACGTTGGAATGACGGATCTCTGGGTGCGTGATGTTCTCGTGAGCGAGGTCGGAGTCGCGTGATTGCGTCCACCTCCGCAGGAAGACATTACCGGACAGAGAGAAACAAGAAGCAGGAGGGGATCGGGATGCAAGGCAAGCGGCTCTATGTCGGGAACCTGAGTTATGCCGTGACGAACGAGCAGTTGCGGGAACTGTTCGGCGCGCACGGCGCGGTCGAAGAAGTCAATGTCATCGAAGGCAAGGGCTTCGGCTTCGTCGAGATGTCGAGCGACGCCGAGGCCGAAGCCGCGCGGGAGGCGTTGAACGGCGCCGAGTTCGAAGGCCGCGCGCTGAAAGTGGACGAGGCGCGCCCGCCGAGGAGCCGGCCGAAGAGAGACGATCGCGGCTACTAGCTCGGATTTCTCGCAAGCCGATCGCGGCTTGTTCGGAGTCTGGGTCAATGATCAGCGGCAGCCAAAAGCAGCAAAAGGCAGGGCCCCAGGGCGTGGGGTCCTGCCTATGATGCGTTTGTGCGAGGTCCGTTCTAACGGATGTCCTTGCCGAAGGCGTCGCCGTCGAGGAAAGTGACGTCGGTCCAGTCTTTGATGTTGTCGACGTTTCGGGCGGTGGTCTCGAAGCAGCCGGTCGTCAGCAGCAGGCCGACCGCCATGAACGCCAGAAGAACGTACGCAATTGCCTTTTTCATTCCCTCATGCTCCCGAATGCGGCCTCGTGGGGCCGTCTCGTTGTGCTCCCGTCAGAGGTGCAGCGATTCACAACCTCCTAGCGTAGGTATAGTAGCATCGGGTCAAAGACTCGGCAAGGGTTTTTTCGCCTCTTTCCGGGGGGCTGTCCCGCATCCGTTGTGGGCGCTGGTGCCGTGCGCCGGCTGGGAGCCTGGGGCGTCAGCGGATTTTCGCTTCGGTCGTCGCGGAATATGTTTCTTCCTCGCCGTCCCTGATGGTTCGAATGGTCAGGGTGCCCTCGTATGCCTTGCCTTTTTCGAGTGGGAAGGCCTCGGGATCGAGCTCGCTCAGGACGTAGTGCGTGTAGATCATTCGCCCTGGCTCCAGGATGTCGCGGAAGTCGCGACGATCCCAGAGGTCGTCGGGGAGCTCGGTCTCCTCCTCGAAGGCGTGGCCCTTGATCGTGAGCGTCATGTTTTCGGGGAGATCGAGCGGGACCAGCTCGTCGGAGAGGTTAATGAGGGTGAAATAGAACCTGTTTATCACGACGCCCTTCTGTCTCGGTGAGGAGTGGCCGAGGGTCAACCGCAAAGGGCGGTCGTAGCGGATGGCGGCCTCGAGCGCCTCGGGGGTCGGCGTGTTGCGGTCAAGGACGAGGCGCAGGGGGCCGTCGGAGCGGAGCTGGAAAAAGCCGAGGACGGCATTGCCGCAGATGAGTTTGACGGCGGCGTGTTTGCGGTTGGGTTCCGGCGGGAAGCGCTTGCTTCCCTTGAGGTTGTAGGTGTCGCCCTCGTCGGCCTTTTCGAGGAAGACGACGAGGGTGTGGCCGATGAGGCCGTTTCCCTTGAGCTGGTCGTACGCGGGTTGCTCGAGCCGGACGCGGAGGGCACGGACCCGGTAGGTCGTATCTTCCCATTGGCCGTTGACGACGTCGTTCAAGGGCGCGAGGTCGGGGATCGAGATCGTCTCCTCGGGGATTTCGCCTTTGTATTGGTGCTCGATCTGGAGGCGGAGGTCGGGCAGGAGGGTGCCCTTGACGATGAACGGGGCCTGGCGCGCGATTTCCTCGACGGCGGGCGTGATGATCATCGCCGCCGCGGGAAGTGAGATGAGAAACAGGCAGGCAGCAACTGTTTGTGATAGGCGGTTCATTGTTTTGCCCTTCTCTGTCTTTTGACTCGTGATCGAGGGCCGAGCGTTCCAACGCCTATGAGCGCGCGGGGCTGTGATAATAGCACCGGGTGACGCGTCCGGCAAATCGGAGAGTGCGCTTGCGCGCCCTGAGCCATCGGAGGGCGGCGGGGAGTTTTTCGAGGAGGTCGCCGGCGATAAGGCTTGCGGGATCGCCCTCGGTGGTGGCGATGTCGCCGGCGAGGGCGTGGAGAATGACGCCGAGCCTGGCGGCGTCTTTGGTCGGCAGGCCCTGGGCGAGAAGGGCGCCGAGGATGCCGGTCAAGACGTCGCCCACGCCGCCGGAGGCCATGCCGGCGTTGCCCATGATGTTCAGGAAAAGATCGCCGTCGGGGAGCGCGACAATCGTGTAAGCGCCTTTGAGGACGGCCGTGACGCGGTACGTTTGCGCGGTCCGGCGCGCGGCGTCCCAGGGATCGCCGAGGATGCGGGCTTGGCTTGTGTCGGTGAGGCGCGAGAGCTCGCCGGGATGCGGCGTGATGATGACGGGGGCTTTGCAGGTGTTCAGGAGCTCGGCCCTGGGTGCGAGGCCGTTGAGGCCGTCGGCGTCAATGACGGTTGGGACAGTGGTCGTGGCGACGAGCTTGCGCACGAGGAACGCGGTGCGTCGGTTCGTCGAGAGGCCGGGGCCGATGGCGAGGGCGTCGCACGCCTCGATGCGCCGGGCGACGTCGAAAAAAGCCTCGTCGGAGACCGTGCCGTCGGGGGTTTCTGGGAGCGGCATCGTCATCGCCTCGGTGCACTTCACCTCGAGGATGGGGTTGAGGCTCTCGGGAATGCCGAGGAAGACGAGGCCCGCGCCGGCACGCATGGCGGCGTTGGCGACCAGCGCTGCGGCCCCCGTGTAGCCGCGCGAGCCGGCGAGCACGAAGAGGCGGCCGTACGTGCCTTTGTGCGAGAGGCGCTCGCGTTCGGGCAGGAGCGGCGCGATCTCGTCGGGGACCATGAGCTCGCCGCAGCTCTGGGCACCGGCTTCGACTTTTTTGAGGATGCCGATGTCCACGACAGCGAGGCGCCCGAGCCCATTCGGGCCGTTGCCGAGGAAGCAGCCGAGCTTCGGGAGCGCCATCGTTACCGTGAGGTCGGCGCGGACGAAGCAGTCGTTGACGGGTCCCGAGTCGCCGCTGACGCCCGAGGGGATGTCTACGGCGACGACGGGCGCGGCGAGGGTGTTGATGAAGCGGATGGCGTCGGCCATGAGGCCGGTCGGCTCGCCGCTCAGGCCGGTGCCGAGGAGGCCGTCCACGACGAGGCCGGCGTCTTCTGCTCGCTCATGCAACGCCTCGAGGCCGGCGCGGTCATGGATCTCGACGAGCTCGGCGCCGAGCCCTTGGAGGCGGCGGTGATTTTCGAGGGCGTCGCCCTTGAGGTCGGCGGCGGCGCCGACGAGGACGGTGAGTGTTTCGACCTCCTTTTCGTGGAGCAGACGCGCGACGACGAAGGCGTCGCCGCCGTTGTTGCCCTTGCCGGCGAAGAGGAGGACGCGGCGCGGCCCGTCGAGCCGATCGAGCATGGCAAGCACTTCCTCGGCGATGCCGGCGCCGGCGCGCTCCATGAGATCGAGGCCGGGGATGCCGTGGCCCTCGATGGTCTCCCTGTCGAGCGCGGCCATCTGCCGCGCGGTGACGATCTTCATGGGGCCCTCGCTCGTGTCGAGTTCTCGGGGTACGATCATTCGAGCAGCGCGAGCATCTCCTTGACCGCGCGCTCGAGACCGACGAAAACGGCGCGCGAGATGATGCTGTGGCCGATGTTGACCTCCTCGAGCCGCGGCACGTCGTGCATCGCGCGTACGTTCGTATAGTTGAGACCGTGGCCGGCGTTGATGCGCAGGCCTGCCGTGCTGCCGTGCTCGGCGGCCCGGATGAGCTTGGCGAGCTCGTCGGCGACCGCCGCGTCGCCGCGTGCATTGGCGTAAGCGCCGGTGTGGAGCTCGATGAACTGCGCGCCGGTGCGGGCGGCGGCAGCGACCTGCTTCTCGTTGGGATCAACGAAAAGACTCACGACGATGCCGACGTCGCTGAGGCGCTCGATGGCCTCGGTGATCGGCTTGGCGT
>CAZJXV010000226.1:0-7351 GCA_964550015.1 uncultured Verrucomicrobiota bacterium
CCGCCGGTCGGCGAGGATCCAGCGGACGATCGGGCCTTTGTGCTCCGGAATGATCTGCTCCCATTTCTCGGGCCGGGGATCGCTGGCGTCGCAACGGTAGATGCACGTCAGAGGCGCCTTCCAGTCCGTCGAGAAGTAGAACGTCCCGCCCGCCGAACGGAAGAAGAACTGGCTGTCGAGCCCAACCGCGATCGGTGTCACCTCGGGCTGCTCCGCCATGAGATCCATGACGTACACGTCGTTCTTCCACCGCCCGACCCGCTCGGACAGAAACAGGTACCGGCCGTCCTCGCCCATCTGGAAGTCCAGCTTGGAGCCCTCAGGGTTGTCCTCACCGAAGATGATCGGGTCCTCATCCCCATCCGTGCCGAGCACGTGGTGCCGGACAGCCCAGCCCCATTCCGGCTCCTCGTCTTCGTCGTCGCACACCACGCACCAGTGCAGGTAGAAGAAACCTCTGCCGTCGGCGTGCCACGCGAAAGGCCACGGTGCGACCCCCTCGGTCTCGTCCGGCAGCGTCTCGCCCGTCTCGGTATCGAGCACGTACAGCGTGCCGAAAAACCTGTTGCACCGGCGTTTCATGTACGCGACCAGCGTGCCGTCGCGCGTCGCGCCGCACAGCTCGAACCTGACCTCCTCGCTGTCTTCCCACTCGTTGGGATCGAACACGACCTCCATTGTCGCCGGATCGCCCTCGCCGACCGCGTAGAGCACCGCATGCTCCTGCATCCCTTCGCGCCGAAGCTGGAGATAGCGACCGCCGGAGGGCAGGAAAGGAACCGAAACGCGCGGCGCCTTGTAGAGTTCTTCGAGACGCCTGCAGATCTGCTCACGCTCGGGGAAGCGGTCGAGCAGCGTGCGTGTCAGCCTGTTCTGTCGCTTCACCCACAGGCGCACAACCCACGAGTCGCCCCGCTCGAGCCACCGGTAGTTGTCGGTGATCTCAACGCCGTGCAGCGTGTCCGTTACCGGCTTGACCCTGGTGCGCGGGTACTCGATGCCCTCCGAGGCGATCCCGGCAACCGCCGTTGCCACGACGCCCGCCACGCAAGCCGAGGCGAGCCTGATTTGACCAAGCAGTCCCATCCTCCGAAACCCTCAGTGCAATAGGCGTACAGCGACAATCACCTATTATACAGGCAACCGCCCGCTCGGTCGACCGCCTCTGCGACCCCATTCCCTATCTGTGTCTATCTGTGAAATCTGTGGCTACTTCTTACTCGCCATCTCCGCCGCGAAGCCTTGATGATTGACGTGCGCGTCCGCTTAACGGTATGCTCATCGAGTTGGTGCGCGTGGAGGAAGCCATAATGCAATTCGACCGACCCAGTCCCGAGGGCGGCCAGCCCGGCCCGCCACCCGGCACCCAGCCGCCACCCGGCTACCAGCCGCCACCGCCCGGCCACCAACCGCCGCCACCCGGCTATGGCCCGCCGACCCCTCCCGACCCGCGCTGGCAAAGATGGGAGCAGGAGCGGACATGGGCGATGTTCTGCCATCTGGCGGCCTTCGCCGGTTACGTAGGCGTGCCGCTCGGAAGCATCCTCGGCCCACTCGTCGTGTGGTTGATCAAGAAGAACGAGTTCCCCCTTGTCAACGACCAGGGCAAGCAGTCGCTCAACTTCCACATCAGCATTGTGCTGTACATGATCTGCGGCTTTCTCTTCCTCGTCCTGCCCTTGGTGCTCGGTGCGATGACCGGCATCTTCGCCGTGTTTGGTCTCTTCCCGGGGTGGGTCTTGCTCGTCCTGGGCATCGGGGTATTCGATGTCGTTTTCACCATCATCGCCGCCGTCACGGCCAACCGCGGCGAGGCCTACCGCTACCCGCTTGCGATCCCATTCTTCAAATGACCCACGGCTCGTCACGGAGGGAGCGATGAATGAACCAGGCGGATCAAGCGAACAAGGGCCGCCCGACCACTCTCAGCCGCCCCCGGAAGCCCCCGGCCCGCCTCCGAGCAACAGGGAGCGCGTGTGGGCGACATTCTGTCACCTCGCGGCGCTTACCCCGCTCCCGCGGATACGGCTGGGCTTCATTCTCGGGCCCCTGGTGGTGTGGCTCATCAAAAAGGACGAATCGCCGTTCGTCAACCGCCATGGCAAGGCGGCCCTGAACTTCCAGATCAGCATGATCCTGTACGGTGTTCTTCTTGTTGGATTCGCCTTTCTCTTTTTGACCGCCGTTCTCCAGCCTGATCGAGCACGAGTAAGCAGCGAGCGACTCATTGTTGGACCGTGGGGTCTGGACGTTGCCCTTGCCGCACCACCGTTTCTCCTTGTCGTCGCGCTCGGGCTCTTCGACCTTGTCTGCGTCATCGTCGGCGCAGTGCGAGCCAACAAGGGCCGTGAGTACCGATACCCCTTTGCGATCCGCTTCATCCGGTAACCAAGGCTGCCACGTGCTCCCCGTCTCCTCAGCGTCCCTTTCCGCATCCGTGCCGATCCGTGAGATCTGTGGCTACTTCTTCCCAACCTCTTCCTCCTCCCGCCCCCATCCGTGCTGATCCGTGAAAGCGGCGGCTACTTCTTCCCAACCTTCTCCTCGCGCAGCACGTACTTGGCGAACAGGAACACCAGGATCGCGATAATGATGAAGTTGAGCCCCGTGCTGATCAGGTCGCCGTAGAGGACCTTGATCGCGGGGAACTTCTCCGCCGGCTCTCCCGCCGAGCGCAGCACGATGCCGGCCTTCTCCCACTCGGCGCCCCGCGGCATGACCAGGTTGATCAGCGGCATCACCAGGCTCTGCACCACCGAGTTGACCAGCCGCGTGACCGCCGCGCCCATCACGATCCCGATCGCCATCCCCACCACGTTGTAGTTCTTCAGAAACGCGCGGAACTCGCTGATCGGCACGAAGCGCTTCACCGTGCCGCCGAGCTTCTCGACGGCGTCGCCCAGCTTCTCGACGGTCTCCGCCAGCTCCTCCTTGCCCCGGTCAATGAATTCGGCCATGACACACCTCCACCTATTCGATGCGTGATGAATCTTTCGTCCCGTGTGCCACGGTCTTACCCGGGAAAATGGGGACAGTCACCTATTTTTCTTCAGCTTCACAGCCAGCGACAGATCAGACCGTAAGGCCTTCGTGACACCTTCCCCACAACCGAGTGCGCGCGCATCACGAAGAAAAATAGGTGACTGTCCCCATTTTCCCATTTTCCTTTGCGCCTTTGCGTCTTCTCGTTCTCCGTAGCTTGAGCCGACCGTAGCTTGAGCGAAGGAGGACGTGTCCTCCGTAGCCTTGGCGAAGGAGGATGCGTGAGACTTTCTCCCGCCTCTATGCTAGATTCCCCGGCGAGGAGATCCCGGAAAGCGCCACTCATGCCGGAACGCCGGACAACCAGGCAGGTGCGCGTCGGCGACGTCGCCGTCGGCGGCGGCGCGCCCATCTCCGTCCAGTCCATGACGACCACGTCCACCGCCGACGCCCGCGCCACGCTCGCCCAGATCGAGCGCCTCGCCATCGCCGGGTGCGAGATCGTCCGTGTCGCCGTGCCCGACGACGACGCGGCCGCCGCCCTCGCCGAGATCGTCCGCCACAGCCCCGTCCCCGTCGTCGCCGACATTCACTTCAAGCACACCCTCGCCCTGCGCTCGATCGACGCCGGCGTCCACAAAGTGCGCCTCAACCCCGGCAACATCCGCAAGCCCGACGACGTGCGCACCGTCGTGCGCGCCGCCGCCGCCGCCGGCATCCCGATCCGCGTCGGCGCCAACTCCGGCTCCATCCTGCGCGGCACCGACCGCCGTCTGCGCGGCGCCGACCGCCGTCTGCGCGGCGCCGACCGCCGGGCCCTCGAGCAGCAGCCCAAAGGACCCCGCACCACGGCCGAGCTCATGGTCGAGCGCGTCGCCGAGTACCTCGCCCTCATCGAGGCCGAGGGCTTCCGCGACCTCGTCGTCTCGCTCAAGGCCTCGAGCGTCGTCGAGACCATCGCCGCCTACCGGCTCATCGCCGCGCGCTGCGACTATCCGCTCCACGTCGGCGTCACCGCCGCCGGCACCCCGCGCTCGGGCGCCGTGCGCTCCGCCATCGGCATCGGCGTGCTCCTGGCCGCCGGCATCGGCGACACCATCCGCGTCTCGCTCACCGGCGACCCCGTCGAGGAGGTCGCCGCCGCCCGCGCCATCCTCCAGGCCCTCGAGCTGCGCCGCTTCGGCCCCATCGTCGTCGCATGCCCCACGTGCGCCCGCACGCAGGTGGACCTCATTCCCATCGTCGAGGAAGTCGAACGCCGGCTCGCGGGACTCGCCCTGCCCATCACCGTCGCCGTCATGGGCTGCGCCGTCAACGGCCCGGGCGAGGCCGCCGACGCCGACGTCGGGATCGCCGCCGCGGGCGACGGCTCCGGCACCGTGTTCCGCCGCGGCCGGCCCGTCCGGCGCGTGACGGGGCCGGACTTTGCCGACGCGCTGCTCGCCGAGATCGAGCGCATCGCCCGGCAGCGCAGCGGCGAAGCACAAGCAGAAACGGAAACGCCCCAATGAGGTCGGCGGTCATCAACCTCACCGCCTTCATCCTGTGGATCGCCGCCGTCATGGCGCTGACCGTCACCGTCCTCAACCTCGGCGGCAAGCTCGAGACGACCCAGGCCAGGCAGATCGAGGCGCTCAGCGCAGCCGACGGCCCCGCACCCGCCGACGCCTCGCACTACGACGAGAAGGTCCTCACCCTGCACAACCTGTTCACCACCGCCGCCTTCCTCCTGGTCGGCACCATCGCCCTCGGCCTCCTCGCCTTCACCGTCTTGATCTACCGCCTCGCCACGGCCGCCCACGACGCCAAGGACCTCATCGAGTTCCGCGGCCTCGTCTCAGCCGCAGAACCGCCCCAGGCCGCGACCGCCCCCGCGATCGCCCCCGCGCCGCAAGCCCCGGAACCGGAACTCCTCGACGACGAACCCTCTCCCGACGAAGCCCCCGAAGAGGAGGTGCCGGCCGAAGCCGCGCCGGAGCCGGCCGCGACGCCTGCCGCCGTCGCACCCCGGGACGAGACCGAAAGCTGGCCGGCGCTCGACGAGGTCCTCGACGCCCTCGCCCCGCCCGACGGCGACACGCGCCACCGCCTCGAGCTGCTCCAGCAGGCCGCGCTCGATTTCCCCGACCTCGGCGACGAGCTCAAGCGCCTGCTCGAGCTCATCTCGCAGCCGAAGATCTTCATGCACCAGCTCGTGCGCGAGATCTCGCCCCATCCCGTCCTCGCCCAGAAGCTCGTCCGGCTCGCCAACACGCTCTACTACTCGCCGCCCAAGGCGGTCAAAGACCTCAGCTTCGCCCTCGTCGTGCTCGGCGCCGAGGGCCTCCGCGCCGGCCTCCTCGCCCAGGGCGTGCACGACGCCTTCGAGTTCTCCGAGCCGCTGCAGGTCCAGCTCTGGCACCACTCCATCGCCACGGCCATCGCCGCCGCCCTCCTCGGCCGCGCCACCGGCCACCCCAACCCCAACGAACTCTACGCCCACGGCCTCGTCCACTGCCTCGGCCGCATGGTCTTCCTCCAGAACCGCCCCAAGGAGTACGCGCGCCTCGCCGACATCATGCACGACGACGACGTGCCCGCCGCCGACGTCGAGCGCGAGGCCTTCGGCTTCACGCACGCCGACGTCGGCGCCGTGTCGCTCGCGCTCTGGGGGATGCCCAGGACCATGCAGGCGGCCGTGATGCACGCCCACGGCAGCCACGCCCCCGGGTTTTCGGGATCCGGCCGCGAGTCGGCCACCGCCACCCTCCTCGACGCCGCCGACGCCATCGCCAAAAAAGTCATCGGCCTCGGCGGCATCCCCCGCGACGCCGGCGTGGACCTCGCCGCCCACCCCGCCGTCCGCGCCCTCGACCTCACCCACGAACAGCGTGCCGGGATCTGCGAAGACCTCCGCGAACACTACGAAGAACAGCGCGCCTTCCTCTAGCAGGCTGCTGATAGCAGCCTGCTGAAAAAAGGAGCCTCACCCGGATCGTACCGCCATGAGGGCCGGAGGCCCGCCCTCGGAGGGCAAGCCCGACAGCGTGAGGACCGGAGGCCCGACAGCGGGTAACCTGGGCCGTAAGGACCTGTTGAAAAACCTGTGCCCGCGACGCCCCGCAGGGGCACCACGTGAGTAGCCGTAGGCGTAAGCCTACGGACCGCGAGCGACGAACAACCAACCTTCCTCGACGGGCGACCGGCCCGGACGGGGCCGGTCGCCCGTCGAGAAAGAAAACCCTTATCTGTCGCCTCCTGCCCGTAGGCTTACGCCTACGGCTACTCACGTTCGGCGCCTTCGGCGCATGGGACAACGTGCGTCGCGCCCTCGAGGACGTGCTGGCAGCGGTTTCTTCAACAGGCCCGTAAGACCCAGGTTCGCGACGAGAAAACACACAATCTGAGCCCCGGAGGGGCGGCAGAAGCATCTGCAAAACTGCGACGGCTTCTGGGGGCTGACGGCGCTTTTCGGCAACCTGCTGGCCGCGGCCACCTCAGCGCGAGGAATGGACCTTGTCGGCGCCCTCCTCGGGCTTGTTCTTCTCCCACCAGGCCTCCCACTCCTGAGTGAGGGCCTTGCGCTCTTTCGCGTTCCACCAACGTAGCCCCTCAGGAATCTCCCCGATCTCGCCCCCAGTGCACGCCTTCAGCGACTTGGCGATGTCGTCCAGGAAGTCGATGGCCTTACGGATGACAGTGTTGCCGACTATCTCCCGGATCTCGCCGGTCCTTCTGTGCCTATGCTCCGCGGCGAACAGGAGGATCGGCACGGAGTTGACGTCCGGGTACTTGCCAAGCAGCCTCGTCAGCCGCCACCAGCATTCGCCCGTATCGTTGGACTCTAGGAGGTACTGATCCACCATCTTCCGTCCGACCTTCTGGACGAACGGCAGGATGGGCGCGTCATTCGGCGCTTCGTCCAGAAGGAGGTATCCCATCGCATTGAAGCGAACATCGAAGTCGTCGCTCAGAACGGCCGCCGCCAGATTGGACAGCAACGCCTCGTCGGTAACCGTCTTCGCATATCCGGCGACGTCCTTGCCCTCCTTGAGCAACTGCTCGAGCTCGGCCGACTGCATCGCTTCCAGTGCGGGCTTGTCCGCCGACTCCTCCTGGCACCATACGGCGCCCGGGCCTGCCATCGCCAGGAAGACGAATAGGAGCATCAGATGAGTGTTTCTGCGTGGGTACAGCATCGTCAACCTCGCTTGCGCGGCCTCGATCGCACAATCGGGGGGCTATACCTCCTGTAAGCCGCCTCAGGGCGAGGAACGGACCTCGTCGGCGTCCGCATCGAGCGCAGGCCGTTCGCGGGCTGATTCACCCGCCGCCGTCGCCGTGCGCGCCGGCGACGCCCGCTGCCCCGTCGGCGCCTCCGCCCGCGCCA
>CAZJXV010000227.1:0-7337 GCA_964550015.1 uncultured Verrucomicrobiota bacterium
CGGCCAGTCGTCTATTCCACCGAATGCGAGGTACTCCTGTCGCGGATCCGTTTCCATGTCACCGCAGAAGTCGAAGTGGAAGCGATCGTCGGAGAGAAATCCAAGGATAGTGCTAAGTAACACGCTGGTGTCGCGGGCGCACCAGAAGTCTTTGTCGCGAACGGGAATGATGAAATGGAAGTCGCGCTCCCAGGCCTCCTGCCCTGATGACCTGGACCAACCCGTGCCACGCACGACAGCTGTGTCCGCTGCGTAGACGTAGGATGCAATCTCAACGAGGTCCGTCAGGCGCGGTGTTAGATGTTCCAGGAAGACCTTTGCGACATCCTCCAATCTCAAGTAGACATTCTTGTTTTGGCCATGTGTGCTCAGGATCAGTTCCTTGCGGCCATCGCGGCGAGGGTCGTCACTCGGCACCCTCACGTCTCCGCAGATGACCAGCCGGGGCTCACTCATCAGTGGGTTCCTCGGCGGACAAACTCATCACGCAGTTTCTCGATGGCAACCGCCATGAAGCGACAAATGCCCTGCATGTTTAGCCGCTGCTCATACTGGGCCTTCATGTACCAAGCGCCACAGAAGGCGTGAACAACGCGGCAGGTCTGGCGGCAGTGGAGCCGCAGGGCACGCTCGAAACTCGTCAGATCACCCAGGTGGCCCAGTTGGGCCGATCCCACGAAGAGAGGCGTTATCCGGGATAGGTGGAAATTGAGAAAGCGGTAGAGAAACGAGCTGAAGAACTCATGACCCAGCAACGCGAAGCCCTTCTTCGTTGACAGTGCGCGGAGCCCTTGTTTCAGCTGTTCGCGGCTTGGCCCGAAGAGTGTTTCAGATCGCGGGCCAGCCACTGTTACGAGGGCGCCCACCATCGCGCCTTGAGCCATCTCACTGATGTCGGTCGATCGAGCCTTAGATAGGAGGTGCTCATCGAAGGTTTGCTGAAGCATGGCGGCGAGATCAAAGAGCGATGCTTGCTCTGGGAGTTCAAGGCTCAAGTGCGAAAGAGCCTCTTGCCAGCTAGCCTCGCGGGCCGAAAGCACTACTCGGGCCAGAAGGAGGAAGGCAAACCTAAGGCCGTAATCCTTTGCAGCTGTCTTGAGACCAGCATCGGCGGCAAGCAACGACTTGGCAGCGATCGTGTGAACAAGCTCGGCCAAAGTGGGACCGGGTGCGAGGTCCAAGGGGCGGATGGGGTTCATGCAGAAGATTACCTCGCTCCACGCCCTTGTCTTGGGGAGGGATCCGAGTCGGGTGTGTCCCATTAGATAAGTCCTCTCTGCTAGATGGCAGCAATGTTTCGTACGAGCGCCGAGCCAGGCGCCACCATCTTTGTTCTATCCCGTGCATTGGCCTTCGGCCAGGGTTGCGAGGCGGCGTGGGGCGGTCGATCACGTTATCGAGGCGCTCGATGGATGACCCGCAGCCCAGAGGGCGGCCTGTGCGTTGGTAGCAGCGCAGATCGTTGGGTGTCGTACCGTCGGTGGCCTGGTGCGCAGACCCAGACGCCACGTGCCGTCCCGGCGCGACCGTGGCTTAAGCATGGTCCCAGAGTGGCCAAGGGTCAAGTGCGAACTGCGGAAGCGAGTTCTAGCGAACCAGAGCGCTACTGTGCTGCTTGGCTTGTCTTGTCCAACTACTTCTTGACGGCCGCCGCCTGGAGGGCGGTGATGGCGGCGGCGTTGACGATGTCGTCGACGTCGCAGCCGCGGCTCAGGTCGTTGGCGGGCTTGGCGGCGCCCTGGAGCAGGGGGCCGATGGCGGTGGCGCCGGCGAGGCGCTCGGTGAGCTTGTAGGCGATGTTGCCGGCGTTGAGGTCGGGGAAGATGAGCACGTTGGCATTGCCGTGGATGGGGCTGCCGGGGGCCTTGCGTTTGGCGATGGCGGGCACGAGGGCGGCATCGCCCTGCAGCTCGCCGTCGAAGGCGAAGTCCAGGTTGCGCGCCGCGAGGATCTCGACCGCCTCTCTGATTTTCACCAGGGTCTCGTCATCGGCGCTGCCCTTGGTCGAGAAGCTCAGCAGGGCCACCCTGGGCTCGGCGCCGAGCAGCGCGCGGCACGAGCCGGCGGCCGCGACGGCGATGTCGGCGAGCTGTTCGGGGTCCGGGTTCGGCACGACGCCGCAGTCGGCGTAGATCAGCGCGCCGTTCTCACCGAAGCTCGTGTCGGGCACGAGCATGAGGAAGCAGCTCGAGAGCGTGTGGATGCCGGGAGCGGTCTTGATGATGTGGAGCGTGGCGCGGAGCATTTTGGACGTGGGCGCGATGCTGCCGCTGACGAAGCCGTCGGCAAGGCCCCGGCGCACGCACATGGCGGCGAAGAAGACGTTGTCGGCCATCGTTTCGCGCGCCTGCCCCGGCGTGATCCCCCTGTGCTTGCGCAGCTCGTGGTATTCGTTGGCGAATTCGCCGGCGTACTTGGGGTCGTCGGGCCGGAGGAAGGTGGCGCGCTCGATGTGGGCGCGGTCGGCGCCGGCTTCGATGAGCTGGTGGCGGTCGCCGATGAGGATGACCTTCGCGATGCCTTCGGAGAGGAGGACGTCGGCGGCGTCGAGGACGCGCTCGTCGCTGGTTTCGGGCAGGACGATCGTCTTTCCGAGCGCGCGTGCGCGGTTCCGTATCTGGTCGAGGATGCTCACGCGTTTCTCCTTTTTCGTGTATGGCGACGGGGCGATGAACGCGTTCAGTCGGCGCGCACGGGCGGCTTCTTGAGGGTGCGCAGGTCCTCGAAGATCGCGGCGATCTCCGCTACGCTGCCCGCCGAGATCCACCCTCCCTTCGGGCTCAGCAGGTAGTCTTCGGGCTTGACACGCTGCTCCTCGGCCCAGCGCTTGAGCACCGCCATGCTCACGGGACCGAAGCGTTCGCCCGTCGGCATGCGGACCGACCACTTTTCCACCGCCTCCTCAGCCGGGGCTGGCTTAGAGGGCGCGGCTGCTCTTTCCTCGACCTTCGCCGGCTTGACAGGCGGACGCGCAGCCGGCTTGGCAGGCGCGGCCGCCGCCACGGGCGCAACCGGCACAGGCTTTTCCTCGGCTTCGGGCGCCGGCACGGGCGGGGCTTCCGCCGGCGCCTCGGCCACGGCGTTGTCGGCAAGGGCCTCCTCGGACGGGGCTTCTTCGAGCGGCGCTTCTTCTACGGCGGCTTCTTTGACGGCGGCCTCTTCGGCTGCGGGTTCCTTGAGGGCGACGGCGGGCGGCTCCTCGCCGAGGCGCTCGGCGTGTCGGATGGCGGCGCGCTTGAGCTCTTCGAGCCGCCGCTTGTAGCTGCGGGTTTCGGGCTCGAGCTCGACGGCCCGGTTCATGTCCTCGATCGCCGACTCGTAGCGCTGGAGTTTTTCGTAGAAGTTGCCACGGTGGTAGTAGGCGCGGGCGCAGGCGGGATCCACCTCGATGGCCTTGTTGAAGTCCTCGAGCGCGCGCTCGTATTCGCGCAGGTACCAGTAGGCCTGGCCGCGCAGGTCGTAGTAGTCGCCGATCTCCGGCGCCATCTCGATGGCCCGGCCCATGTCGTCCACGGCGTCGCGGTAGTTGCGCAGCGGGGAGATGGCCATCTCGGCGCGTTTCTGCAGCAGCTCGTGCGCGTCGGGGTCCGCCTCGACGGCTTCGTTCATGTACTTGACCGCTTTTTTGAACTTCCGCCGGCCGAGCTCTCGACGCGCCGCCTTGAAAAGCGACCGGGCCTTGTCGTTCATGCTCCTTCCCCTCGAAGTCAGGTCATCGCGGGCGTCCGCGCGCAGGGCGCGAACGGCAGGCGCGGACTATACCACGCGCACGGGGATGGGTCAACGGGATGGCGCGCTGGGGACAGCGAGGCGTGCTGGGATAGCGTGGCGTGCAAGATGGCAGGCAGATGGCAGGCAGATGGCAGGCAGACGGCAGGCGCATGGCGGGCAAGATGCCCGCCGCACAGCCGGTTCATCCTTCGTAGTACTACGGAGAACGGGCAAGATGCCGGCGCTACATCCCGGTCGCGACTCGTAGCGCCGGCATCCTGCCGGCTGTCTCGGGGGCGTCCCGCCCCCGCGGAGGCGACGGCGGGGAATCCGTGTCCGGTTTCTATTCGCCGGGACTCTCGGGCTCGTCGGTCTTAGGTGCGTCGTCGGAGGGCGCCTTGTCGGAGGGCGCGTTGTCGTCCGGGGCGTTGTCGCCGCCCGCGGCGTCATCGGCCCCAGCGGCGTCATCGCCGCCGTTGTCCCGGGGCTGCTCGCCGGTGAGGGGTTCGGTCTGCTCGCGGCGCTCCTTGAGGCGTTCGTCTCGTCTGTGGCGGAGGCGCTTGCCCCATTCGCCCTCGAACCATTTCTGGCGGCGGCCGTGCTTGATCTCGGTTTCGCGCAGCTCGACCTTGGCCTCGATGAGGCGTTCGACCGCGATGTCGAATCCCTTCTGGGCGATCTCGACCTGGCGCTTGGCGATGGTGAGCTCGAGTTCGGCGCGCTGGTTGAGGAGGCGTTCGAACTCGGGCCGCAGCTCCCGGCGCTCGGCCTCGGTCAGCCCCTTGGCCTTTTCAAGGAGGGCGCGTACCTGCCGGCCGTTCTCGTCGAGCTTTGTGCGCAGGCCGGCGATCTCCTGCCGGGCGCGGCGCAGCTCCTCGGCATACTCGCGCTCGAGGCGGTCGAGTTTCGGCTGCGGTGGCGCGATGTGCCGGGGGCCGCCGGGGCCGGGCCGCATGATCTGGGGCCGTTCGATGAGACGCGGCCCTTCGCCGCCGCCGCCCTCGCCGGCGCCCTGCGCGGTGACGATCGCCGCCGCGAGCGCGGCGCCTGCGATGAGGCCTGCGCTGAGGACGGGTATAATCGCGATCCGTTTCATGTCTGGTTCACCTCTTTGCCGATGAGGGCCGGGAGCGCGCACGGCGCTCTCACCCGAAAATGTATTCTTCGTCGCTCATTCCGTTGCCGTTGAACGACGGGGCTTCCTCGATGATCTGACGGACGGCGTCGAGCTCGTCCTGGAGTTTCTGTTCGAGCCCAAGGACGTCCTCGTTGGGGAGGATCTCTGAGACGGAATAGGTCTCGTCGAGCTCGACCCACGTCCAGTCGGGCTGCAGGTCTATGACGATCCGTTCCTCGTCGGTTGTCGGGCCGGGCTGGAAGGCGGTCAGGGCGATGACGAGCACGATGGCTGCGACCGCGACCGTTGACGCGGCGTACGCGAGGCGCCTGGGCTGGAACGCGGGCGACATGGCCAAAGCCGAGAGCCACATGCGGAGCCGGCCGTAGGGGCGCGGGGTCGTGGACCCGACGGTGGCCTTGAGACGGGTCGTGAAGGCGGCCCACTCGAAGTCGCTCGGGCCGTCCACGTCGGCGGCATGGGCGGCGGCGAGGATGGCCTCGGTTTCGCGCACCTGGGCGTGCAGCGCGTCGTTGCCGGCGCAAAGGCGTTCGAGCTCGCGGCGCTCGTCGTCGGTGATTTCGCCCGTGCCGAGGCGCTTGATCAGTCGATTAGAGAGCTTTTTCATTGTGTCGTTCGTCCTTCCCAGTAGTCGGCGAGGGCCGCACGGAGCTTGCGCACCGCCTGGAAGAGCGTTGCCTTGACGGCGCCGAGGCTCGTCTGCTGGATGGCGGCGATCTCCTTGAGCGGCAGGTCCTCGAAGTGCCGGAGCACGAAGACTTGCTGCTGCTTGGGCGGCAAGGTCATGACCGCCTCGCGGATCCGGCCCTCGAGCTCGCTCGAGGCCGCCAGCCGCTCGGGGTCCGCCAGGCCGCTCGCCTGCGGCTCGGGCAGGCCGGGCCCCGGGCCCTCGCGGGCCGCGTCGGCCGAGACCGTCCTGCGCCGGGCGCGCTTGCGCTTGACGTCAATGGCGCGGTTGACGATCACCCGGTAGAGCCAGGTGAAGATCGACGCACGGCCCGACCACCTCGGCAGCGCCCGGTACATCCTGACGAATGCGTCCTGGCAGACGTCCAGGGCGTCCTCGCGGTTCTGCGTCCACTGGTATGCCAAAGAGTAGGCCTTGGTGCGGAAGTCCTCGACGAGCGTATCGAACACGCCCGTCTCTCCGGCCTGGAAGGCCCGGATCAGTCTGCGCTCTTCCTCACGCGTCAAGGCCTAATCCCTACCATCCGATTGAACGCTGTTGGGTGCAAGAAGTTTAGCCGATTCCGGCCCGGATGTGGGGGGAGAACGCGGGCGGGAATGGCGCGTGCGGCAGGGCGCTAGCTGGTGCGACGTCTCGTGAGGAGGCACAAGGCGGCGATAGCGGCGAGCGAGAGCGCTGCGGGTTCGGGGATGGGGGTAAGCAGGAAGGCGCGATTCAGGATGAGACCGTCTACATAGCCATAGCCTACGATCTGGCCCGCGTCGTTGATGTCAAAGGCATGCATGAGAAACCAGTTGGAGTCCGACGGAATGAGATCATTCAGGTCATGGAGAGTGCCGTCCTCCCACATCACGGCTCGCCCGTCGGAGTACCCGGCAACTAGACCTTCGTTGTTGACGGCCTCGGCGTAGCTCTTCCTACCGCTGTAGGTGCCGAGGTCGGTCATGACCTCGTCCTCCAGAATATACGCGTGCCACTCGCCATCGGGTATCTGGGCCGCACCCACCACAACACCTGAGTCGTTGATGTCGTACGCCCAACTGCTTATACCGCCGAGTGCGCCCAGGAGCGTCAGGTTCCCGTCTTGCCAGATGAAGCCGTTGCTTGTCGGCTGAAGCCGTCTTATCCCGGCGATCTGGCCCGAGTTGTTGATCGAAGTTGCCCGCCCAGGCACGCCAAGATTGGAGATGACTCCGTCATCCCACAAGAACGCACCTTGCGGCCCCCCGCCTACCACTTCGCCGGCATCGTTGATTCCGTACGCCCAGCTGTTGTCCGCCTCGGGTGGGAAGATCGCCGTCATCGTCCCACTGTCCCAGACGAACGCATCTGCGACCAAGTTAGTCCCGGCCCAGCCCACGATTTGCCCATGCTCGTTGACGTCGTAGGCATAACTGAGGTTTCCATCCAGAGCGCCAAGGTCGGTCATCACGCCCGAGTCCCATAGAAAGGCGTGGGATTCGCCTGATGCCAAGCCCGACATTCCGACTACCTGACCCAGGTTGTTGATGCCATAGGCTGTACTGTAGGTCCCTCCAAGGGTGCCGAGGTCGGTGATAGTGTAGGGCGTGACGGCGGAAGTGGTGGTGACGGTGAGGCAAACGGCGCCGGCAAGACAAAGCGACGCGGCGATTTGTGTGCGCATGACCGAATCCCCCTTTGCTGTGCTTGAGGCAGAATCCCACTTACAGATAACCCACGTATCATACCAGACGAGGTGGGGGATGTCAAGGGTTCTCTTGGGCGGGTGGTGTCCATAGTTTTGTGTAATTTCTTCAGGGCGCGTGTTGTGTTTGGGTG
>CAZJXV010000228.1:0-7327 GCA_964550015.1 uncultured Verrucomicrobiota bacterium
ATGAGATCGACCGGCAGATCCGATGGTTCGCTGATGTCCTGGTCGAGACGGTCGGCGGTGATGATGCGATGAATCGGCTGGTGGACCAGTTGGGGCTGTGATCACCATGAAGGCCGACCGCTACTTCGACATCACGGGCAACGATGGCACGACGCTCACGCTATCACAGGCAAGCGCGCTAACCGATCACCCGAGCTATTACGATCCGCTCGGCAAGGGGGATCTCAGTTCGCCTTACTACGCGGAGGCCATGCTGGAGATGCTTCAGCGGGAGAAACTCATACGGTCATTCCGCGTGCTCAAGAAGCTCCCACCCGTTCAGCCAGCCGACGACGAATGCTCGCAGTAACCACCTCGCGCTGTGACGCACCGTCTGCCGGGGGCGTATCTTCCTACCGCTACCGCCGAGATCTCGCGACACGGGCGAACGTCGTGCGTCCTGTGGGTAGCGTGGGGGCACGTCAGGCGGCAGAACCCCGCCGTGACAAGCGGCGTCTGAGACTCTCCGCGGCTTCGATCAATCTGTCGCACTCGGCCAGCATGAGTTCGGGACTCGGGATACGTCGCCGATTTGCGACGATCTCCTCCACGATCTCTCTGGCTGTCCGTAACTGGTCCAGCTTTGTGCCAAGATTTTCTTGGCAGGATTCATCGGTCTCGGCCTTGGCATGTTTCGCCTCTGCGCCCTTCCTACCCGCCCGAGACTTGACCGGATCGAGTGGGTAGCCGTCGCGCTTGCACCACGTACGGTACGTCTGGGTGGTCTTGCCGAAGTCCCGGCAGAACATCTTCTGTGCGGTGATGCCCTCGCGTTCCCACAACCGGAAGTCCATCATCAACCAGAAACGTTCCTGTTCACGCATGCCAATGATCTCGCCCAGTTCCCAGTAGCGCTCCAGCGCCTCTTCCGGGGTTGCGATCACGGCATCGACGGCCTTGATGGCTTCGTCGGGAGGCAGGCCCTGCGCCACCTCCAAGACCACCAGCGCTGAACGGGCCGACCCTCGCGCCCGACGGACGATGCCGTCGAGGACTTCCTGCGGCTGGTCGGGCAGGTCTTCCTTCTCGATGGTCCTGGTGAGAAGGGTCAGCATTTGCGCGTCATTCAGCGGCTCGGTCTTCAGCAGCGCGCAGCGGGTCTGGACGGACGGATTGATCTTGTCGAGATCGGTCGTGCAGAACAAGAAGTTCTGTCTGGCCTTCTCGTCTTCGAGCAGCGTGGTGAGCAGTGCCTGTACCTTCGGGCCGAGCATCTGCGCCTCCTCGAAGAGCAACGCACCGTAACTGGCGAGACTGCCGCCGTGGGCCAGGACCTTGATCGACCTCATCAGGCGTGCCTCGGGGACACCGCTGGGATTGAATGCGCAGATGCCGTCATTACCGTCTGGTGCACCCAGTTCATTTGCCAGGATCTGAGCCATTGTCGTCTTGCCCGTGCCGCTCGGTCCGTGGAAAAGGGCGACGACGTGTCCATCGTTCCTGGCGTTCTCGATCAGGCCTCGAACCTTGGCCACCGTCGCCTCGTTCCCGACGATCTCGTCCAGCGAATGCGGCCTGATGTCTTCGTAGAGTCGGTTCATGGTCGGTTCCTTTCGAATGAACTGGCGTCAATTCATTATAATCATCGAGCAAATGAATTCTTTTTGGCCCACAGCTTTCGCCTTGCCTGTCCATCCAGAAAAGAAAGACGCTCCCGCGACGCACGGGAGCGCCTCCGGCCGAGCACTTGTAAAACTCGGCCTGACCACAGTTCGTCAATCCTCTTCGATGATGGCCTCGATGCCTGCCTCTGCCAGGGTCTTGCCCAGCGCGACGGCGTCGACCGTCTCGGTCTCCGTGATCCCATCGACTGCCGCCACGGCCAGGTCGTGCCCGAGTTGCTCAGGCGTGATGTCCTCGACGGGATCCTGGGCTTCTTCGACGGCTTCGGCAAATGCCTGGCCAAGCTCCTGCCCGAGTTCGGCGGGGTCGATGTCCTCCTCGGCCGTATCGAAGGATGCAGCGAATGCGTTCTCGTAGTCCTCGCCATCTTCAGGGAAGCCTTCGTCGCCCTTGGTCAGCACCGCCGGATTGATCACCCTCAGGCCGTTCAAAACCTTCTTATTGCCGACGACCTTCGAAGCCGTGCCATTCTCATCACCAATGAGCATCTGGAGAAACCACGTGTTCTCAGGGATCAGTTCGTCGCCCGCACCCTCGATGCTAATCGGCTTATCGCCGGTCACACCGAACCCGACGATTGCCGTGTCGGGATTGCTGCTGTCACCCTCCATGATGTTCTTCCACTGCGGATGGTAGCGCAGCCTGTCCTTCATGGCGAACCGTCGAGCCCAGACGGCCTGCAGGGCGGCAACCTCTTCAGCATCGAATTCGCCACCAGCAGGCTTCGGGTCGCCTGCCTGCATCACGAGGGCCGTCACGAGCAGGCTGATGTCGCCTTCGCCCACCGATTCGACGTGATGCCAGGCATGCACGGGTTTGCCGGTGAACGCGATCCCGTCCAGCTTGACGGCCATGCTCTTGAGGATCAACCACGTGCTCTCGCGGAAGGCCGGTGATCCCACGAGCGAAACTTCATGCGGCACCACGTTCTTAAGCTTGTACTTCTTTCGTCGTCTCAGGATTGGCATGTTTCACCTCGTTCTTACGCCACAGCCACGCGGAGGCCTTCTCCGCCCATGCTGAATCCCGTCAGGGATCTGTGTTCCCTACCGTCGATCATGATCGTGCGGGCGCCTCTTCGGCCCGCCTTGATTCTGCTCCAAAGCACATCGCCATCTTTGCCTCTGGCGACCTTGCCGTGAATGCACCAGGCATGCTTCGGCAATCCGCCTGATGCTTTGTTGCCCGTCATCCACGAACCTAACACGGTGATCAGGCCAGCGTGGATCTCCTCGTCTCCGTGCTCGATTTTGATCCGGGGGTTGGACGCGAATCGCATGGTTGCCAAGTGGAGTTCATCGCGATCCATCACGTCACCCTGCGCGTCCGGTGATGCGCCTGCGCGATAGACCGCTGCGACGAACTCTCGCTGCTCGTCATTCGCTTTCAGAATGTTCATGGTTGCTCCTTGCCCGTGTGGGCATTCAGAATTTAGTGGTAGTTTGGTACGCCTCTTGCCGAGAAAACGGCACACGGGCGATCCTCGTGCCTCGTCGTGCCGCCCGTGGTGCCCCCTATGGCGAGCTATCCCCGCAGGACGGCGTAGACGGCCTGGGCGCTGCACCCGAACCGGGCCGCGATGTCCTTCACCGGCACGCCCTGCTGCCGCAGCGAACGGGCCAGTTCGGGATCGACCTTGCGTTTCGCAAGCGACCACTGCGGGCGCTGGCCTTTGCGCCGTCCGACGGGCAGTCCCTTGGCTTTGCGTGCAGCGATGCCATGTCGGATGCGTTGGCGGATACCTTCGGCCTCGATCTCGGCCAATGCCAGCATCACCGCCATCACCATCTTGCCTGCCGGGCCGGATAGATCGAGCTGCTGGGTGATCGATACCACGCGAACGCCTGCCTCCAGCCAGTCGTGGAGCAGGTTCACGCCGTCGCGCAGGTTCCTGCACAGCCGATCCAGCCGGTAGACCAGCACGCACGAGACCTTGCCAGCGAACACGTCCGCCCGCAGCGCGTCGAGGCCCGGCCTGTCCGTGTTCGTGCCGGTGGCTTTGTCGCGATACCATCGCACCGGGCCGAGGCCATGCGCCTTGACGTACTGCCGCAGCTCGTGCTCCTGGGAATCGTGGCGCTGATGCTCCGTCGAGACCCTCGCGTAGATGCCTACCGCCTTGCCTGCCTGTTTCCGTCTGCCCATGATCCGCCAGCCTTTCCATCGCCCGACGAGGCGATGGTTGGATGGGGCCATCTTGTTCGGCAGAGATCAAGGGAATAACTACAGTGAATCTGTTTATTTTTTTCGCGTCGGGATGGTGCGTTTCCTGCATGGAATGGGCGTCCGTTCGGCGGTGATCCGGCCTGGGGTTTATTTCTTGAAGCATCATCGCCCTCCCACGTCGCACCAGGGAGCACGGCTGCTGCCCTCGCCACGCAGCGAATCCAGAGCATCACCAACGCTCGAATGCTCCGTCCACGTGCAGCGATCCCGCCGCCGTCGGACGGGCGGTGGATCGTCCACTTCGGCCTGCTCCAGCAACTCGTCGAGATCGTCATCCTCGGGTTCGTCGTGAAGATCATCCCATGAATTCAAATCCTCGGGCGGCTCGGGCGGCTCGTGCTGTATGGCCACTGCGTCCTGGACGTCGGGATCGTCGATCACCGGGGCCGGTGCGTTCACGTTCGGGATCGGCATGCCGGGCTGCACGATGATGTTGGTTTGGCCGCTGCCGTTCGCCGGTTCGTTCCGCTGAAGGTTCATGAGCAGCTGGCTCGCAGCGACGGGCGACCTCTTCAGTAGTTCACGCACGAAGCGCTTCGGCCCGAATGCCCGGAGTGCCTCGGTGAATACCTTCAGCAGGTCGATCTGGCCATCCTCCCCCACCCCATCGCCAACACCACCTTCACTCCCGGTCTCTTCTTTACGAGGCCGTCCCGGTGATCCGGGGTTGCCCGGAAGGAACCGTCCGCGTGAGTCTCGTATGCCATCATTCGATTCCACAAAGCTTTGATGTTCAGCGGCACTCTCTGCCCCATTGCCGCTGTGCTGCACGCCGTCACCCACATCCTTCCTCCTTCTACGCCTTCTGGCGCTGCTGATTAACGGGGTGTCATCCGTTTCCACGGCCGTTTCCTGTTGGTTTTCAAGGGCCGGTTTTCGTCGGCGCTTCTTGGGCGGCTTGGTCTCTTCGATCTCGGCCTGGATCGTTTGCTTTCTTCGTCGCTTTCGTTGTGCGTTGGTGCTCATGTTTCTTTCCTCCTTCTGCTGCGCCCGGGCCTCTTGCCAAGAAGGTTCCCGATATAATCCGGGAAGTCCTCTTGCCAAAAAGTGTCGTTGCACAGGTTGCCTGGACGAATTCGCCCGTCCGGGTATGCCCCGTTCTTGAGATTGGCCTCCGCGCACGACATCACCTTGTCGACAAGATCCTCCTGGCTGAAGGTGGTAGTGCGCTCGTAGTAGTCAAGAAGACGGTCCCCCGTCGCCTTAAAGCGCGCGTAGGCCGTGGTCCCCGGCTTGACTCCGTACTTCTTGCGGCCCTTGAACGCCACGGCGTACTTGTTGGCGATCATCTCGGTCAGCTTCGGGTGATCGTCCTTGGGGACGGACTGCCGACGACGACGGCGCTTGCGCCCTGGCCCTTTGCCACTATCGTCATCGTCGGCATCAGGAATGTCAACGCGGTGGTGGTGGGCAACATCTTCATCTCCATCTTGATCTTTATCTACGTCTTTGTCTGTATCTGTATCTGTGTCTGTATCTTTGCTTTTGTTTCGCTTCCGTTTTGGTTTCGTTTTGCTTTCGTTTTGCTCTTGGGCCTTCTTCTTGGCCTTGAACTCGGCCGAAGTGTGATCGCCGCCGCGAGGATCGTCCTTGTCCAAGATGCCCTTCAGAGCCTTCCAGTTTGCGCAGTCGCACGCCTCGGCAAGAGCGGCTCGAACGTCCTTTGGCAGCTCGTTCTCGCGCTTAAGGAGATCCCGCACGTGGCCCTTCGTCACAAAGCGCAGTCCGTCCTTGCCCTTCAGCGAGTTGCCGCCGCCGCGATACGTCCGCCATTCCATTAGGACCAGGTGCCGCTCCCCGCGATATATCTGACCGCCGTCGTGCAGCGTGTCCAGCAGGCCCGGAAGCTCCTCACGCTCGATGCAGGTCGCGAAGGCAAGGTCGTCGCAGTTCAGATCGACCAGGACATCCCGGGCACCGCCGCTGCCCTGTACGTACAAGGTCAACAATACCAGCTTCGCCAAGGAATTCTCGATCTCACCGAAAAGCATGTCTCTCGTCATTCCTTCATCCAGCATCACAAAAGGGCGAGTCCAGTCGTCTTTGGTCTTTCGGGCCATCTTGCACCTCCCTGGTGTGCAGTAGTGGCAGGACTGGGGCCGGTCCCAGGGAGGCCGACCCGCAGTCCACTCCGCAGCAGCGGGCTGTCGCCGCGCTGTGGCAGAACACCCTCAGGCCTTGAGAGCGCGCCGTGTTTTGGGATACGTCAGTCACTTCGTTGTCTTCTTCTTGTCGAAGGTTGCATCATCATGCGTTCGCCATCGCGGCGCATTCGGATCGAACAGTGCGCGGTAGCTCTCGGCGATCATCAGCCTTCGTTTTGTCGCGTTCGTCATGTCTCATCAAGCTGTGGCCGGGCTGGAGGCTTCAACATCGTTCACTGCACGGCAGGACAACCGGGCTCTCGGCGCTGCCTGAGCAGCCCGGCGTCCTTTGCCGTCTCCGCGATCACACGGAGCACGTCGTCCTGCGAATCCGCAGTGAAGAATTCAAATTTCAAGCGATGCGAGCGTCGTGCCGATCGTGCTGAGGGCGCTGGTCACCGCCGCCGCGATGACTGCGCGTTCATCGGCGGCGGTCAGCAGCTGTGCCTCAAAGTTAGTGCTCGCATCGCCAGAGCAATAATGCTGCACGGCGCTTTCGAGTTCGACCGTCAGGCCGCACGAACGCTCGTAGACGGCTTGCTTTGCGAGGGCGTCCTTCACGGCTCTCAATCTGCCCTGGACGGATCGTAATGCGCTTGCTCTTGACGGATCTTTGCATCCCATCGGTTCATCTCCTCATAGGTTATTCGGTTACGCGGCTCGCAACGGGATGCGGATCGTTCCCGTTTTCGCCGCACAAGACTTTCGCGGACTCTTCGTCGACGCGGACGATGTCGCCCGCCTGATAGATCGTTCTGGCATCACCGACCGCGTCCTTCGGCCACGCGAGATACCGCCGCGGCCGAATCCTGATCGCCACGGCGGGGACGACGGGGTCTGCTTCTTCAGTTCGTTTCGCCATTGTGAAACTCCTCTTAAGCTAGTTCTGGAAACCATTCGGGTCTAACTTCCATGTCAGCGTGCTCGCAGACGGCGCTGTAAAACACGCGGATGGCCTGCTGCATCATCTTCTTTGCGTTCTGGTGCGATTCCGAGAGAGGCTCACCCGCGGCGTTGTAAGCAGCAGCGATCTGCTTAAACCTCTTCCATGCTTCAGCGCCTCCTTTGGTGGCCCGGAAAGACTTGGCGGCGGATTGAAGTTGCTGCGAGTACGTGTATCGTTCGGCGCGCTCGCGTTCGAGCTTTTCCTTTTCGGACAGTTCGCCGCGAAGATGCAGCCCACGGACCCTCAAACGCTCGCGCTCGGCAGCGATCACCTGGCGGAAGAATGCAATGAACCCGCGGATGCCGTCGCCATCGTGCCGGAAGTCGATTGGGTTCGTTCGGATGATCTC
>CAZJXV010000229.1:0-7252 GCA_964550015.1 uncultured Verrucomicrobiota bacterium
GAACGAAGACGTCGCTGTCTATGTTCTTGAGCCAGTCGAGGATTGCCTCGCGCGAGTGTGCCATGCGTTCCTGGATTTCGGGGGGGACGCGTTCATAGGACTCCATTCCCTGTGCCGCACAGAGCCACATCAGGGAGGCGACCAAGACTAAAGACCATACACGGTTGTTCACCACCTATCCTCCTGTTGGTTGTTCGTGTTCCACGATTCTTCCTGCTTGCTACTCGCCTCGCCTCAGCTTGAGGCGGTTCGTTCTCAACGCCATGTCGGGCAGCGGCGCCCCAGCATGTCTTCTCGAGTTCTCTTTGAGGTTTCGGGCCTTCCGCAAGACGGGCGGCATTCGCTCCGGAGGTTCGTGTCTGCGTCCGAGGCGCCCTCCGAGCGGACATCCATTGCCTGTCACTCTTGGCGCTCCTCGGGGCCGGCCTTGTTGCCGGACTTCTTCGCGACTGCCCCCGGATCGCGGATGAAGTAGGTTTGTTCGGAGCCGCAGTTCGGGCAGGGGCGTTGGAGGGCACACTCCAGGCTCGGTATCCACTCTCCATCAGGCTCGCGGATGAGGCCCTCGGCCGGCTTGAACTCGTAGGCGACGAACGCCTCACCGCACTTCTCGCACTTGAAGTATATCAGCCGGATACTGGCCTGTGCGCCGCACTTCGGGCAACTGGGGGCGGCCTCGCCGGGCTTCGGGATGAACTCGTGGCCGCACGTGGGGCACCGGGCCGGTACTTGCTCGGGCCCCGGCTCGGCGCGCACGTAGCTCGCAATGCGCCAGGCCGCCAGGCCCAGCAGCACCACTGCAACGGGGATGCCTATCCGTGGGTCAATCCGCATCATGTTCTCCCGTCAAGACGTCCGCGCTCCGCCGCCGCGCCGGCTAGGGGTAGGTTTCGCGCGGTTCCGTCTGGAACTCCGGTCCGAACCAGACCGAGAACGCGGGTACCTCTCCCACGTGGCCGTCCACGTAGTCCACGACCGCGACCGCACCGTGGCGCATGCCGATGTAGTCCAGGTTACAGAAGTCCGCATCGTTGATTGTGATGTAGTGGCCCACCGGCGAAGGGAGATTTACGTCCGTGTTTTCCTCGACGAAATACGGCATCGTAGAGGGGTATAGTATATTGGTGATCTCGCGGCCGCAGCGGCCGTAGCTGGCCGGCGCGCCTTCGTGAACGCACGAGCCGCCCTGCGGGAACAGCGGCTGGCTCATCCCGTTCAGATCATAGCTCCAGGTAAACCGGCCCTTCTTCCGCTTGTCGCGCCGGCAGATGAACAGCTCCTCGTTCTCGTAGTAGGTCCAGAGCGAACCTGTGTACACCGGTTCGTTGTTGGCCCCCCACCCGTGGGCGTGGGCGCTGATGCCCTTCGGGCCGACCAACCACCCATCCCATTCGGTGGTGTACTGCGCCGCCGCTTTGCCGATCTGGTCCAGGTTGCTCCAACAGAGCATCTTGATGGCCCGCTCCTTGGCGGAGCGCAGCGCCGGCAGCAGCATCGCGGCCAGAATAGCGATGATGGCGATCACCACGAGCAGCTCGACGAGCGTGAAGCCATTGTCCCGACGGCCCATGATACACCTCCGTCTCACGACCGACCTCCGCTCCTCAGCGCTCCGCCGGCCGGTGCGCCGATCTCCCGGCGGACCCTCTCAGGCCTCTCAGACTACGCTACTTCTTCTTTTTCACGTTGCCTTTGCCACGAGTGGCGCCGGTCCCCGGGCCGCTCTGCTCGGTCGCCGCCGCCGGGGGCGTCCCTGCCTGCGTCGTCCAGTTCGAGATCACTTCGGTCAGATCCAGACCGTCAACGATGTTGTTGTCGTCGAGATCGGCGTCCGGGTCCCACAGCGGGTCGCCGGGCGTTGTCTCCCAGGCAGTGAGCACTGCGGTGAGGTCCAGGCCGTCCACCACTCCGTTGCCGTCCACGTCGCCGGGCACCGGCCCGCCTGCAGTAGTTGATGTGTACAGGCTGCTCAGCGCCTCGTTCCATCCGACCTCTTCCTGGGACGCCACATGGATGAAGTCGCCTGTGCCTAGGTCGTACACGGCCAGCGTGTCCCACACGTTGGTGGTGGCCGCGTACAGCTCGCCGTCCTCGGCATAAGCCAGTCCAGATATCGTGGACATGTGGGTGGTGGTCTTCCGGGCGACACCGTCCAGGCCGATCTCCCACAGCATCAACTCATCGCTCGTATAGAACTTCTGCGTTCCCTCGTGAAACGCCAGGCCGTAGGGATACAGCGCCGGCACCGGCTCGCCGGGATCCGTCAGGTCAACGATCGCCGTCTCGGATTTGATCCCCGACGGCGCCAGGTTCCCGTCCAGCTCGAACTCGAGAAAATACCCGCGCCGGCCTTCGGGAGTGTCTCGCCACGTAACGGCAAACAGCCGGGTCTCGGTGCCGTCGCGGATACATTCAAGTCCCATGCCGCTAAAGTCGGTGTTGTCGGGCGCAGGCATAAAGTAGATAGGAGACAGGGGCGTGTTGCCATTCCACGGGGGATCGCCCTCGCCCCATACCAGAGGCCAGGCGCTCACTTTTCCCCAGCCGCACGCGTACTGAATCTCGTTGTACGAGTCCGCGGCCAGCCCTCGGATGGGCTGACCCGGCAGCCAGCCAAGATACGTCTTGGTGTTCGTGGTGGTGTCGATCTGGTGAAGTTGGTCGGAGGCTGCCCCGCCTGCGCGAAAAAGCACTGCTTCCGCGTTCAGACAAGCCCCGAGGACGACGAGGCAGATGACGATAAATGTGACGACGCTCCTCATGTTCACCCCCCTGTTCGTTCTGTTTGCTGAAGTCCAGTGTCCTGATGCTCCCCACTTATTTATCAGGGGACTGGGGCGTTGTCAAGCATTTTCTGACCTTGGCACCCTTTTAGGAGTCAAGGCCTTGTGCTAGCCTGATCCCCTGCGTGCGAACCAGTGCCAAGTGCTCCTACGCCCAGTCACAGAAGGTGGGGGACTGTTCGGTGCGCAAGGAGCTTGAAACACGTCCCTCCGAGGCGTCAACCTATCCGTTTGGCCGGCTGAATCAGCTATGGTAACCTGCCACCTGCCGGGCACGGAGTCCATGCGCAACGGAGGAGCAAAGATCGCGAGCGCCGCCCGAGCTAGCCCGGAAACCCTGTCCTGGCGCCTGTGATTCTTGCTCCGATGTGGAGGCGTACCATGATGTCTAACGGCAGAGGTGCTTCTTCTTCTCATCCGGCGTCTGTTACGCTGGCCTGCGGCACGTTGAGCTACCGGCAGCAACCACTGGAACGCGCGCTTGAGGGTATCGCCAGGGCCGGGTTCCCCGCCGTCGAGATCGGCTGCGTGTGCGGCTATTGCGAGCACGTGAAGCCGGAGGCCATGAGCACCGCCGACATGGATCGGCTTGCGAAACGCGTCTCGCAAAGCGGGCTGTTCATTGCCAGCATCGCGGGGCACGTTGACCTGGCGTTCCCGCTCCTGGGCAAGGGCCCCGACGTGGCCGAGGAGGGATTCGCGCGGTTGCGGAGCCGCATTGATCTCTCAAGCCATCTCGGCGTTCCGATCGTCAACACCGGCCTCGGCGTCGCCGCCGACGACGGCGATGATGAGCTGGACGTGTTCTACCGCCGATTCGATTCACTGCTCGCGTATGCTGAGGAACGTAACGTGAAGATCGGGCTGGAGAGTCACGCGGGCCTCACAGAGACGGCCGCGGCAAGCCTGGCGCTGTGCCGGCGGATGGGCCGGCCGAGCCTCGGGATCAACTACGACGCGGCCAACGTTCGGTTCTACGCTGGTGCCGATCCGGTCGCGGACCTCGAGGCGTGTGCGGACGAGTTGCCCGACTACCTGATCCACGCCCACATCAAGGACCACGCCGGCGGCAAGGGCGACTGGGATTTCCCGCCGCTCGGCCAGGGCAACATAGACTTCGCGCGTCTGGCCGCGATCTTCCGGCGGATCGGCTTCCGCGGCCCGTACAGCCTGGAGATCGAGTTCAAAGGCCCGGACAGCACCGACCCGTCGCCGGAGATTATCGATCGCGGCGTGGCGGAGTCGTATCAGTTCATGAAGAACATGAAGCTGGAGGCCGGCTCATGAGCAAGCCAGAGATTGGATTGGGCGTCATCGGCATGGGGCCCAGGAATATGGCGAGCACCATGACGCTGCTCGCGGGCGAGGCCGACCTGCGCTACCGGCTCGTCGCCGCGTGCGCCAGGCGGCGCGAAGTGCTCGAGCCGTATGCCGCGGAGGTCGGCATTCCGTTTGTGACGACCGACTTCCGCGAGCTCGTCGAGCGTGCCGACGTTGACGTCGTCGCCGTGTACTCGCCCGACGCGCTGCACGCCGAGCACTGCATCGCGGCCCTCGACGCCGGAAAGCACGTCGTCTGCACCAAGCCGATGGTGACCAGCCTCGAGCAGGCGCAGGCCGTGGTGGACGCCGTCCGCCGCAGCGGCCGGAAATTCCTCGTCGGGCAGACGATGCGCTTCGACCGCCAGTTCGCCACGCTGCGCCGTGTGGTGGACGACGGCGATCTCGGCCACATCATGGCCGCCGAGGCGTCGTACATTCACGACCTGCGCCCCGTCTACGATTTCACGCCCTGGCGGCTCGAGATGCCGCAGGACTTCATGTACGGCGGCGTGACGCACCCGGTGGACATTCTGCGCTGTTTCCTCGGCGACGTGAGCGAGGTCCATTGCTACGCCGCCAAAGGACGCCTGACGCCGAAGTACCCGCTCGACAACCTCTTCTACCTCAACCTCAAGTTCGCCAACGGCGTGATCGCCCAGGTCAAGGGCCTCTACGACGTGGTCGAGCCGCCGCTGCCCATGATGCAGGTTGCGCTCTACGGGGACGGAGGCACGGCGGTCGCCGAATTCACCGACAACGAGCCGGGCAAGCTGGAGGTGGTGCTGGACCGCCTTCCGGTCAAGGAGCCGCTGACCATGCGCTTCGAGCCGGAACGCGACACCAGCGTCTATGGCCACGGCGCGACGGTGATGCGCTACATGCGCCACTTCCAGGAATGCCTCGACGAGGACCGCGAGCCAAGTCCCGGCGTCGTGGACGGCGCGCGGGCCTGCGCCGTCGCCTCGGCGGCGTGGGAGTCGGCGAAGACGGGGAAGGTGGTCGAGGTTTTCAACGACTTCTAGTGCGGGCCCGACAGTACGTCTGTTCTTAGCAGCCAGCGCTTAAAGGCAAGAAGCACACCGGGACAAGCGGCCGCGCTGCTTTTCCTCACGCCGGCGGCTTTCTCCAGGCCTTGACGTGGGACAGGCTGAAGAGCTGTTCCGCTCCTTTGATGGAGAGCTTGCGCCATCGGTCTTCGTGCAGGTCACGGCGGAAGGCCAGAATGACGTCGCGGCCGTCGGGATCCACGAGTCGGCGGTAGGTCACGTTGCCGGTGGTCGCCTCGGGGAACCAGTAGGGCGATTCCACGCCGGCCCATTCCGTGATAAGCCGCTCGAGCAGCGCTGCCCAGCCGTCGTCTTCGGTCAGCAGGTAGCTTGCGCCCGGCGAGAAGCCGAGCGCGAGAAAAGCCCCGTCGCCGACGCCGCGAGCGACTGCCGCCGGCGCATCGTCGGCCGCCCACCGGCCGAGGATGTCGGCGCTATCGGTCTCGAAGGCGGCCCGGCACACACATGCGTCGAGGCTCAAGGCGGGGTCGAACGTGAGCGCCTCTCGCGGGTCCTTGTGGATGGTGGTGCGGTGTTCGCGGTAGCCCAAGGCGGCGTGCAGATCGGGGCCGGGGCGGGTGGGGTGCATGAACGTGTTGCCGTCGCGCAACGCGAAGCCTGCGTCGGCGATGACCCGGCCGCCGGCATGCATGTAGTCGAGCAGCAGTTGGGCCCTTCGGCGGTCCACGACGTAGAAGGCGGGCAGGTACAGGACCTTGTAGTGGCGTGCGGCCTGGTCGAGCGATTCGCTGCTGATGACGTCCACGCGGATGTTCCGCAGCCAGAACAGGTGGTACGCGCCCTGCAATGCCGTCTTGTAGAGCGTGCCGCAGGGCAGCGTCCATTTCAGCCGGTAGCCGCCGAGCTGGTCGGCGTCGCGGTGCGTGGTCAGGTCGAGCCTGCCGGTCAGGTCGCTCTGGAGGTCGTAGACGATGGCGAGGTCGGCCTTGGGAACGGACCACGTCTCGATGTCCGCGGCGAGCTGATGGAAAAGCTGGAACGTCTTGCGGGCGTCGAGGGACGTGGGGTTGTCCCTGCCGTCGGCTTCGACCAGCCCGGCGTCGTTCGTCTCGAACCCGATGCGTTCCTTCTTGAACTGCCACAGGAAAACGCTGCACGCGCCCGCGGCCACCGGCGTCCACAGCCACTGCTGGATCCGGCTCGGGGGAAGCTCCGGCTCGAAGCGTCCCCTCGACGGGTAGATCTCGTGGATGCTGTAGCGGCCACCGCACACGTGGCGCATCCAGTCACAGACCATGAAGCCCAATGACTCGACGACGGGCTCCGGCGTGTAGCGCAGTTCGAACGAGCTGCCGTACAGGTCCACGACGCCGGCGGTGGCGCGGTCGTCGCTGATGTCCTCCAGCACGTCCTGCTGGATGGAGTTGAAGCCCACGTGGGCCATGACGCCGTGGCGGGTATCGTGGCTGCGAATCGTCTCGGCCACCCGGCGCACCCTATCGGTCACCCTCGAGGCGCCCCATTGCTTCCACAGGAACATGTCGGCGTAGTCGGACGTGTCGCGGGCCGCGTCGATCGTGTCGAAGTCCGGCCAGCACTTGCAGAACTCCTCGTTGAGCCGCTCTACAGTGCCGAACCGCTCACGCAGCCATTGGCGGTAGGAGGCGATGGAGTGCTCGCACGCGCATTCGCCCATGGGCCTGCACCGGGCCTCGTTCCACGCGTGCCAGAGCTCGAGGGCTTCGTGGTTCTTGTACCGGTCCACCACGACGCCCGTAAACGCCAGCGCGCGGGCCATCACGTCGGGATGATCGAAGCACGGAATCCAGCCGCCGGGGTAGAAGGCAGCGTTGGAGACCGGCCAAATGCGCCGGCCGCGGATGTCGATCCTGTAGCCGTCATATTCATCGAAGACGTACTGCGGCGCGTTCTCAAGGATGAGTTGCAGGACGACCTTGATCCCATGCTTTGCACTGAGGTCCATCAACTGGTCGAGATCCTGCCACTGGTACTCGTCGGGCCGCCGCTCGTGCCACCGCCAATAGACCCGGAACTGGATCGTCCCGAGGCCGTGGTCCTTGAGCCGCTTCATGTCGTCGGCCCATTCAGCGGGTGTGGGGGTGGGCGGCCGGTAATAGT
>CAZJXV010000230.1:0-7223 GCA_964550015.1 uncultured Verrucomicrobiota bacterium
TGCGCTACACGGGCACAGGACACTCCAAGTTATATGCCTCATGACCATCAGCCGGTGGTCTCCCGGCACCTAAGGAACCCACCTGAGCCGGCTTCAGCCGGCTTCTCGACCACCGTGTTCACACAGGAATTGTTTTTCACCAATCGAAGCCAGCGGCAAACACCGGCAAGCCACGCCCCAGCCCTCCGGGAAACGTCAAGTCTTCTATGACTCACTACACTAGCAGGTAAGATGGAACAAGGCCGTCACCGGTCCCTCGGTGGCGTTGTAGAGTGCGATCGCTTCCGGCGTCGGCGCCAGGGTCACCTCGCAGCCGTGCTGCCTGAAGCACGCCTCGGCGTCCTCGCTGAGCCGCAGCGCACCGTACTGGCCCGTGCCGACAATGACCCGAGGCGCCCCCTGGGCCGCCAGGTACTCCGCATCTTCCTCGGCCACGAGGTGTGAGCCGGCCGGGTTCGCGAGCACCGTCCACCTGTCGGCAACCTCCCCCGCCGGGGTCAGCACCACATCGTGGGTGTACACGCGCCCGCCGATCGTGATCCGCCCGAACGACGTCCCGTCAACGCGCGCATTCATGCCCGCCTTCCTTGTCCGGCACGCCTACGCCTCGTCGTGGCCCTTCGGCTCGAGATGCGTGAGCACCGTGGTCGGGAACGGCAGCGCCTCGTTCAGCTCCTGCTCGATGTGCGACGCCTCCGCGTGCGCCTGCTCCAGCGTCACCTCCGGCGGGAAGTGCAGGTTGAGCTCGATATACACCTGCCGGCCCAGCCGCCGGTGGCGCACCGCGTGGAAGTCCCACCCGTGCTCGTCGCCCTCGGCACGCAGCACGCGCTGGATCTCCATGTCGATCTCGGGATCCAGCTCGTGCATCAGCCCCGCCACCGCCCGCCGCACCAGCGTGGCGCCCGAGACCACAATGGCCGCCGCAATCACCAGCGCGGCGATCGCATCCACCGGCTGCGAGCCCGTCAGGATGGCCAGCCCGAAACCGAGCGCCGCCCCGATGCTCGTATAGGAGTCGGCCAGCATGTGCCGCCCGCTCGCCTCGAGAATGATCGTGCGGTGATGCCGCCCGAGCCGCCACAGCACGATCCCGAGAACCACGTTGGCCGCGCCCGCAACAACAACGACCCAGAAACCCACCGGGTTCATCCGCAGCACGCTCGGATGAACGAGGTTCTGCACGCCGCGAACCCCCACCAACACCCCCGTCCCGAACACCAGGCTCCCCTCGGTCAGCGCCGAGAGATTCTCGATCTGCCCGTGCCCGTACGGGTGCCGCCGGTCCGCCGGCCGACGGCTCACGAACAGACAGTACAGCGAAAACGCCACCGCCGCGTTGTGCACGAGCGACTCCGACATGTCCGCCAGGATCGCCGCCGAGCCCGTGATCCAGAACGCCGCCACCTTGGCCGCCACCAGCACGACGCCGATCCCCAGCGCCACACCCAGCGCCCGCCTCAGCACCCGGTCCTCTCCCGGCAACCCCGTCTGATCCGCCCTCTGGTCCACGGGTCCCATTACGCCCCTCCACGGTCCTTACCCCACAAGCATACCACAACGCAGGCCAGGGCAAAGAAGGCCCGCGTGATCCATCAAACCCATTGCGCCGGTGTCGCCCGCAGTTTACAATCCCCCTCAGCTTCAAGATGCAGTCTGGAGCCTCGCCCAGCCATGGACCGCAACGACGCGAAGATCCTTGTCATAGACGACAACCGGATCGTGCTCGAGACGATCAGCCACCTGCTCGAGCACCGCGGCCTGGCCCACGTCGCCACGCCGTCGCCCGCCGAGGGCCTCGCCCTGGTCCGCCAGGGCGACTTCGACCTCGTCATCACCGACATGCGCATGCCCGAGATGACCGGCCTCGAGCTGCTGCAGCTCGTCAAGCTCTACCGGCCCGCCACCGAGATCATCATGATCACCGGCTTCGGCTCCATCAACTCGGCCGTGCACGCCATGTCGCTGGGCGCCTACCACTACCTGACCAAACCGTTCAACCACGAGGAGCTGCTCCTGATCATCCGGCGCGCGCTCGCCCGCAAACAGATGGCCCACGACTACGAGTACCTCAAAAAGCAAATCGAGGAACGCGCCTCCTTCGCCAACATCATCGGCGACACCCCCGTCATGCGCGAGATCTTCGCCCTGATCCGCAAGGTCGCCCCCACCACCGCCCCCGTGCTCATCATGGGCGAAAGCGGCACCGGCAAAGAGCTCATCGCCCGCGCCCTCCACGGCCATAGCAAGCGCCGCAACAAGAAGTTCCTCGCCATCAACACTACCTCGCTGCCCGAAACCCTGCTCGAAAGCGAGCTCTTCGGTTACAAGCGCGGCGCCTTCACCGGCGCCGACCGCGACAAAACCGGCCTGCTCGAGGAGGTCCGCGGCGGCACGTTTTTCCTCGACGAGATCGGCTCGATGTCCGGCCCGTTCCAGGGCAAGCTCCTGCGCGCCGTCCAGGAGAGCGAAATCATCCCGCTCGGCAGCAACACCCCCGTCGAGATCGACGTGCGCTTCATCTCCGCCTCCAACCGCAAGGTCAAGACCCTCGTCGACACCGGCGCCTTCCGCGAGGACCTCTACTACCGGCTCAACGTCATCGAGATCACGCTCCCGCCGCTCCGAGAGCGCGTGGACGACATCGTGCTGCTCGCCCGCCACTTCCTCGAACGCGCCTGCAAGGACCAGGGCCTGCCCCGCCGCCGGCTCAGCACCGAGGCGGTCAAACTCCTGCTCGACCACGACTGGCCCGGCAACGTGCGTGAGCTCGAGAACGCCATCCACCGCGCCGTCATCGTCTCCGAGGGCCCCGTCATCGCCGCCGGCGACGTCATCCTCGGCGACGCCTACGCGCCCCGGTTCCACTCCCGCGACCTCCTCGCCCTGCCCTACGACGAGGCCAAGAACCGCGTGCACGCCGAGTTCCAGCGCGCCTACATCGGCCGCCTCCTCAAGCAGTGCAAAGGCAACATCTCACGCGCCGCCCGCACCGGCGGCCTCACGCGCCAGGCGCTCTACAAGATGATGAAACGCGCCCACATAGCCGCCAACGGCGACGCCCTCGCCGGCGACGGCGCCCCGGCCGAACGCGACACCCCCAGCGACACCCACGCCCATGTCTAGCCGCTCAAACAGGTTCGTCATCCACTTCGCCATCCTCTTCCTCGTCGTACTGCTGCTGATGTTCGCGCTCTTCCACTTCATGCGCCACTACGACGGCCGCGTCATCGCAAACACCCGGCTCAAGGTCCTCTTCGGGGGCGCCGACGAGCAAGGCGGCACGCTCAACTTCGCCGAGGCCTTCCGCGTCAACCTGTTCCTGATTGACCTCTCGCTCATCCTCATCGTCGAGAGCCTGCTCATCTACCTCTTCCTGCGCTACACCGTGCCCGCCGTGATCATCTCGAGCGCCGCCACCGTCGCGCTGGTCGCCGCTGGCCGCCACCTCTCCGATCCCAAGGCCTTCAAGGTCATCTCCGCCTGGCTCGTCCGCAACGAGTACGCCACCCTCGGTCACCAGGACGTCGTGCTCCTCTTCATGCTCAACGCGCTGCTGCTCGCATTTATGGTCGCCATGATGCACCACTACCACCGCATCGAACTGCACCAGGAAACCGCCCGCACCCGCGCCGCCCCGGAGCCCACACCCCCTCCCGGCACCCCGCAGGGCCCCGCCGAAGAGGACTAACCCCCCTCGTCAGGGCAGGTGGTGTCCATAGTTTTGTGTAATTTCGCTTGGGGCAATTGCCTTGACACCCGGCCCGAGCCCGTGACAACATATATGATTCGGGATCGACGGTAAGCACAACGCGAATTGTTCGGACAGGGAGGCACGTTTTCAATGGCCATTCGAGTCGGCATCAACGGGTTTGGCCGGATCGGCCGGCAGGTGTTCCGCATCATGAAGGAACGCGGCGGCTTCGACGTCGTCGGCATCAATGACATCACCGACGCCGCCACCCTCGGCCACCTGCTCAAGTACGACTCCGTCCACGGCAAGTACCCCGGCACCATCTCCGTCGAGGGCGACGAGCTCAACGTGGACGGCGACCGCATCACGATCACCGCCATCCGCCAACCCAAGGACCTGCCCTGGAAAAAGCTCGGCGCCGACATCGTGCTCGAGTCCACCGGCGTCTTCCGCAAGAAGGCCCAGTGCATGGAGCACATCGAGGCCGGCGCCAACAAGGTGCTGCTGAGCGTCCCGGCCAAGGACGACGTCGACGCCACCCTCGTAATGGGCGTCAACCACGCCACCTACAAGCCCGGGCACCGCATCATCTCCAACGCCTCGTGCACCACCAACTGCCTCGCGCCCATGGCCAAGGTGCTCAACGACACGTTCGGCATCGCGCGCGGCATCATGACCACCGTGCACTCCTACACCAACGACCAGCGCATCCTCGACCTGCCCCACAAGGACCTCAGGCGTGCCCGCTCGGCGGCCATCAACATCATCCCGACCACCACCGGCGCAGCCAAGGCCATCGGCAAGGTCATCCCCGACCTCGACGGCAAGCTCGACGGCATGGCCCTGCGCGTGCCCACGCCCTGCGGCTCGCTCGTGGACCTCACCGTAGAGACCGACAAACCCGCCTCCAAGGAGGCGATCAGCCAAGCCATGAAGGCCGCCGCCGCCGCCCCCCTCGACAAGGGCGGCCTCCAGGGCATCCTGGACTACTGCGACGAGCCCGTCGTGCTCACCGACATCGTGGACAACCCGGCCTCGTGCATCTTCGACGCGCTCGCGACCTACGTCATCAACGAGACCCTGGTCAAGGTGCTCGGCTGGTACGACAACGAATGGGGCTACTCGCAGCGCTGCGTGGACCTCTTCCAGATGATGGCCGGGTAGCCGGGAGACGCACGATGGCCAAGCTCTTCATCGAGGACCTCGACGTCACCGGCAAACGCGTGCTGACCCGCGTGGACTTCAACGTCCCGCTCGACGACGCCGGCGCCGTCACCGACGACACCCGCCTGCGGGCCTCGCTGCCGACCATCCATTACATCATCGAGCACGGCGGCCGCCCCGTGCTCATGTCGCACCTGGGCCGCCCCAAGGGCACAGTGGTCGAGGACCTGCGGATGAAGCCGGTGGGCGACGCGCTCGCCGCCATCCTCGGCACGCCCGTCACCACACTCACCGACTGCATCGGCCCCGAAATCGAGACCGCCGTGGCCGCCATGCAGCCGGGCCGGATCGTCCTGCTCGAGAACCTGCGCTTCCACCCCGAGGAGGAGAAGAACGAACCGGCCTTCGCCGCCGCGCTCGCCCGGCTCGGCGACGTCTACGTCAACGACGCCTTCGGCTCGTGCCACCGCGCCCACGCCTCCGTCGTCGGGGTCACCGAACACATCGCCCCGTGCGCCTGCGGCTACCTCATCCGAAACGAGATCCGCTTCCTCGACGAGACGCTGCACGACCCCAAGAAGCCCTTCGTCGTCATCCTCGGCGGCGCCAAGGTCTCCTCCAAGATCGGCGTCATCAAGCGCCTCATGGACAAGGCCGACGCGTTCCTCATCGGCGGCGGCATGAGCTACACCTTCCTCAAGGCCCAGGGCTACCCCGTCGGCGACTCACTGCTCGAGGCCGACCGGACCGCCGTGGCCAAAGCCGTGCTCGACAACGCCGCCATCCGGGGCATCACCTTCATGCTGCCCCAGGACTACGTCGTCGCCGACGCCTACGACAACGACGCCAACACCAAGCTCGTCCCGCCCGACGGCATCGAGGACGGCTGGCAGGGCCTCGACATCGGCCCCAAAACCATCGAGGCGTTCGGCCGCGTCATCGCCGGCGCCGGCACCGTCTTCTGGAACGGGCCCCTGGGCGTCTTCGAGATGCCCAACTTCGCGCACGGCACCGACGAGGTCGCCCGCGCCCTCGCCGACTCCGGCGCCGTCAGTGTCATCGGCGGGGGCGACTCCGCCAGCGCCATCAAGAAGGCGGGCCTCGCCGACACAATCACCCACATCTCCACCGGAGGCGGTGCCTCGATGGAGTACGTCGAGAACGGCGAGCTGCCCGGCATTAACGCATTGACCGACGTGTGAGCCGCGGCTCGGACCACACGCGCCCGCGACAAGGAGAGCCGGCACACAGATGCGCCCCGTCAAGAATTTCCTCGAAGATACCAACGAGCAGAGACCGCCGATGAGAAAACCCCTGATCGCCGGCAACTGGAAAATGCACAAAACCCTCGGCGACGCGACCGAGTACGCCCTCGCCTTCCGCGACGCCGTCGCCGACGTGGTCGCCGTCGACGTGCTGCTCTGCGTGCCCGCGCCGCTGTGCAGCCCGCTCGCCAAGCTGTTCAAGGACTCCAACGTCCAGCTCGGCGGCCAAACCCTCTACTGGGAAGACAAGGGCGCCTTCACCGGCGAGGTCTCCGGACAGATGCTCGAGAGCGTCGGATGCAACTACGTCCTCGTCGGCCACTCCGAGCGCCGCCACATCTTCGGCGAGACCGACGAGGGCGTCAACCGCAGGCTCCGCGCCGCGCTCGCTGCCTACCTCACGCCCATCGTCTGCATCGGCGAGACGCTCGAGCAGCGCGAGGCCGGCGAGACCAACGACGTGCTCGCCCGCCAGGTCGCCGAGGGGCTCAAAGACCTCTCCCCCGACGAGATCGCCAAAATCGCCATCGCCTACGAACCCGTCTGGGCCATCGGCACCGGCGTGACCGCCACCCCCAACCAGGCCAACGACGCCCAGCGCGTCGTGCGCGGCCTCCTCAAGGCCCAGGCCGGCGACCCGGTCGCCAACGCGCTGCGCATCCTGTACGGCGGCAGCGTCAAGCCCGACAACGTCGTCGAGCTCATGCGCGAGCCCGAGATTGACGGCGTGCTCGTGGGCGGCGCGAGCCTCAGCCTCGATTCCTTCGTCAAGATCGTCAGGTACTACGAGAACCAGGACACCGACACCCGGCACTAGGAGCCACACGATGGCTACACTGCTCCTCATTATCCACATCGTGGTCGCCGTGGTCATAATCATTGTCATCCTCATGCAGTCGGCCAAAGGCGAAGGCCTCTCCGGCGCCTTCGGCATGGGCCAGGGCACCACCACCTTCTTCGGCGCCGACACCGCCAACGTGCTCGTCAAAATCACCACCGTCCTGGCCATCATCTTCATGTGCACCTCCCTGGCCCTCGCCTACATCCAGTCGCGCCGCGGCGGCTCCGTCGCCGACACAACTGCCTCAGCCGCCGAAGAA
>CAZJXV010000231.1:0-7208 GCA_964550015.1 uncultured Verrucomicrobiota bacterium
TCTTGCCGCTGTGGGGCATCACGGCGTTGTAGGCGCGCGCGAGCCGGGTGATGGAGTCGAGCAGGATGACGACGTCCTTCCTGTGCTCGACGAGGCGCCGGGCCTTTTCGATGACCATCTCGGCGACCTGGATGTGGCGTTCCGGCGGCTCGTCAAACGTGGAGCTGATGACCTCGGCGTCCACCGAGCGTTCGAAGTCGGTGACTTCCTCGGGCCGCTCGCAGATGAGCAACACGATGACGAGGCACTCGGGGTTGTTCTTGAGGATGCTCTTGGCGATCTTCTGCAGGAGCACGGTTTTGCCCGTGCGCGGCGCGGCCACGATGAGGCACCGCGCGCCCTTGCCGAGGGGGCACAGCAGGTCCATGACGCGCATGGAGATCTCTTTGGGGTCGGTCTCGAGCCGGAGGCGCTCGTCGGGGAATAGCGGGGTCAGGTTGCCGAAGAAGATTTTGTCCTTGGCCCTCTGCGGTTCCTCGGTGTTGATCGTGTCCACCCGGAGCAGGGCGAAGTAGCGCTCCTTTTCCTTGGGCGGTCGGATCTGGCCCGAGACGGTGTCGCCCGTCTGCAGGTCGAATTTGCGGATCTGCGAGGGCGAGACGTAGATGTCCTCGGGGCACGGCAAGTAGTTGTAGTTGGGCGAGCGCAGAAAGCCGAAGCCGTCTGGCAGGATCTCGAGCACGCCCTCGCCGTACATGGCGCCGTCCTTGGCGAGGTTGGCCTTGAGGATCTCGAAGATGAGCTCGTGCTTCTTGAGGTTGCCCATGCCCTTGACGTCGAACTCCTTGCCGAGCGTCTGCAGGTCGGCCATGGTCATTTGCTGGAGGTCGACGAGGTTCATCGTCACGCCCGTGCGTTCGGTCTTCTCCTCATTCGCTTTGGTTGTTGGGTTCATGCTTCCTCCTGGCCGGCGGTGCGGCCGCCGGCGTGCTTTTTGTGCAAGGCGTCCCACACGCGCACGACGTGGCGGCGGGTGGCCTCGCGTGATCCGTTGTTATTGATGACGTAATTTGCTTTTTTTTCTTTGTCCTCAAGCGGCAACTGGTGCCTGAGCCGCGCGTCGAACGCCTCGGGCGTGCCGCCGCGCCCGACGAACCGGGCGAGGCGGGTGGCGCGGTCGGCGCTCACGACGATGGTCACCTCGTAGAGGTGGGTGGCGCCGCCCTCGAAGAGCATCGAGACCTCGGCGATCGCCGCCGGGGCGCCGCGTTCCTTCTGCTCGCAAAACCAGCGTGCGATCCGCTCGCGCACGGCCGGATAGAGGATGCCCGTGAGCGCCGCGACCTTCTGCTGGTCGCCGAAGACGACCTCGGCGAGCCTGGCGCGCTCGATCGAGCCGTCGGGTGCGCACACCGTCTCGCCGAACGTCTCGAGCACGCGCGCTCTCACGGTGGCGTCGCGGGCGAGCAGCTCGTGCACGACGGCGTCGGCGTCAATGACGGGGGCGCCGAGCTCGGCGAACATGGCCGCCACGGTGGACTTGCCGCTGCAGAGCCCGCCTGTCAGGCCGACGTGGATCATCGTTCCCGCCGCTCCAGTTCCTCCCATCGGCGCTTCGCCTCGAACGCGCGCGCGTCGTTGCCGAGGAGCACGTGCACGCTGACCATCAGCCTGTACGCGTCGAGGCAGCCGGGCCAGAGCGTGACGGCCTCCTCGAGCGCGTCGGCGGCGAGGCTTAGGTCCTCGTCGTCCTTCGACTGCATGTAGTTGTCGAGGAAGCGGGCGCCGAAGGCGGTCAGCTCCCCGGCCTGCCGGATGTCGCGCTCGGTCACGACCTTGAACACACGGTACAGGGGCAGCCGCTCGCCGCGTGCGCCGATTTCTGTTTCGAATCGGAAGTAGCCGCATTTTTCGGGTTGCGCGTACATCCAGCTCGTGCCGACGGTGTTGAAGACGTTGCCCGTCGAGGCCACGATGTAGCGCGGGCTGTACATCCACCCCTTGGAGCCCTGGTCCGCGAACATGCCGAGGTTGAGCACGAAGTAGCCGGCCTTGTTCCGGACGCAGAAGGCGTGAAACTCCTGTTCGCTCGGGGCGAAAAAGCTCTCGAGGAACGCGCGCACCTTGTCGCGCATCGCGGGGCTTTCGAACTTCGGGTGCAGCACGATCGAGCGCTGCGCGTACTCGTAGATGGTCGGCTGAAGCGAGAAGCTCGAGAGCACGACGGCGTCTTCGGGCGTGTTGGCCCGCAGCCAGTCGACCAGCTCGGCCGCCCCGGTGTAGGGGAAGTTCCGCCCGTACGCCTGGTGCATCTTGTTCAAGTCGGCCGACTCGTACAGTATATATCGGCTGGCGGGGACATAGGCTTTGTATTCTTCACTGATTGGGGTGAAGAGTATGCCCCGGCTCAGGTCCGAGATGAGAAAGAACGCCACGACCAGCGCGGCCAGAACAACCGGCCACTGCCGCTTGGCGGTGGCCGCCACCGCGCCGACGCCGATGCCTATCAATGCTGCCAGGAAGAAGACGAAAAACACCTGCATCCGCACGAACAACACGTAGAGCGCGAGCCATGCGAGCACCATGGCGACCAGCAGGCCCACCTCGCCGCGCGTCGTGCGCCGCTTGAGCTTGGCGGCCACGAGGCACGCGGCGGCGATGAGGGCCAGGGTGAACAGCGCCCTGAAGTCGCCGATCGGCTTCCGGCCCAGGTACTTCGTCGTGGCCGAGTGCAGCGCGGGCGTCCACAGGATGCGCGCGTCATAGCTCAGCCGCTCGGGCTCCTCGGGTTTGACGTTGAGGTGCCTGAGCTTGGCGAAGAACAGCTCGCGGAAGTGCCCGTACGTCCTGCCGGCCGGCAGGGCGGACGCGGCGACGAGCATGCCGACAAGCACCACGGCCAGCACGAGCTTGGACGCCGCCCCGGGCAATCTTGGGCGCCTTACGAGCCGCTCGAGCGCCCACCAGGCCATCAGCCCGTAGCCGGCGAGCATCGCGTACGACACGAGGAACCTGTGGGCCCACAGGTACGGCACGACGAGGCCGGCGATGAAGGCCGCTGCGATCGTCGGGACGAGGTGCACGAGCCGCTCGGCGGCCGCGCGCCTCACCAGGCACCGGGCCGCCCAGTAGGCGACGACGAGCAGCAGGTAGAGCTGCGTCAGGTCCCATGTTGCCAGCGCCACGGCGAGCACGGCGCCGGCCGCGACCGACGGCGCGAGCCGCTTCGTGCGGAGCGCGGTGTCGAAGAGCCAGAAGTGCGCGAAGATGAGCGGCAGCGCGAAGTTCTCCCGCGAGAACTCGAGCCCCGTCGAGCGCACGACGGCCGTGTAGGCGCCCGCCAGCACGAGGGCGCCGAGCGTGGCGGGCAGCAGGCGGCGCGTCCGGCCCCAGACGAGCAGGAAAAGGGGCACCACGCCGAGGCAGTACCACGCCGCGTCGAAGCGGCGCACGAAGCGCTGGAAGCTCACCCCGCGCACGCCGAGGCCGTTGTAGAGCCAGGCGGCGACGAGGCCCTTGCCGAGCGACAGGTCGCGGTGCACGTCGAGGCCCTCGGGCACCTGGGCCCGCGCGTCGACACGGGGTATTCGCCCCGTCTTTCGGTACTCGTCCGCGTAGTGGAAGAGCAGGGCGCTCTCGAGCGTGTAGGGGAGCTCGTCGGCGCCCGCCGGTTTCACGGCGGTCTCGACCGTCGAGGAGATGCTCCATCGGAGGCCCACGCCGAGGACATAGACGAGCGCCAGCACGAGCACGATCGCGACGGCGTCGAGCCGGCGTGCGGCGGCTGGGGTCGAAGGCGCCATGGCCGGGCCTAGACCTCGCCCCAGGTCCGGCCGCACTTGACGTCCACCTTGAGGGGGACGGCGAGCTGCATGACGGACTCCATTTCGGCGGTCACGAGCTCGCGGGCGGCGTCCTGTTCGTGTTGCGGAATTTCAAAGATCAGCTCGTCATGGATCTGCATGATCATGCGGGCGGCCAGCTTTGCGGTGCGGAGCCGGTCCGCGATGCGGATCATGGCGATTTTGATGATATCCGCCGCCGACCCCTGGATCGGCGTGTTGATCGCGATGCGCTTGCCGAGGGCGCGTGTCTGGCCGCTGGCGCTCTTGAGCTCCGGCACGTAACGCCGGCGCTTGCAGATCGTCTCGACGTAGCCGGCCTTTTCGGCGGCGGCGACCGTTTCGTCCATGTAGGCCCTCACGCGCCCGTATCGCTCGAAGTAGGCGTCCATGAAGGCCTGGGCCTCGCCCACGGGCACGTTGAGGAACTGCGAGAGCCCGAACGCCTGCTGACCGTAAATGATGCCGAAGTTGACCGCCTTGGCGCGGTGGCGCATTTCGGGTGTCACGTCCCCCAGCTCGACCCCGGAGACCAGCGAGGCCGTCACGGCGTGAATGTCCTCGCCCCGGCGGAAGGCCTCGATCATCGCCTCTTCGCGGGCGAGATGGGCAAACACGCGCAGCTCGATCTGCGAGTAATCGGCCGCCAGCAGCAGCCAGCCGGCCTCCCCCGGGACGAACGCCTCGCGGATCCGGCGCCCCTCGTCGGTGCGCACCGGGATGTTCTGCAAGTTCGGGTTCGAGCTCGAGAGCCGGCCCGTCGCGGTCACCGTCTGGTTGAACGACGTATGAATGCGGCCCGTTTTCGGGTTGACCAGCGCCGGCAGGGCGTCCACGTACGTGGACTTGAGCTTCGCCAGTTGCCGGTAGCGCAGGAGTTCTCTCGGCAGCGGGTGGAGCTGCGCGAGCTTCTCCAGGACCTCCACGTCGGTGGAGGGGCCGGTCTTGGTCCGTTTCTGGACCGGCAGCCCGAGCTTGTCAAACAGGATGACCGAAAGCTGTTTCGGTGAGTTGAGGTTGAACGATTCCTCAGCGAGTTCATACACCGCCCGGGCGGAGGCGTCAAGCCTTTTTTGGAATTCGTGCGCGAGGGTTTCCAAGAGCGCGGTGTCCACCGCGACCCCCCGGGTTTCCATGTCGGCAAGGACGCGGAGCAGCGGCATTTCGACGTCGCGGAACAGCTCGGGCAGGGCCTTGTCGCGGAGTTCGGGTTCGAGGAGGGTCTTGAGGCGGAGCGTCACGTCGGCGTCCTCGCACGCGTAGGGGGCCACCTTGTGCAGGGGTACCTCGCGCATGCTGATCTGTTTCTTGCCGGTGCCGATGAGCTCGGCGATGGGGATCTTCTTGAGGCTCAGGTACTCGAGCGCGAGGTCGTCGAGCTTGTAGCGGGGGCGGGCCGGGTTGACGAGGTAGGCGGCGACCATCGTGTCGAAGGCCACGGTGCCGAGCTCGACGCCGGCGCTGCGGAGGACCTCGAGGTCGTACTTGATGTTGTGGCCCACGAGCCGGCGGGCGGGGTCGCCCAGGATGGGGCCGAAGGCGGCGAGGACGGCGTCGGGCTCGAGCGCGCCGTTGAGCGGCACGTAGAACGCCTGGCGGGGCACGAACGCCACGCTGATGCCCACCAGCTCGGCGGCGAAGGGGTCGGTCGAGGTGGATTCCACGTCCACGGCGAGCTCCCGGGTCTTCGCGAGCCGGGCGACGAGCTCGGCGAGTGCGGCGGGGTCGTTGACGAGGCGGTAGTCCACTTCGGTCGCTTCGGTCCGGGCGACGAGCTCGTCGCGGAGCTGGTGGAAGTCGAGCCGGGCATAGAAGCGGCTGAGCTTCTCGGTGTCGGGCGTGCCGAGCCGGGCGTCATCGAGGTCGAGCTCGAGCGGCACGTCGGTTTTGATGGTGACGAGCTCCTTGGAGAGGCGCGCGATGTCGGCCCCGGCCCGGAGGTTTTCCTTGCGCCTGGCGCCTGCGACCTCGTCGGCGTGGGCGAGCATGGCCTCGAGGCCGCCAAACTGCTGCACGAGTGCGGTGGCGGTCTTTTCGCCGATGCCGGCGACGCCGGGGACGTTGTCGGAGGTGTCGCCGGCGAGGCCGAGCACGTCGGTGACGAGTTCGGGGCCGACGCCGAAGCGCTCGACGACCTCGTCTGGGCCGAGCACGGCGTTGTCCTTGTGCACGTGCAGGGCGCGGACGCGCGCGTTCACGAGCTGGAGCATGTCCTTGTCGCCGCTGACGATGTAGACGTCCATGCCGGCGTGCTCGGCGCGGCGCGCGAGCGTGCCGATGACGTCGTCGGCCTCGAATCCGGGCACCTCGGCGACGGGGATGCCGAAGAGCGCGAGCAGCTCCTTGATGAGGGGCATCTGGAGGACGAGGTCCTCGGGCATCGGTTTGCGCGTGATCTTGTACTGGTCGAAGCGCTCGCTGCGGAAGGTGGGTCCCGGGGGGTCGAAGACGGCGACGAGGCGTTCGGGGGCGAAGTCTTCGATCATTTTGCGCAAGGTGCGCACGAAGCCGAAGACGGCGTTGGTCGGCACGCCCTCGGAGTTCGAGAGCCTCTGGATGGCATAGAAGGCCCGGTAGGCGTAGGAGACGCCGTCGAGCAAGAACAGCCGTTCCGCCATGGTGGGCGGGAGCTCCTTGTTCGGGGGATCAGTCTGTATTGATGCTATGGGACCCCGGCCGGACGGACCCATCGTCGGGGCGTGCCGGCGCGGAAGAATTCTGACAGGACTGCAGCCCGGTGCTGCTGAATCGGGCGGGCGCCGGACGTCCCGAGGGACGTCCGGCGCCCCATGTCTCTTCAGAGAAGGCCTAGAGGCTTATGGGGATGGCGGTGCCCTCTTCGTCCCCGGCCTCGATCTGCCTTCTGTACAGTTCGAGGTAGCGTTGGCGCTGCTCGGTCACCTCGCGTTCCTGCTTGACGCGGGTGCCGCGCGAGGTGATGAGGTCGGCGCTGACGAAAATCACGAGGTTGCGCTTGTCGGCGACCTCGTACTCGGAGCGGAAGAACCGGCCCAGCACCGGGATGCTGCCCAGGAACGGGACCCGGTCGCTCACGTTCGTGGTGTTGTCTTTGATGACGCCACCGAGCACGAGGGTTTCACCGTCGTTGATGTAGACGGTGGTCGTGACGTTGCGCGACTCGAACACCGGCTGCCAGGCCGGGATGAGCTCGGTGCCGTAGTTGATCCAGTCCACGAGCTCGCTCACCTCAGGCAGCAGCACGAGGGTGATGACCTCGCCGTCGCTCGACACCGTCGGGGTCACGTTGAGGCGGATACCCACCTCGCGTTCCTCGAACGTGCCGGGCGTGACGTAGAAGGCCTGGAAGTCCGAACCGACCATCACGACTTCCTCGAGGGATTCCGTTTCGTACTCGGTCGGGTAGCGGATTTCCTGGACGATCTGGATGAGCGCTTGCTGGCCGCT
>CAZJXV010000232.1:0-7114 GCA_964550015.1 uncultured Verrucomicrobiota bacterium
CACCCAAACACAACACGCGCCCTGAAGAAATTACACAAAACTATGGACACCACCCAGAGGGGGTCTCAAACAGGATAACAGGATAGACAGGATCAAGAAAATCTGGTTGATCCTGTCATACTGTCTAAAACTATCCGGTCACTTCTGCTGCTGCGCCTTCTGGATCTTCGCCCACGGGTCGCGCAGCGTGACCGTGCGATTGAAGACAAGCTTGTCGGGGCTTGAATCAGCATCCACGGAAAAATAGCCGAGACGCTCGAACTGGTACCGCGTCCCGGGCGCAGCGCTGGCGAGACTCGGCTCGAGCTTGCACGCCGTGAGCACCTCGAGCGAGCCCGGATTCAGGTTGGAGCGCCAGTCGCCGCCGCCCTCGACCTCGTTCGGGTCCTCCTTCGTGAACAGGTGGTCGTAGAGCCGCACCTCGCCCTCGATCGCGTGCGCGGCCGAGACCCAGTGCAGCGTGGCCTTGACCTTCCGGCCGTCGGGCGCGTCGCCGCCGCGCGTCGCGGGATCGTACGTGCACCGCAGCTCGACCACGTTGCCGTTCTCGTCCTTGATCGCTGTCTCGCACTTGATGAAGTACGCGTACCGGAGCCGCACCTCGCGGCCGGGCGCGAGCCGGTAGAACTTCTTCGGCGGCTCCTCCATGAAGTCGTCCTGCTCGATGTAGAGCACGCGCGAAAACGGCACCATGCGCGTCCCCGCGCCCTCGTCCTCCGGGTTGTTGATCGCCTCCATCTCCTCGACCTGGTCCTCAGGATAGTTCTCGATCACCACGCGCAGCGGCCGCAGCACGGCCATCACGCGCGGCGACGTCTTGTTCAGGTCCTCCCGGACGCAGTACTCGAGCTGGGCGATGTCCACCGTGCTGTCGGCCTTCGCCACGCCGACCATCCTGCAAAACCGCCGGATGGACTCCGGCGTGTAGCCGCGCCGCCGCATGCCCGCGATCGTCGGCATCCGCGGATCGTCCCAGCCGTTGACGTGGCCTTCCTGCACGAGCTCGAGCAGCTTGCGCTTGCTCATCATCGTGTAGGTGACGTTGAGCCGCGCGAACTCGATCTGCTGCGGGTGATACACCCCGAGCTGGTCGAGAAACCAGTCGTACAGCGGCCGGTGCGCCTCGAACTCGAGCGTGCAGATCGAGTGCGTGATCCGCTCGATCGAGTCCTCGTTGCCGTGGGCCCAGTCGTACATCGGGTACACGCACCATCTGTCGCCCGTGTGCTGGTGGCTCGCGTGCAGGATGCGGTACATCACCGGGTCGCGCATGTTCAGGTTCGGCGACGCCATGTCAATCTTCGCCCGCAGCACGCGCGAGCCGTCGGGGAACTCGCCCGCCGTCATCCGCTCGAACAGGTCCAGGTTCTCCTCGACGGACCGGGTGCGATACGGGCTCTCCTTCCCCGGCCTCGTCAGCGTCCCGCGGTGCTCCCTGATCTCCTCGGCGGTGAGGTCGCACACGTACGCCTTGCCCGCCTTGATGAGCTGCACGGCCCACTCGTGCATCTGCCCAAAATAGTCCGAGCCGAAGTAGAGGTGCTCGCCCCAGTCCCACCCGAGCCAGCGCACGTCCTCGATAATCGACTGGACGTACTCGTCCTCCTCCTTGCACGGGTTCGTGTCGTCGAACCGCAGGTGGCACGTCCCGCCGAACTCCTGCGCGATCCCGAAATTGAGGCAGATCGATTTCGCGTGCCCGATATGCAAGTAGCCGTTCGGCTCCGGCGGAAACCGCGTCACCACCCGCCCATCCCATTTGCCGGTCCTTAAGTCCTCAGCAACAATACTGCGAATAAAGTCCAGCGACGGCTTTGAATCATTTGCTGTCATATCTACTAGGCCTTCACTGTTAGGATTTCTTGACAGGATAACAGGATAAACATGATTCCCTTATCCCGTTCATCCTCTTGTTCGGTCTGACGAGGGACCCTTTGCGTCCAACGTCCTTACCTTCCTCTTCACCTCAACCTTCCACTCGCCGAAGTTCAGCAGCAAGCCGACCGGTTTCCCCGTGGCAACGAGGTAGTTGACCAACTGTATCTCGTGGGGCGCGGCAAGCTTCCTCACCGACTTGAGCTCTACTATAACCGTTTCCTCGACCAGAATGTCCGCCACGAACTCGCCAACGACTTCGCCGTCGTAACGGACCGTTATCGGCCGTTGCGATTCAGCCTCGAGCCCTGCTTTGTGCAGTTCGATCAGCAAGCACTTCTCATAAACCGATTCCAGGAAGCCAAAACCCATCGTGTTGTAGACCGTGTACGCGCAGCCGATGATCTTCTTCGTAAGATCCTCATACTGCATCACGTCCCGTCTCGCGATCCCTGTCGATCATCCTGTTCATCCTGTTATCCTGTCAAAGAAGCTCGGTGCTTCGGTTCACTAGCTATGAGATGAGTCAATAGCGTGGCGTTTTCTATTCCGGTCGAGGGGTATCCTTCCCGTCCTGACTCAAGTCAAAGCCGCAGTGAGGACACCTCTCATCCTTCGGGCCGACTTCTCGACCACAGTGGGGACATGTGTGCTTGGCCGCCTTTTCAGTCTCATCGCTGTCCGGGTCCGGAAGGTCCAGCCCCTTCTCATGAAGGTGAACCCGCATTTTCCCGCTCTTATCTAGCAGGCACAAACCAGTTGCCTTGGTCAAGGACAGCCTCAATTTGGACTTACCGTCTGTCAAGTTCAGGCCGTTGTCGTAGAGGATGGCCTGCCTGTCTGCTTCTGCTCCCAGTTCCAGCACGGCGAAATGTTCAGGGCGGTTATGAGCAAGAACTCTCTCGTACTGGAGGGCAACCTGCTGGTTGCCGTCTGTGTCGTAGAGGGAGAGGCCCTTCGTGGACAACACAGTCGTGCGCTTCCCGTTCTCATCGAAAAACGCCAAGAGGACGGTGCTCTTGTCTTGCAGGCGACTCCGAGGCTGTCCGGGTGCCTCTCGTTCGACCGGCACCAGTTCGGGCACAAGCGTCTCGGCAAGTTCGCCGCGCTTCTTGCCGTCCCGATCGAGGAGAAGGTATCTGGTCGCCTTGATAGTGTCAGCTTCGATGACTTTCCCACCAGAGGTCGCCTCGGCCGCAGTGACTCCTGGTGCAAAGAGGAAATGGCCGAGGACGCTGCTGCCTAACACACTGCAGACCGCAACGGTTACAAGGAGGAATGTGTACTGCTTCTTGCTCATCGTTCCCTCCTCAGGGCTCGAGTTCAACCCCGTCTGGGGTCGGATTGCCTTTCCCTTGTCCCCTCGTTCCTTCTGCGTCGTCCTTGTCACTTGCCGGATCGGGAACCGCCCCAATCGAGGCGAGCTTCCGCAACGCTATGTGAAGTCGGCGAACGCAACGCCCCTTCTCCCCCTTCTCAAGAACTTCCATCGTCTTGTCCAACGGCGGTGTGGCCTTTCTCCCTGTGACAGCAACACGCATCACCGCGAACAGATCCCTGGCCCTCCATTTGTACGGATCCATTTCTGCAGTGGCGCGAATTCTCTCATCAAGAATCGGTGCTGTGAATTCTGGGCTCGGAAGCGGCTCAAGCCACTGGAGCACCTCCCAGATCATAGTAGCCGAACCACCCGCGGTGTGCTTTCGCCTTAGCACAAGGTCGTGTGGCGGGTAATCCACGTCCTCGAAAAAGAAAAGGGTGTAATCCCACGCCTCATCGAAACGCTTGAGGCGCTCTTGAACAAGGGGCGCGATAAGCGCGACATAGGCCGGTTTACGACCGGGCAGCCAACGGCATAGCTCGTCGGCGAACTCTTCGGGCGGCATGGCGCGCATGTAGTGCCCGTTGAACGCGTCGAGCTTCTTGAGGTCGAAGCGCGCGCCCGACTTGCTCACCCCCTCAAGCGAGAACCGCTCGACGAGCTGCCTGAGGGTCAGGATTTCCTCCTCGGCGCCCGGCGACCAGCCCAGCAGCGCCAGGTAGCTCACCATCGCTTCGGGAAGATAGCCCTTCTCGCGAAACACGCGCACGTACGGCTCCAGACCTTCAATGGCGCGGCGCTTGCTCATCTTCGAGCCGTCCGGGTTGAGGATCAGCGGCAGGTGCGCGTACACCGGCGGCTCATTCCCCAGCGCACGAAACAGCGCGATGTGCTTCGGCACGTTCGGCAGGTGGTCCTCGCCGCGGATGACGTGCGTAATCCCCATCTCGGCGTCGTCAACGACGTTGCTCAGATGGAAGATCGGATCGCCGTTTCGCTTGGCAATGACGAAGTCGGCGATCTCCGAGCCCTCGACCGTCACCTCGCCGCGCACCACATCGCTGAAGGCAAAAGTCTCGTCGGGCATCTTGAACCGGACCGCGAACGGCTCGCCCGCGTCGAGCTTCGCCTCGATCTCGCTCGGAGCCAGATTGCGGCACCGCCCGGAGTAAAGCTGCGGCGCTTTCTGCTCCTGCTGCGTGCGGCGCTCGGCCTCGAGCTCCTCGGGCGTGCAGAAGCAGCGGTAGGCGTGCCCGCTCGCGAGCAGCCTTTCGATCGCCGTGCGATGCCGCTCGCCGCGCTCCGACTGCCGGTACGGGCCAACGTCGCCGCCGACGTCCGGCCCCTCATCCCAGTCCAGCCCCAGCCAGCGCAGGCTGTCGTAAAGCTCCTGCTCGAAGTCCGGCGTCGAGCGCTCGCGGTCCGTGTCCTCCAGCCGGAAAACAAATGTACCGCCGTGGTGCTTGGCGAAAAGGTAATTGAACAGCGCCGTCCGCGCCGTGCCCAGGTGGCACGGCCCCGTCGGCGCCGGCGCAATCCGCGTACGAACCCTTGTCGTCATCAGGCTGTCTCTAAGAAAAGGAATGAGTCACTGATCAACACAGATACCACAGATTCGCCCGGCGGCATAGCCGCCGGGCGACAGAATCGGCGTTGACCTGTGCAAATCTGTAGCTGGTTTGCCCTAATCGCCGCTGGTCGCCTCGGCCGTCTCGGGCTTCGGCTCTTGCGGTGTCGCCTTCTCCGCGCCCGGCAGCGGGTCGAACGCGATCTGCGCCATCTGCTGGTAAAGCTGCCAGCGCCGCTTCGCGTCGTACTGCGCCAGACCGAGCAGCTCCTCGGCGAGCTCCGGCTTGCTCTTCGAAAGCATCCGGAACCGGTTCTGCGCGTACGCGTACTGCCTGTACTCGATCGAAGGCGCCTTCGAATCAATCTGCAGCGGCGTCTCGCCCGCGAACCCGCGCCTCGGGTCGTAGCGGTACAGGATCCAGTGGCCCGAAGCCACCGCGCGCTTCTGCACGTCATTGGCCTCGCGCATGTCGATGCCGTGCGCGATGCAGTGGCTGTAGGCGATAATGATGCTCGGCCCGTCGTACGACTCCGCCTCGAGGAACGCCTTGACGCACTGCGCGTCGTTGGCGCCCATCGCCACGCTGGCCACGTACACGTTGCCGTAGCTCATCGCCATCAGCCCGAGGTCCTTCTTCGCCGACGGCCGGCCCGACGCCGCGAACTTCGCCACCGCCCCGCGCGGCGTGGACTTCGACGCCTGGCCCCCCGTGTTCGAATACACCTCCGTATCGAGCACCAGCAGGTTGATGTTCCGCCCGCTGGCCAGCACGTGGTCCAGCCCGCCGTAGCCGATGTCGTAGGCCCAGCCGTCGCCGCCGAGCGACCACACGCTCTTCTTCACCAGGTAGTCGGCCACGCTTAAGAGCCGCTTCGCCTCGGCGCTGCCGCTCGCCCCGAGCGTCGCCTTGAGCCGGGCCACCCGCTCGCGCTGCTCCTGGATGCCCTGCTCGGTGGACTGGTCGGCCTCGATCAGCGCCGTGACGAGCTCGTCACCGACCTCCCCGGACAGCGTCTCGAGCAGCTCCTCGGCCTGCTCCCTGAACTTGTCGATCGTCAGCCGGAAGCCGAACCCGAACTCGGCGCAATCCTCGAACAGCGAATTCGACCACGTCGGGCCGCGCCCGTCCTTGTTCGTCGTCCAGGGCGTCGTCGGCAGGTTGCCGCCGTAGATCGACGAGCACCCCGTCGCGTTGCCGATCACCGCCCGGTCGCCGAACAGCCGCGACAGCAGCGACACGTACGGCGTCTCGCCGCAGCCCGCGCACGCGCCGCTGAACTCGAACAGCGGATGGAGCAGCGCCGCGCCCTTGACCGTGCGCAGCTTGAGCTGCGAGCGCTCGACGTCAGGCAGCGTCAGGAAAAACTTCCAGTTCTCCCGCTCCTGCTCCCGCAGCGGCGGCTGCGGCTCGAGGTTGATCGCCTTGCGCCCCTCCACCTGCTTGTTCTTCGCCGGGCAGATGAAACAGCACACGCCGCAGCCCGTGCAGTCCTCCGGCGCCACCTGCAGCGTGAACGTCTTGTCCGCAAACTCCTTGCCGCGCGCCTCGACCGACTTGAACGTCGCCGGCGCCCCCTCCAGGCACGACGCGTCATAGATCGCCCCGCGGATGACCGCGTGCGGGCACGCCAGCACGCACCTCAGACACTGGATGCAGACCTTCGGGTCCCAGACCGGGATCTCCAGCGCGATGTTGCGCTTCTCCCACTGCGTCGTGCCCAGCGGAAACGTGCCGTCCACGGGCATCTGGCCCACCGACACCTCGTCGCCGCGGCCCGCCATGATCGTGCCCGTCACCTGCCGGACGAACTCCGGCGCCTCGGGCGCCACCGGCGGCGGCATCTTGATCGTGCTCGTGGCCTCGGCGGGCACCTTCACCTCGTGCAGGTTCGCCACCGACGCGTCCACGGCGTTGAAGTTCATCTGCACGACCTCATCGCCCTTCTTGCCGTAGGTCTTCTTGATCGCGTCCTTGATCTTCGCGATCGCCTCGTCGCGCGGCAACACGCCCGAGATGGCGAAGAAGCACGTCTGCATGATCGTGTTGATCCGCACGCCCATGCCCGTCTCGTCGGCCACCTTGTACGCGTCAATCACGTAGAACTTGAGCTTCTTGTCAATGATCTGCTGCTGCACCTCGCGGGGCATGTGATCCCACACCTCGTCCGGCCCGTAAATGCTGTTGAGCAGGAACGTCGCGCCCGGCACCGCGTTCTTGAGCATGTCGTACTTCTCGAGAAAGAACCACTGGTGGCACGCCACGAAGTTGGCCGCGTTCACCAGGTACGTCGAGCGGATCGGCCGCGGACCGAACCGCAAGTGCGAGACCGTGATCGCGCCCGCCTTCT
>CAZJXV010000233.1:0-7107 GCA_964550015.1 uncultured Verrucomicrobiota bacterium
TGGCGGATTGCACCTCGAGGAAGTACGGGTAGGTGCCTCTGGCGCGAGCTTCGTCGGCGGCGGTGTAGTTGCGGCACTTCTCGAAGAGATCAACCCTCGTTGCTTCACTCATTTTGGCTTGTTGCTCCTTCATTGGCCCCGTATTATGGCGCGGCATCACATATCCGCTCCGGGAAGCGCGCTCGACGGCGAGGAACCGATCAACGCCTGAAACGGCTCTGCATCCTAGGGGCGGACTCGTCTCGTGTAAAGAACTTTCTGATGGCGAAGACGCTTGTCACAGGCGGAACCGGTTTTCTCGGGAGCCACCTCGCCCGGGCTCTCGTGACGCAAGGCGACGAGGTGCGCTGCCTCGTCAGACGCACGAGCAATCTGCGCTGGCTGCACGGGCTGCCGGTCGAGCTCGTCGTGGGCGAACTGCGCGATGCCGCCTCGCTCCGCAGCGCCGTCGAGGGCGTGGAGGTCGTTTACCACGTTGCCGCCGCGCTCGCAGCGACGAGCGACGCCGAGTTCGACGCGGTCAATTTCCACGGCACTCGGGCGCTGGCGCAGGCGTGCCTCGAGGCGCACGCGCCGCTGCGCCGCTTCGTCTACGTGAGCAGCGTCGCCGCGAGCGGGCCCAGCCGCGACGGGCAACCGCTCCACGAAGGGATGGCCGAACGACCGGTGTCCGCATACGGCCGGAGCAAGCTGCGCGGGGAACGCGCGCTCCGGGAACGTGCCGGCGCACTGCCGGTGACGATTCTTCGTCCCCCGGTCATTTTCGGGCCGCGCGACCCGAATCTGCTGCCGCTGTTCAAGCTTATCCGCCTCGGCCTTCGGGTGCGCATGAGTCCGTCGAGGGAGAGCGTCGTGGATTTCGCCTATGTGGGCAACATCGTGCACGCGGCGATGCTCGCGGGTGCGGCCGAGACCCCCTCGGGCGAGATTTACTTCGTCGGCGAGGGCGTCGCGCGGACCTGGGACGAGATCACCCTGACGCTTGCCGCGGTGTTCGGCGTGCGTACCGTCGGTATCCCAGTGCCGCCGTTCTGCACGCGGCTGGCTGCCGAGTTGGGGACGCTCTGGGGCAAAGTGAGCGGCCAGGCCGTCATCTTCGACCGCGACAAAGCGAACGAGGTGCTGCAGGATTCATGGCGCATGGACATCGGCAAGGCGAGCCGCGAGCTCGGTTACACGCCGCTGGTGGCGCTGCGGCCAGGGCTCGAGGAGGCGGTCGCAGGCTACAGGGCGATCGGGTGGCTGTAGCGCGCGAACACTTGACGGCAGGACATTCTGGCACTATATGTGTGTAAAGCCCGTGTACCGTCCTACGGGTCAACTTCTATATGGAAAGGCAACAGGTACGATGAAGACTCTCCCTTTCGCTTGGCTTCTTCTCACCGTGGCCGTGTGCGCATGCTGTGCGCCGGCACAGGGCGCGCAGCCCGTGCAGGCATACGCCACAGAAATTGAGACGATTCTCGATCAGTTTGAACAGATCCAGGCGTCGTTAGAGGTCGCGTTTCGTCCGGACGATTATATCCGCAGCCTGCAAACGCTGCGCTACCGCCTGAGACGACTTGATGAAGCGTTCGGCGGCCGGGCCGAGAACCGTTATGCCTCTTACATGCTCGCGCACCGCATCGAGGACGCCTACCTTTCGCTCATCAAGAAGATGCGCGAGGGCGACGGGACGCCTTCGGACAAGGCGATCGAGCAGGTGAGCCAGATTAATCAGACGCAGCTCAGCGTGCTCAAGGTGGCGTTGAACGCCGAGACGCTCGGCGGCGGCGAGGCGGGCTGGGCGGCGGTCATCGAGAGCTACTTCGACCTTCAGGACTACAACCGGGCGATTTCGATGGCGGAGCTTGCGTCGAAGTCCTACCCGGAGAGCGCGGCGTTGGTCGCCAAGCTCAACGAGGTGCGTAAGCGCATCAAGTCGGTTCAGACACACCTGACCGAGGCCAAGCGGCTGATCGAGAATCGCGACTACCATGCGGCCCTCAAGGTCCTCGATACCATTGAGGCCCTGGCGGCGAAGGACGCCACGGTGATGGAGCTGCGGAACCTCGCCGAGAATGCGCTGGCGAAGGTCAAGGAGCTCGAGGGCGAGGCGCTCGCTTTCGAGAAAAAAGAGGACTTCAAGCAGGCGTTCCGGACGTGGTCCAAAGTGCTCGACCTCGAGCCCGGCAACGCGCAAGCGCTTGAGAAAATCAAGGCCTACAAAGAGACCTTCAAGATCGTGACGCGCCGCGTGTACGAAACGTGCCCGAACTGCAAGGGCACCGGCGACTGCGAAGTGTGCAAGGGCTCGAAGGTCTGCTTCGTCTGCGACGGCTATCGGCGATGCACCAAGTGCAAAGGACACGGGTACTTCGCGAGCGTCTGCGTGCACTGCCTCTGCCGGGAATGCCGGGGCAGCGGCCGTTGCGCCACATGCGGCGGCGACGGGCTCACATACTGCCCGCAGTGCCGCGGCACGGGCTACTTCACGACCAGGGAGTCACGGACGTGTCCGGTCTGCCGCGGGAGCGGCAAGACGCGGTTCTCGAACCAGCCCTGTGCGAGATGTGGCGGCTCCGGCAATATCACGGTCAACGTGGATAAGCCCTGCCCGCGGTGCGGCGGCCGAAAAGTGGAGCGCTGTACACGCTGCAACGGCACCGGGATCTGTCCGGCGTGCAACGGCCGCGGCCGAGCCGAATCGTGTTCCGTCTGCAAGGGGCTCGGCCGCATCATCACCGAATGCCCCTACTGCAAGGGGTCGGGGATTTGCCTCACCTGCGACGGGAAGGGAATATGCCGGTTCTGCAAAGGAACCGGCCGCTGCTCGGCGTGTGCCGGGAAGCGCGTCGTCGTCCAAGAACTCGAGGAGGAGCTGATCCAAGGCGAGGAAGCGGGCTCGCTCGCCGTCGCATCGGAGCCGAGCGGGGCGGATGTTTTCATTGACGGCCAACCGGTCGGGACGACGCCCTTTAATGCCGAGAAGACGGCGCCCGGCGAACATACGCTCCGTGTAACCATGGATGGCTTCGTGCCGGTCGAGTTCCCGATCGAAACGGGCGACGATGCGATGGTCGAGGCGACCTTCACGCTGGTCCCGGCCCCGGCGTACGATCTGCGCGTCCTAACGGTGGCGGCGCGCCGCTCCCGGGTGCTCTTCAAGCACTACACGAAACACGACGACGGGTCGTTCCTCGTCTCGCTGACCCTCAACGGGAAAAATCGCTGGTACAAGAAAGGGGACTATTTCCTGGGCTACCGGATCACCCGTCTCGAGCAAATCTCACGGGAACAATACAGCAGCACAATCGGCGCCACCAAAGTCGTTGACCTCTCGAGACTGGTCCTGGTCAATCGCAGCGGCGAGGAACTCGTGCTCGGGTTGAGCCTGCCGGCGGTGGTGACCACCTATAGCGCGAAGCTCTACGACAAACAGTATAACGCCTCCTGGCCGGTACACGAAGGGAGCCGGTTCGGCGGCCGACTGGTCAAGAGCATCAATGACATACGCGTCATCCTCGCTGACGATAATGGCGAGGAGCTGATCCTCCCCGCGAAGTAATCGGCCTAGGTGCCGATCTCCGGATGGCGCTCGGCGAGCCGGGCGAGGCGTTCTTCGGCGTTGCGGGCGAACGCCGTCTCGGGAAATTGTTGGGGAATCCGCCGAAGGCACTCGGCCGCGCCGAGCGGCGCGCCGAGATGATGCTCGTAAAGATCGGCAAGCCGGTTGAGGGCGGCGACCCTCTCGCCGGGCACCAGTTCCATGGCAAGCAGCGTGGTGAGTTCCTTCGCGCCGCGCTCATAGGCCTCCAACTTGTCGAGAAGAATATCCACGATGGCCCGCTGCGCTCCTATGTCGTCCGGCTCGGCTTCGAGCACGCGCTGGTACTCCTCAATCGCCTCGCCGTAGCGGCCCTGCATGCGCAGGGCGCGCGCCACCGCGTGCGTCCGTTTCGGGGGTTTGGCCGCCGGCGCAGTGCCGCCCATGATGCCGCGAATGAAAAAGCCGGCAACACCACCCGCGATGTCAGGCGCGATCATTGCTCCGGCAATACCACCGAGGAGCGCACACGGCGGAAATACCCAATACACCGCGAGGCGTCCCGCACGACCTTCCTGTAGAACCAGCACGAACCCGGCGACGCATACGACGGCGACGCCCCATCGAAACAGCCGATCCATTGTACGGCCTCCCTCGCAAGGTTCCGTGGATTATGATAGCGATACCAGAACGATCCCGGCAAGAGCCGGCATCAGGCCTCTCGCTCCTGCAAGGCAAATGGCGCGTGCGTTTACTTGAAGGCCGGCTGGATGTCTGCGCCCGTCGGGACGACCTTGGGCGAGGCCGTTCCCTCGCCGGGCAGAAGTTCAATCAACGTGCAGGAGCCGGCTTCGACCTCGATGAGAAACTCGTCGCCAAAGTCATACGTACCGAGGGAACCACCCGCTTCCGGATACAAGACGCGCGTGTCAAATCGTTTCCCCGACGTGAGACCGATGAGCTCGTTGAGCGGAATGCTTCCGATGTGGCGGCTGCCCGTCGGGTTGAAGACAAAGAGAAAGCCGCGATCGCCGATGATATGCGCGCTGCCGTCAATGCCATCCTCACGCAGCGGTTGCCCAAAGAGGCTTCGCTTCGCCCGAAGGCGCTCGATGTTCTTGGAGGCCCACTCACGCCACCGGGTCGTGAAGTCGAGATAGGCCTGTTTCTCCTCGTCGCCGCCGAACTCGGGGAACTGGACGACAAAGGCGATGTCGCTCCCGGATGCTAACGCGCTCATCCATCCGTAGCCGTAGTCGCGCGCGGCGCCGAAATGCTTGTTCCACGTGCCCGTCGGCTCCGTGATGCTCATTCGCATGAAATCGCCCATGGTGCGGTCGTATCTGAACCATATCTGCGACATGTTCTTGTACGGCGGCACAAAGCTCGAGTTCTGCATGTACCAGTGCTGGAAACGAAGGTCGTCGGGGCCGGTGTTCTCGTAGTGGTTTTCCGTGACATCAATGTCGCGGAGCACCCAGGGGCCGCCCGTCTTCGCCGCCCAAGCGAAGCCGAGCCCCACATGCGGATGTTCCTGACGCAGACGGTGCAGGCCTTCCATCACGTTTTTGAACGCTCGATAGGCGATGTTGCCCGGGGGGTGTCCGTGGTTGGCCGCTATGCAGTCCCAGGTTTCCGGGTGTTTCGGCAACCACCCGCCATCCCAAAACCAGATCCGAACGACCGGATGATCCGCGATGACCGTGTCATGAAGACCGAAGAACCATTTGACCGCGTCGGGATGCGCCCAACAAAGCTGCGCTTCCCGCTTCCCGCTTCGCCTCACGCGCTTCCAACCGGGCCGGTCCTTGCGATAGGGACTGTTCCCCTGACTGGCAGCACAAAGGCCCAGCCCCTGAGCTTCAATGTAGTCCACGACGTTCTGCGCCGCAGGGCTCAGCTCCAACTTCCCGTTCTTGCCAACGGCATGAAGAAAGGGAGAGCTGCGCTCCCCATAGAGCGACATCCCCATCCAGAAGGGCGCCATGCCGAAGACGTCGGCCCCGAGCGCTTTCGCCTGATCCACTACCTGCGTGTGAGTTTTCGCGTCCTCTTCCGTGATCGCGCCCTTCACTGCGCCGGCCCACCACTCGTTAACGTGGTACCAGAGGCCTTCGTGCGTTGTCACCAGGGGCGGAAGGAGATGCCGCACGTACTCCTGCATGGCCCAGACCTCGCCCCAGTCGAGGACCTCGGGCGTGGTGGTGATGACGCGAGGGGTCCCCAGGACCGCCTTCTCGCGACGGTATCCCGTGGCCTTGTACGCGCCGAGGAATTCCTTCTCCGTGACAAATGGTGTCCCGGCAGGCACGACGACATTGATGTCGGCCAGCTCGGTGAGCCACGGATCGTCCCGGCCCACGTCGCCGCGTTTGCTCCTGTCGTAGGAAAGGCGCCAGCCGCCGAACGCGAGCGTCAGCCGGTCAGGCCCGTACTGTGCCTCGGTGAACGGCCAGGCAATGCCGGCGTACCATCCGCCGCGGTCGGTGCGGAGGAAGCAGTTGACCGGCACGTCGTAGACCGTGTTGTCGGTGTGGACGTGGACTTCGTTGAAGGCGGGGTGGAACTCGCGGCTTCCCATGACGACGCGTTTGAGGTGGAGCGGCTGGTCACTTGTCAACTCAACCCACTTTTCGACCCACGATTTACCGAGCGCGTAGTGAAGCTCGGCCCGGCAGCCACCACCCGCCATGTGAAACACGAGATGGTCCGCCGCCTCGACGACACGCGTGACAGCCATCTTGTCCGAAAAGATGGTGCCGGTTCGCGTCACGACGGCAAACTCACGGGACGCCACTGTGTGGCGCTCGTCAATGAGGCGGTTGTGGAGCTCGACGATCTGTCCCCTACTCCGGTCAATCGTGACGGCAAGGCCGGCGTTGACGAGCCGAACGGAGGTGTCCTGCTCGGGCCCGGAAGCCTTAGCCGAACCAGAATTCTTCATGGTTATGATCCCCGTTAAGATGCGAGCCGAATGATTGCGTCCGCCTACTTGAAGGCCGGCTGGATGTCTGCGCCCGTCGGGACGACCTTGGGCAGGGCCGTTCCCTCGCTCGGCAGGACTTCGATCAACGTGCACGCGCCGGCTTTGACCTCGACGAGAAGCTTGTCGCCGTAATGGTACGTCCCGAGCAAACCGCCCGTTTCCGGATACAGGACGCGCGTGTCAAATCGTTTCCCCGACGTGAGGCCAATGAGCTCGTTGAGCGGAATGCTTCCGATGTGGCGGTTGCGCGTCGGGTTGAAGACAAAGAGAAAGCCGCGATCGCCGATGATATGCGCGCTGCCGTCAATGCCGCCCTCACGCAGCGGTTGCCCAAAGAGGCTGCGCTTCGCCCGAAGGCGCTCAATATTCTTGGAGGCCCAGTCGCGCCACCTCGTCGTGAAATCGAGATAAGCCTGTTTCTTCTCGCCGGTATTGAACGCCGGAAGCTCCACGATGAACCCGATGTCGCTGCCGGACGCTAACGCGCTCATCCACCCGTAGCCATAGTCGCGGCTCGGAATCCATATCTGCGACATGTGTTTGTACGGCGGGACAAAGCTCGAATTCAGCATATACCAATGCTGAAAGCGCAGAT
>CAZJXV010000234.1:0-7026 GCA_964550015.1 uncultured Verrucomicrobiota bacterium
CGGTCGAGCTGCGACTCCGGCAGCGGGAAGGTGCCGTAGTGCTCGACGGGGTTCTGCGTGGCGATCACGATGAACGGCGCCGGCAGCGGGTAGGTGTTCGAGTCGTACGAAACCTGCCGGTCGTTCATCGCCTCGAGCAGCGCGCTCTGCGTCTTGGGCGAGGCGCGGTTCACCTCGTCGGCGAGCACGACGTTGGCGAAGATCGGCCCGCGCTGGAACTCGAACTGGCGGTCCTGCGAGTTGAAGATCGAGACGCCGAGGATGTCGGTGGGCAGCAGGTCGGGCGTGAACTGGATGCGCTGGAAGGTGCAGTTGATCGAGCGCGCCAGCGTGTTCGCCAGCGTCGTCTTGCCGATGCCGGGCACGTCCTCAATGAGCACGTGGCCCTTGGCGAGCAGGCACACCACCACCTGCCGGATCACCTCGTCCTTGCCGTGGATCACCCGGCCGATGTTCTCGCAGAGCCGCTCGATCCTGGTGCTCGTCTCCGAAATCTCCACGCGCGACCACTCCGGCTTTCGAGACCGTCCCTTCCCGTGCCGGGTAACAATATACCCCCGGCGTTCTCACCCGGCAAGGGAAACTCTCTGTGATGGCGCCTGGTCCGCGTGGCGCGTGCGGCCTACTTGCCCGACGCCCAGCGGAGCTTGATGGTGAGGCCGGTCACGGCCGCCCAGCCGATGTACAGGTAGTAGCGCACGACGTTGCTGTTCCACGTGATGGGCGGCACCGCCTTGTCAATGTCCTCGGACATCTGGACGGAGAGGAAGTTGATGATGATGTGCGCGACCCACGACGCGCCGTAGAAGATGGCACAGAAGACGATAATCTCGAGCACGAGCCTGAACACGCGGCCGTGCACGCTCTGGGCGAGCTCGCTCTTGAGGTGCTTGGGGCCGCCGAGAATCATGTCCTGTGTGACGTGCACGGCCCTGGGCGCCTGCTTCGTCTCCTTCTCGACGAGGTGGCCGCCGCAGCGGTCGCAAATGCTCCCGCCGAACACGTCGGCCTTACATCGCGAGCAATATCGCATCGTTGCGCCTCTTTCCTCTAAACCCCGGCCACGATCGCGCCGCGATTATGTCACGGGCGCCTGGCGCCGGTCAACAACCGCTTCGCGGCCTGGTGTAGGGCGGGGCCTCCCGGCCCCGCCGCTGTGTGTTGAAAGCCCATCGGGTCGTGCGGCGGGGCCGGGGGCCCCGCCCTACATCCGGCCGGACAGCGCCCGGAGAAGAACGCGAAGCCACTCCTATTCTGCCAGTGCGTTGCGCAGTCGGCCACGATGTCTCGCTAGCACGGCCCGCGCCTGCCGAAGCGTGCAGCGGCGCCGGGCCATGACGATGGCCGTCTTCGTGCTGCCGTGGGCCTCGTCGAGAAGGCCCTCGGCACGCCCGCGTGAGATCCCGCCGATCTCCTTGACCAGGCCGATGGCCCGCCGGCGCAGCTTGGCGCTCGTGGGTTTGACGTCCACCATGAGGTTGTCATGGACCTTGCCGAGCCGGACCATGACGGCCGTGGAGAGCATGTTGAGCACGAGCTTCGTCGCCGTCCCGGCCTTCATCCTCGTCGAGCCGGCCACAACCTCCGGCCCGGTCACCGGATTGATCAGCACGTCGGCGAACGCCGGCCGCGCGATCCGGGTGCAGCAGACCAGCACGGTCGCGCAGCCCTGGGCCTTCGCCCAGGCCAGCGCCGTGCGGACGAAGCGGGTCAACGCGCTCGCCGAAATGCCGATCACGATGTCGCCTGCCCGGACGCCGGCCGTTTCGAGATCGCCGGAGCCGTCGGCGTCCTCGGCGCCCTCGACCGCGCGCGACAGCGCCCGCCGCCCGCCGGCCACGATCCCCTTGGCCCTCGCGGTAGGCACGCCGAACGTCGGGCCGAGCTCAACGGCGTCCAGCACGCCGAGCCGCCCGCTGGTGCCCGCACCGACGTAGAAAAGCCGGCCGCCCGACGAGAGTCTGTCCGCGGCGAGCTCGACGGCGCGCCGGACTGCGGGAATCACGCGCCGGACGGCCGGCGCCACGCGTGCGTCCTCGTCGTTGATGAGCTCCAGAACCTTGCGCGTCGTCAGCCGGTCCAGACCACGCGAGCGGGGATTCCGCCGCTCCGTCAGCGGGCGCTTCATCTTGCCTTCAGCTCTTGCCATATCGTGGTGACTCTATTCCCCTGGTCTCGAAGGCGCAAGGGCGTTCGCCGTTTCATCGAGCGGCGGCAGGCATCAGGTCGTGGCGCCTTGCCACGCGCGCAGCGCGATGCGCGCCGCGCCATATGCCGCCTCGTGCTCGGGCGCGGTCAGCTTGGCGTGGGCAACCTCGTGCAGCACCCGTTCCTCGACGAGGCGCCGGTACAGCTCGTTATGCTCGAGGACGCCGCCGGCAAGGACGACGGTCACCGCGCTGCCGGTGAGAGACAACGCCTCGGCCGCAACGCTGACCCATCTCGCCAGTTCGCCTGCTGCGCGATCGAGGATGGCCTTCGCCGGGCCGTCGCCCTTCGCCGCGGTTTCGATGACGTGCGGCGCGAGCCGCGCGACGTCCCGCTTTCGCTCGGCGGGTCCGTAGAGCCACGGGACGATCTCGTCCACGCCGCCGAGCCCCGCGGCGGCCGGCAGCGCGTCGGTCAGAGCCGTCGCGGGGCCGCGGCCGTCGCTCGCCTCGAGGACGGCGCGGAGCCCGGAGCATCCGATGTCGTAGCCGCTTCCGTCGTCGTCGAGCAGATGGCCGTGGCCGCCGACGCGGTGGACGCGGCCGTGCGCGTCGCGGCCCATAACAATTGACCCGGTCCCGGCGACGGCGACGATCGCGGGCCTGTCACCCTGGATCGCCGCAAGGAGCGCTTCCACGTCGGCGATGAGGGTCGAACGCGCCCCGATCCCGCGCCGGTCGAGGATGCCGCCGATCACGCGCCGGTCGGCCTCGCGCCACACGCCCGAGAGCGCAAAGCACGCGTGCGTCACGTCGCCGGTCGTCGCGCCCGCTGTCTCGACGAGGCGGGCGATGAGCTCGAAGAGGTTTCTTTCAGTCGCCGCTGGCCCCGCGATGTGATAGTTGCCCGGTCCGCCGACGGCACGTGCCACGACGCGTTCGGCCTCGTCGAGAAGCACGCCGACCGATTGCGAGCTGCCGCCGTCAATGCCTATGAAGGAGCGCGCCATTGCCATGCCGCTCCGAGCTTCGTTTCGTACAGGACGTAATACAGGACCCGCGCGACAAGAAAGACGAAGAAGAAGGCTGACACCACGTCGCTCAGGAAGTGGCGGCCCTGGACCATGCGGGCCACGCCGATGAGCGCCCCGAGCGCGCACGCCAGCGCCATCACGAGGGCACGACGTTTTTTGAGCAGCATGGCGACGGCGACGAAGTAGAAGCCGAACGCCGCGTGCCCCGACGGCCATGATCCGTTGGTGTCCGACGCGTCGGAGATCACGAACGCGGGCGTGAAGTGTTTCGCCCCGGCGAAGGCCTCGATCTCGTGCGGACGCGCCCGGCACCAGTTGTTCTTGAACACGACGTTGATAAGAAGAAACGGCCCCAACAGGAACACCAGCAGCAGGTACAGAAAGGCCTTGGGTTCCAGGCCGATGAACTTCTTCCTGGCGAGCGCCGTGACGCTAAGCCCCAGCACGAGAAACACGACCAGGAAACGGCTGCCCCACTGGACCGCGTGGTACACGAACACGACGAAGGGATCGTCCTCCAAAACGAATTGGTCCTGAACGGTGTTGAAGAACACCGATGAGACGTGGATGTCAACTCGAGGGACCAGCACGAAGAAGAGCGAACACACGACGAACGCGGCAAGGAACCATTTCGACAACCCGAACATCAACGCGGCCTTGCGTCTCCTGTTGTGCGGACGACACATTCTGCGCCCGCGTCGTTTCTTGTCAACGGAAAGGTCGCACCCCGAAGACGGCGCCTTGACCCCGGTGGTCTCGTCGTGGGCCGTGCGAGAGGAGCGGGCGATTCCCGCTTGACTGGCCTCACGGTGTGCCATAGCGTGCGTCGGATACGCTGACCTGCTCCTATTCTTTTCGAGGCAAACGCACCGAAGTGAGCCGTTCGCTCGACGCTGGCATGCACAACGGTCCCGTCCCTCCCGCCCGGGACGTGTGGCATCGCCGTTTCCTCGTGTTTCTGGCGGGCGTGGTTGCGTGGCGCTTGCTGTACGTGGTTGCGGCCCCGCTCGACCTCGCGCCCGACGAGTCGTACTACTGGGACTGGTCCCGGCGGCTGGCCTGGGGCTATTACAGCAAGCCGCCGTTGATCGCGTGGCTGATCGCGCTCTCGACGAGGGTCCTCGGCACGTCGGCATTTGCCGTGCGGCTGCCGGCCGTGGGGCTCAGCGGCGTGGGGCTGTGGGCGGTCTATGCGCTGGGCCGGCGAATGTTCGATGCCCGCGCCGGTTTCTGGGCCGCCGTGCTTGCCGCGGCCGGCCCGCTTGCGTCGGCCCTCGGGTTCGTGATGACGATTGACGCACCCGTGGTGTGTTGCTGGTCCGTGGCGCTCTACGTGCTGTGGCGCGCGTGCGGGGACCGGCCCGGGCGCATCCGCTGGTGGGTGGCGGCGGGCGTCGTGACGTGTCTCGGCATTCTCGCCAAGTTCATGATGCCCGTCGTGCTGCCGCTGTTCGCGTTGTTGGCGTGCCTCGATCCGCGCGTTCGTGCGACGCTGCGCAGGCCCGGGCCGTACATCTGGCTTACGCTGGCGCTCGTCTCGCTGGTGCCGGTGCTTGGGTGGAACGCCGGGCACGACTGGGTCACGTTCCGGCACACGGCGGTCCATTTCGACACGCGTCCGGCGGGCGTGGTCCCGGCCGTGCTGAGCTTTCTGGAATCAGCCGGCCTGCAGGCGCTGGCGGTGTCGCCCGTGACGTGGCTGCTGGTTCTCGTGGTGTCATGCATCGGTCTGTGGCGGTGGCGCCGGTTGGGGACGCCCGTGCGCTATCTCCTGGCGTTCAGCGCGGTCCCTTTGCTGTGCGGCCTGCTTCTCGGCCTGCGGCAGCGGATCAACGGCAATTGGCTGGCCGTGTTCTATCCGGCCGGCTTCATTCTCGTGGCCGGGTGGGCGACGGGCAGCGTGTCGCTTGGCCCGCGCGCCGACGGCTTGAGGAACGCCTTCCGCCCGGCTGTGGCTGTCGGCATTGTCTTCGCCGTGCTGGCGTACGCCTTGCCCGTGGTTCTGCCGCGTGCGGGCGTCGACGTCGGGCGGATGCCCCAGGTGCGAATGCTGCTCGGCTGGCGCGAGCTGGGCCGGCAGGTGAGCGCGATGTACAGGGAGGGCGAGCGGACCCTTCTTGTCACGACGAGCCGCAGGGTGGCCGGCGAACTGGCCTTCTACGTCGAGGGCCGGCCCGCCGTGTACCGCTGGCCCGGCAGCGAGGCCACGGTCTCGAGCCAGTACGAGATCTGGCCCGGCCCGCTCGACAAGCTCGGATGGGACGCCCTGATCGTTCTTCCGCTCGACGACGCGCTGCCGCCCGAGCTCGCGGATGCCTTTGACGCCGTCGAGCCCGCGGGCGCTTTGGATGTGCCGTTCGGGGGCGGCGGCCGGCGCCGGTTCACGCTCTATTGGGGACGGGGACTGCGACGCTGGCCGCGAACGAATGCAGCGCCCGAAACCGCTTGCATTCATCGCCCGGCGTGGTAGCGTCATCTGCGGCAATTGCCGCCGGCCTGTCCGGCTGACGCCGCAGCGTTTTCCACCGCCAGCAGGAGGGGCGGACGATGAAAGCACTGGTTACGTTCCTTGCGCTTGTGCTCCTCGCCGCGGGCCCCGCCGGGTGCGGCAAGAAGACCGAGGACAAGAAGGACGACGAGGACAAGGCGGGCCCCATCGAGACCACGGTCGACTACGTTACCGGTGACACTCCTATCAGGGCGAAATCGAAGGCCCAGCAGACGGTGACCAAGGCGGCCATCAAGAACGCCATCTCCATGTTCGAGTTCGAAAACGAGCGCTCGCCGATCTCGCTCAAAGAGCTTGTCGGCGCCGGCTACCTCGACAAGAAATACCTCAACGACGAGTACGGCCGGCCGCTGGAGGTCGAGGCGAGGGACGGCACGTTCATCGTGCGCAGCGTCCGAATGAGCAGAGAGACCGGCAAACGCGTCGTCAACTGGGAAATGACGTTCTGATGGCCAAGCGTATGGCCAGGCGTGTGGCCAAACGTGTGGCCAAACGTGCGCCCGGCACGGTCTATCTCGTCGGCGCCGGGCCGGGGGATCCGGGGCTGATCACCGTCAAGGGCGCCGAGTGCATCAGGCGCGCCGACGTGGTCGTGTACGACCGCCTCGCCAACCCCCGCCTGCTCGAGCTCGCCGCGCCCTCCGCCACGTGCATCTGTGTTGGAAAGGCCGCCGGAAAGCACAGCGTTCCCCAGGAGGAGATCAACGAGCTGCTCGTCGCCAGGGCCCGCGCCGGCAAGACGGTGTGCCGGCTCAAGGGCGGTGACCCGTTCGTCTTCGGGCGCGGCGGCGAGGAAGCACTCCGGCTCGCCGAGGCGGGCGTTCCCTTCGAGGTGGTGCCCGGCGTGACGTCGGCCGTCGCCGCGCCGGCCTACGCGGGCATTCCCGTGACGCATCGCGGCGTCGCCTCGTCGGTGGCGTTCATCACCGGCAGCGAGGACCCGGCCAAGGAGCGGTCGAGCATCAACTGGAACGCGCTCGCCGGGAGCACGGGCACGCTCGTGTTCCTCATGGGCGCCGGGAACCTGGCGGCAATCGCCGAGGTCCTCGTCAAAAACGGCCGGGATCCCGCGACGCCGGTCGCCATCATCAACTGGGCAACCTACCCGCGCCAGGCGACGCTCGAAACCACGCTCGATGAGGCCCGCCGGGCCGGCTTCGCCACAAAGGTGCGGCCGCCCGTCGTGGTCGTCGTGGGCGAAGTCGCCGCGCTTCGCGCTCGTCTGAAGTGGTTCGAGAACAGGCCGCTGTTCGGCAAGCGGATCGTCGTGACGCGCCCGCGCGGCCAGGCCGCGTCGCTGGCGCAACGGCTTGAGGAGCTCGGCGCCGAGGTGATC
>CAZJXV010000235.1:0-6985 GCA_964550015.1 uncultured Verrucomicrobiota bacterium
AAGGGAAGGGCTGGGGTTTCATCCGGCAGAATCCGGTCTTCTGCCCGCAGCTTTCCGCGATCATGCACGAGGCGCTCTCGGCGCTCGATATCCGCCACATCGTGGGCGGGACGTACGTGTGCACGCGCGGCCCGAGGCTCGAGACGCCGGCCGAGGTGCACAAGTACCGGATCCTGGATGCGGACTTCATCGGCATGACGGTGGCGCCGGAGTGCTTCCTGGCGCGGGAGCTCGAGATGAGCTACGTGCCGCTGTGCTACCTGACCAACCTTGCGGAGGGGATCCGGGAGCGTGACTACCGGCCGGGCGAGCTGTTCGAGGGACTGCTGACGCCCGACGAGACGGAGCGGGTGGATAGGGCGGTCGGCCTGCTGCCGGCGATCGTGACGGAAGTGGCGAAGCGGGTGCAGGGCGTCGAGCGCGACAGCCCGTGCGCCCGCTCGATGGAACGGTACCGCCGCGCCGGGATCCTGCCGGAGGACTGGCATGAGTGGGTCTCGGTCCCTGCTGCTCCGGGCTGATCGGGTTCTCACGCTCGACGGCGGGATCGTCGAGGCGGACGCGGCGCTGCTCGTCGAGGGGGACACGATTGCGGCCGTCGGGCCGGCGGCCGAGGTGGCGCAGAAAGCGTCGCACGCCGAGCCGATAGACCTTTCCGGATTGACCCTCCTGCCCGGGCTGATCAACGCGCACTGTCATCTCGACTATACCCGCCTGCGCGGTCGGCTGCCGAAGGGGAGGTCGTTTTCGAAGTGGGCGCTGGCCATCATGGTGGCCAAGCGCCGGCTGCGGGCCGCCGACTACGAGGCGTCGGTCCGCGAGGGCCTCGAGGAGCTCGTCCGGGGCGGCACGACGACGGTCTTCGAGGTGTCGAGCTCGTACTCGATCATGCGGGTCGCGCCGACGACGCCGGTGCGCGTCGCGTTTTTTGGGGAGGTGCTTGGCATCAACCCCTTCGTGGCGGGGCGGCGAATGCGGTGGTTTCGGCGGGCGTTCGATCTGGCCGTTGGCGACACCGTCATTGCACGCGGGATGGCGCCGCACGCGGTGTACTCGATCTCGAAGCGGCTGATGAAGCTGATCGCGCGCGAACTGGGGCGCCAGCCGATGCCGATCACCGTCCACCTGCTCGAGAGCCGGCACGAGCCGCGAATTAACCCGTGGTTCGACCCGCGGCGGGCGGTCAGGGTCCTCGATGAGCGCGGGCTGCTCGATGGGCTGGTGCTCGGCGTGCACGTGAACGTCCCGGACGACGAGGACATGCGGATTCTTGCCGCGCGCGGCGCGTACGTCGTGCACTGCCCCGGCAGCCACCGGTTTTTCGGGCACGAGCCGTTTCCTGCGGAGAAGCTGCGCGAGGCGAGGGTGCCCCTCTGCCTCGGGACGGACAGCCTGGCGAGCAACGAGCGGCTTGATATGTTCCGGGAGATCCGCCTCTTTCTCGACGCGCACCCCGGCTTCACGGCCGAGGAGGCGCTCCGGATGGCGACGGTTGTCCCGGCGCGTTTCCTCGGTCTCGACGGGCGACTGGGCGCGTTGCGGCCCGGGGCGCTGGCGGACGTGATCGGCGTCCCGACGCGGGCCGAGGCGGGGGGCGCTTGTACGCCAGAAGAAGCGTGTGCTAGCGTGGTGCAGCACGACGGGGAGGTGCCCTGGGTGATGATCGGCGGGCGGGTCGTTCGGAAGGTTTAGTACTTGGCTGCGAGAATGGGCGGCAACGTGATCCAGGAGTACGACAACAACCTGAGCCTCGAGTACGAGTATGTGCGCGGCCTGGGCCTCGGCGGCGGCATCGGCTCGATCCTCTACCAGAAGGACGTGGACAACAGCGCCTACCGCTACTACCATTATAACCACAAGGGCGACGTGTACGCGTTGACGGACCATCCCGAAGACGCCAATGACACTGAGGAGCTCATGGCCCTCTACGAGTACGACGCGTGGGGCCGCACCACGGTCCAGGCCCTCCAGACCAACGTGACGAACGAGTTCCGGTTCTCCACCAAGCAGCACGACGAGAGCACCGGCCTCGTCTACTTCGGCGCGCGATACTACGACCCCATGCTCGCCCGGTGGACGCAGATGGACCCGGCAGGGGCAGTGGACGGACTAAATGTATATCCGTACGTTGGTGGTCAGCCGATTTCTCGCTTTGATCCTCGAGGGGGGGATTGGAAACCCATCTGGTACGGGTACCATATCTTTTGGTACACATATCGGGACTCTCTCGTTGCGGACTGCCCACACAAGGTCATGGGCCAGGACATTGAGAGGTATCTGACTAAGTACAAGGTCCATGGGGAACTGTCTGCGAAGGTACTCGACCAACTTGGCGAACTGAAATTCGGCGATTTCTACCAGACCGGAGATTGGAACCAGAAAGAAATGATTGAGCACAGAATGGTGGAGGACGAGACCTGTCCGCTTATCTCGACGGAGTCTGGCGATCAGTGCTTGAGGTGGCATACCTACAAGAGAACTGACGTGACAATGACGGATTTTGGTAAGTATACCCTGAAATTTGACGAGGAGAAACGCAGACTTGTTCCCGACTGGAAGGAAGACACACGGAAGATATTCGTGACAACGGGCTGGTTGGGGCCGCGAAAGCGCGGCTGTGTTACAGAACGGGCATTTAGAACGTGGCTCTTCGTTTTTACTAACTGGCGGTAGCATGGCTGTTAGCATTCCGGATGTCAGGAGGATCTGAAGATGCGGCTAACCAGAAGACGCTTTTCGAGACAGTGGATTGGAGCCCTCGCGGCGTGCGTCGCTGCCGTGTTTACAGGATGTCTACAGGGCCGCGCTCCAGCGCCGGGCGGTAATCAGATTCCGGGGGTTGTCCCCTCTCGCGGGGAATGGACAACTGTTGATTCGGAGGTGGTTGAACGCCTGAAGAGAAGAGTCACTTTCCGAGCCAAGAGCGAGGAGCTAATATCGATAGCCTTAAGGCTTTCTAAGGCCGCTGGCGTAAACGTGATAGCGTCAATCGAATTGCATGATAGCCCAACCCCGGCGAGCGAGCCGCCCGAGACGGTCCCGATCCCTTCACACTATCAATTGTACTGCAGGTCCATCACGGTCGAAGCGGAAAACCAGGCCCTCTATGAGATACTGGACCAGATTTGCCAGCAGGGGCGTCTACGGTGGGTGTATCCCGATCCGGAAGCTCCGGAGGAGAAGAGGCACGGTTTCATCTACCTCCGCCCAGGTCCAGAAGAGGACAGTGCTGTGAGTAATTGAGGCAAGATGGGCTACCTCGAGGAACTCGTTGTGGCGGCTTGCTTCGGGTTCGCCTCAGATGATGCGCAGTTTGTGTGACGTGGACGGCGGACTTGGTCGTCTGGCTCCTTCCGCGTATGAGCAAGGGGGACATATGGTTCTTTGTGCAAAGGTCAATAGGAGCGACTCTTCCTTGCTCCTACGAGGACACGAACCGCCTTGAGTACCTGGCTCTGCCCGATACGACGACGACGGCAACCGGCTCACGATGGAGTTCGACGAAGAGGGGGCGCAGACGAGTTGGTGGAGCGACGACCAGAGTGCGACGAGCGAGCCGACGGACTTCGGGCCGTCGAACCAGCTCCAGAAGGTCTGGACCGGTCAGGACAAGAAGGCCGGCACGAAGGTGAGCGTGGGCGGCCGGTACACGGAGGAGAACGTGGCGAAGGTGGAGGTGACGCCGTATCACGGTGAGACGCCGGGCACGACGGTCGAGGCGCAGACGGTGCGCGACGGGCTGTTCATCGCGCGCGGGGTGGAGCCGTACGACCGCTCGGACAACGAGTTCGAGGCGGTGGTCACCGACAAGGCGGACAGAACGAGCACGGCGGCCACGGCGACGGGCGTGGACTTCGACGGGGAGGTGCTCCCGGGTGATGATCGACGGGCGGGTCGTTCGGGGCGGTTAGTACTCGGTGGCCGAAATGGCGGCATGATGGCGCGCATCCTCTGTCGCGCCTTCGGCGCTCAATAAGTTCATGCGTTCGTCCGGCGATCCTGGGGCTTGCGCCCTAGGCTAGGCTCCTTCGCCGCTTCGCGGCTTCGCGTCGGCACACACGAACTGATGCAGGCAAATACCAGCGTCGGTTCGGTTGAGGGCGGTGTTTCCGGCATGGATGAGTATCTGAAGATTCTGACGATGGAGCGGGGCGAGGGGCGTATTCGTTTGCGCTCTCCGGCCAAGATCAACCTGTTCCTCGAGCCGGTGCGCAAGCGGCCGGACGGCTATCACGATCTCGTGACGGTGATGCAGACCGTGGACCTGTGCGACGAGGTGGAGGTCGAGGTGGGGCGTGAGGGCCAGGGCATCGAGCTCCGGTGCGACCGGCCCGACGTGCCGACGGGGCCGGAGAACCTGGCGTGGCGGGCGGCGGAGGCGTTCGCGGCCGAGAGCGGGAGCGGGCCGGGCGTGCGGATCGGGATCAGGAAGCGGATCCCGGTTGGCGGTGGACTCGGGGGCGGGAGCAGCAATGCGGCGGTGACGCTGCTTGGCCTGAACGAGCTGTCCGGACGCCCGCTGGCCCGGCGCAAACTTGTTCGGGCGGCGGCATCGGTGGGCTCGGACGTGGCGTTCTTTCTCTACGGGGGGACGGCGCTGTGCACGGGCCGGGGCGAGCGGGTGAAGGTGTTGAGGCCGGCGCCGGAATTCTGGGCGGTGCTGGTGATGCCCCCGACACGGCTCTCTACGAAAGAAACGTACGAGCGGCTAAATTTGGGCTTGACAAAACGGCATTCCGTGCGTAGAATGTTACGGTCAATCACGCGTTCCAGTGTGCAGTTGCTTCGAGAGAGCGTGCACAATGGACTTGCTGCGACGGTGCTGGCCGGAAGCCCGTCGCTGCGCGGCCTGTGGGAGGAGGTGGTAAGCGAGGGCCTGCCGTATCCACAAGTTTCCGGGAGCGGTTCGACCCTGTATGGGGTCTGCTGCACTGAAGCCGAGGCCGCCGAGGTTTCGCAGCGATTGCGGGGCCGGTTGCCGGGCGATGTTGTTGTTGCAGTGGCGAGGAGCCGCCTCGCGTCAGCCAAGGAGAACGACCATGGAGATCACCGAAGTCAGGGTCAGCCTGAAGGAGGCAGGCAATAAGAAGCTCAAGGCCTTTGCCACAGTGACGTTTGATGATGATTTCGTGGTGCGCGACATCAAGATCATTGAGGGCCGGCAAGGGCTTTTCGTTGCGATGCCGAGCGCGAAGGTGATGGAGAGCTGCCCTGGGTGCGGCAAGAAGAACCCGGTCCGCAACGCCTACTGCGGCGAGTGCGGGGCCAAGCTGGAACCGCCCAGGGAAGCGAGCGATCCCGCCGGGCGGCGGGAAGAGCACCGCGATATCTGCCATCCTATTCGGCCCGAGTTCCGGCGCTACGTTCAAGAGACGATTGTCAACGCCTACCTTGATAAGAAGGGCATGGCCGCAGGGCAATTCGGCCAGTTCACATCGTGAGGGCCCGCTCGCGGCGGCCCCGGAGAGGCGCCGCGAGCTCGGCGCCGTCCCGCCCGGGCGTGCAGTCCGGCACGCCGATTCTTATTGACACCCATTTGTGCAAGCACTATACATAGCGGTTCCCGTTCTCCGGCGGAAGGGGTCCATGCTGGCGCGAGCCCTTGCCGGAGCGGTTGGGGCGTCGCCAAGCGGCAAGGCACGAGACTTTGGATCTCGCACCGGAGGTTCGAATCCTCCCGCCCCAGAGTGAGAGACGGCGGGCTGACGCGGGAGTGTCGGCGAGGACGGTTGGGAAGGGGCGCAACGGGCGCAGGACTCATGCACAGGGAGATCAAGCTCTTCACAGGGCAGGCGAACAGAGAGCTGGCGGCAAAGATCAGCGAGCGCATCAATGTGCCGGTCGGCCAGCTCGAGATATCGCACTTTCCGGACGGGGAGGTGTTTGTGCGCATCCTCGAGAACGTCCGGGGATGGGACGTGTTCGCGGTGCAGCCGACGGTGCCCGAGCCGAACGAGAGCCTGATGACGCTGCTGGTGATGATTGACGCGTTCCGGCGGGCATCGGCGGAGCGGATCACGGCGGTGATTCCGTGCTACGCGTACGCGCGGCAGGACCGCAAGGACCAGCCGCGCGTGCCGATCTCGGCCAAGCTGGTGGCGAACCTGATCGTGGCGGCGGGCGCGGACCGGGTATTGACGATAGACCTGCATGCGGACCAGGTGCAGGGCTTTTTCGACATCCCGCTCGACAACCTGTATGCGTTCCCGGTGTTCAGCGACTATTTCTGCAAGCTGAATTTAAAGGACCCGGTGATCGTCTCACCGGACGTGGGCGGGATCAAGCTCGCGGCGTCGTTCTCGAGCCGGCTCAGGCTGCCGTTCGCGGCGGTGGACAAGCGGCGGGTCAGCTCCCTGGAGGTCGAGGCCACCGGGATCATCGGCGACGTCAAGGGCTGCGATGTCGTGCTGGTGGACGATATGGTGACCACGGCGGGCTCGTTGACGGAGGCGGCGCGGATGGTCAAGGAGTTCGGCGCACGCGAGGTGTATGCGTGTGCGACGCACGCGATCCTGGTCGGGCCGGCGATGGAGCGGCTCGAGGCGTCGCCGATCAAGCAGCTTGTTGTTACCGACACGGTGCGCTCGAACGGGTGCGAGGAGCGGTCGAGTTTCGAGGTGAAGCGGTTGACGGTCTCCGATTTGCTGGGCCAGGCGATCATCCGCATTCACCGGAACGAGTCGGTCAGCTCGCTGTTCTTCTGAAGAAGGCGGAGAGGTACGAATGGCAGGAGTGGCGTTGAAGGCCGAGCGCCGCGAGGAGCTCGGCAAGGCACAGGTAAAGAAGCTGCGCGCGGCGGGCAAGGTGCCGGCGATCGTGTACGGTCGGCACATGGACGCGCCGGTCCCGATCGAGCTCGACGAGCGTGAGGTGTCGCATTTGACGCACGGCACCCACGCGAGTTCGCTCGAGAGCATCGTGATAGATCTGGAGATCAAGGACGGGCGCAAGAAGATCAAGCGCCCGGCGCTCATCAAGGAGGTGC
>CAZJXV010000236.1:0-6933 GCA_964550015.1 uncultured Verrucomicrobiota bacterium
GAGCAGCGCCCCCGCGATCAGGATGATTCTCGTTGTCATCGTCGGCCCTCCTTAGAATCGCAAATCGGGCAAATCGGGGGACACCATACCTATTTCTTTCGGGTCAATTCAAATCCAGGGGACACCATACGTAATTCATGCCCTGTTGCCGTGTTGGTGCGGGCGTCTTGCGGTGAGGCGGACAGACCGGGGATAGTTTGGGGATGGCGAGGGGAGATGTCAAGAGATCGGTGAGGCGTCCGGCGATTCCGGTTTGGGTGTGGGGCGATGTCTAGGCGGCGGGGGGGCGGACGTGGACGCGCTTGCGGGCGGGGTTGGCGGAGTCGAACTCGACGACGCCGTCGGCGAGGGCGAAGAGGGTGTCGTCGTTGCCGCGCTTGACGTTGAGGCCGGGGTGGATGCGGGTGCCGCGCTGGCGGACGATGATGGTGCCGCTGCGGACGGTCTGGCCCGAGTAGCGCTTGACGCCGAGGCGCTTGCTGTGGCTCTCGCGGCCGTTGCGCGAGCTGCCCATGCCTTTCTTGTGTGCCATGAGGGTTCTCCTCGGAAAATAGGGACAGTCACCTATTTTTCTTTGTGATGCGTCGGCCCTCGATTGGGGCGAAGGCCTTCGTGTCTACGCTGCCGTTCTCCGCAGAGCTTCAGAAAAATAGGTGACTGTCCCTATTTTCCGAGCTCGATCTTTGTGATTTTGACGACGGTGATGGGCTGGCGGTGGCCGAGGTGGCGGCGATAGCCCTTGCGGCGCTTGAATTTCATGCCGCGGACTTTGCGGGCCTTGTCGTGCCGGAGGATCTCGGCGAGGACCTGGGCCTTGGGCACCCTGGGGCCGCCGATCTGGGGGGCGTCGGTGCCGCCGATGTAGAGGACGTCCTTGAATTTGACGTCCTTGCCCTCCTTGGCGCCGAGGCGCTGGATCTGGATGATGTCGCCTTCTTTGACGGCGTGCTGTCGGCCGCCGGTCTCGATCACCGCGAACATGTCTTCGTGCTCCGGTTCGTGCCTGTGGCTCCGGGGCGAAAAACCTCGGGCCCATCGCCCGAGGCTGCCTCCCGACCCGCCGGCCGGGTGTTGCCCTGGAGATCCTGCAAGGTGCGTGTATACAGTGTATCGGGTCGCGAGTCAAGGGCCGTGCGAAAAAAGTCGTGGGTGAGGTTGGCCGGGGAAATCAGTCGCCCCTGCCGGGGCTCGGTTGTTTTTCTGCCGCTCGCGTTCCACGGGCTCGGCCGCCCCTCGAGAGGCCCTTCGACAAGCTCAGGGCAGGCTCGGGGCGGCCTCGACCGAGGCTACTTCCAGTCGCCCCTGGCGGGGCTTCGGGCTCGGCGGCCCTTGCTACTCTGCGAAGCGGCTTCGCGACCAGGCACGAGTCGAGAGGCCCTTCGACAAGCTCAGGGCAGGCTCGGGGCGGCCTCGACCGAGGCTACTTCCAGTCGCCCCTGGCGGGGCTTGGGATGTGCTCGCTGTGGCGGCGGGGGCGCGGTTGTGGCGGCGGGGGCGCGGTTGTGATGGCGGCCTGGGGCTTGCGGCGAAAAGGTGTCATGTGCGGCGCGCGGGCTGCCGATTTTGTGCTTGCGGGGCGAGTGGGGCGGGCGTAGGGTTGGCGGCGAGACAAGACACAGCCTCTTGCGCAGGAGGTGCAGGCGTGGCCATGACGACCATCACGTATCCGTCCATCAGTATGCCCGGCGGCAGCGAGTGGTTTTGGATTTTCCTGATCTTCCTGGTCCTGTTCGGAGCGGCGGCGCTGCCCAAGCTGTTCCGCTCGTTGGGCAAGTCGGTCCGCGAGTTCAAGAAGGCGTCCGAGGGGCTGTCGGACGAGATGGAGAAGGCGGCCAAGGAAGAGGACGCCAAAAAAGAGGACGCCAAGAAGACTGACGCCCCGGACAAACCGGAGCCGCCCACCAAGGCCGATGAGTGAGCCGCCCGCCGATCCTGAGAGCGATGCCGCGCGCGCAGCCCACGGCAGCGAAAGCCCTGAGGTCTTCGAAGACGAAGCCTTCGAGGACGAAGGGGCCTTCGAAGACGAAGCCTTCGAGGACGAAGGGGTCTTCGAAGACGAAGGGGCCGCGGCCGGGGGATTGCTCAAGAAGCCGTTTCTCGAGCACCTGAGCGACCTGCGCGTCACCCTCATCAAGATCGTTGTCGTTTTTTTCGTGTTCGCCATTATCTGCGCCGCGTCCCTCGGCCATATCTTCGACCTGCTTCGGGTGCCGCTGCGGGCGCTCGCCGAGACCGAGGGGGCTGATCCCAACACGATCGGCCTGCTGACGCTCGGCCCGCAGGAAGGTTTTGTGGCGCTGATGATGACGGCGTTCTCGGGCGCGCTGGTGCTGAGCATGCCGTTCACGCTGTACTTCGTCGGCCAGTTTCTGCTGCCGGGGCTGACGCGGCGCGAGAGGGGCCTACTGCTGCCGGCGTTCGTGGCGGGCACGGTGCTGTTCTTGTCGGGCGTGGTGTTCGCGTTCTTCGTGACGCTGCCGCTCGTGCTGCGGCTGTTGTGGCGGCTCTACGAACAGGTGGGCCTGGAGAACATGTGGACCGTGCGCATGTATCTGAGCTTCGTGACGAAGTTCATGCTCGCCAACGGGCTCATCTTCGAGCTGCCGCTCGTGCTGATCATCCTGGTGCGTCTCGGGGTGGTGACGGTGGGGCAGTTGAGCAAGCGGCGCCGCCACGCGATCATGATCATTCTCGTCGCGAGCGCGTGCCTGACGCCGCCGGACGCGGCTTCGATGTTTCTGGTGGCGGGGCCGATGTACCTGCTGTACGAGGCGTCGATTGTGGTGTCGGTGCTGCTGGAGCGTCGGCGGCGCCGGCGGGCGCAGTAACGGCACGGCCGTGGTGAGAGGAACGGGGGAGGACGCAGGGCACGGGGACACAGCCGACTCCTGCGCGACCGGGAGCGTCGGTGCGGGGTGGGGGGCCTCAGCGGCGGATCCAGCCCTCGTAGAGCTTGGCGCCGCGATAATACTGCACGAACAGCCAGCCGCCCTTGGATTTGATGATCTTGGTGCGCTGTCCCGGGCGGAGGACGTCAACCACCCTGTTGTTGAGGTACACGCGCACCCTGTACATCGAGGTGATGTAGAGGTTGGTGGGCCTGTTGATGCTGTCCGTACGATCGCCCTGGGCGAACGCTGCCGGCGCGCACAGGGCCGACGCCAGCGCCGCGAGCACGATGAGCCGTTTCATGCAGCCTCCTTTCAGCCGGATCGCCCGGGCCGATGTGTGGTCCGCGCTAAGGTCACTTATACACCATCCGGGGTGCAGATATCAAGGGTTTTCCTGGAATTCTTGCTTTATAGGCATCGGCCCATGAGGTCGTAGGCTGAAGGAAATCAATTGCCCAGGGGGGCCGGAGGGGCTATCCTGGGTCAAACACTGTGACCGACGATTTGGCGGAAGGCGATGCACGACAACGACGAAGGCAAGCTGTTCGAGGCGGTCTTCCACAAGCTGCTGGCGCTGGGCGTGGCGATCGTCGCCGTGGCGGCGCTGGTGTGGATGGTCTGGGCCGTTGCGCGGATGAGCGCCATCACGAGTGAGGGGTCGGAGCCGAACGCGCCGGCGGACGCCGGCTCCTCGATGTGGGACGGGCCCGGCGGGACGGGGCCGCTCGCGAATGCGCGGGTGACGGCGCAGGACCGGGGGGCCGGGCTGTTCATCCGGCCGGCGGCGTGGATGGCGGCGCGGGTGACGGAGCGGCTCGGCCGGGTGCCGGGCGCGCTGGCGGACGCGGCGGCGGACGCGGCTTTTTTTGCCGGCGGGCCGTCGTAACGGTCCGAGCCCAGAACGCCTGGCGTGAGCGCCAGGTGCGCGTGATCCTGAGCTTCGACGACGGCCCTCACCATGTGCCGCCCGGCACGGGCGAGAACTACACGGAGAACATCCTGCGCACGCTCGAGACGAACAGCGTGCAGGACGGGATGAAGGCGGTGTTCTTCGTCCAGACGCACGTGGCGATCCGCGGCGGAAGCGACGTGGGCCAACGACTGATCACGCGGGCGGCCGCGGCGGGCCACGTCGTGGGCGTGCACACGGGGAGCACCCGCGACCACGTGGACCACCGGCTGCGGGCGGTGACGCCCGCTTACGACTGGAACCGCGACAGGGTGCTGGATGCGCGCGACGGCGCGAACGGGCTCGAGAGCGACTTGCTGCGCGCGAAGGCGCGGATCAAGACGCTGGCCGGGAAGGAGCCTGTGCTCGTCCGCCCCACCTACGGCGCGACCGACCGGCGGGTGCGGGCCGTGTACCGCACGCTCGGGCTGCAGATGGTGTTCTGGAATGTGGACAGCCGCGATGCGCTCGACCGCAGCCTCGGCCCCACGGTGATTGCGGCCAACGTCCGGCGCCAGGTCCGCGAGCAGGTCCGCGCCGGCCGCGGGCTCATCATCGTGCTGTTCCACGACATCAACTCGACGACGCAGGCCCACCTCGACGACTACCTGATCGCGATCTACGAGGCGGCCGAGGCCGAGGGGAAGGTGGCGATGTTCCCTACCTCGAGGTCGGAGCTGGAGCGGTGGCTCCGGCGGGTGTTGGGGCCGTGAGGGGCGGGGAGTAGGTGACGCCGGAAGGGATAGGGCGAGGATTAGTTGCGAGCGAGCAGCGCGCGGGCGTGGGGCGACTCGCGCCCCCACTAGCCAAGCAAGACAGCAATCAGGGCAATCGCGGCGCTCACAGCCGCCGCAACTGCCGAGGCGAAGGCGGATCGCGATATACGAGCCTGGTAATGGAGCCTCGCCATCGCCATAATCCTGTCAACGACAACATGCTCACGAAAACGCGCCAAATCTTCTGCGTACACCGCAGCAGTGCTACAACCGATCTCCTTGGCAAGCTTCAGGAGCTCTTTTTGTATGGCTGCAGGTTCCCCATTCATGATCTCGGCCAGGCGCTCACGAACACCAGCAATTCTTAGTGCGCTCAGAACCTTTTGGGCCTTTTGCATTTCCCACACCTCCAACAAGACGGGATCTAGCGCAAGGCAGCGATCAGAGCCGCCGATGCGCTGATGAAGGCAGCCACGGCTGTCACGAGTGCGATCATCCAGCCAATCCCATCGCGATGGGCCCGCGCTGCTGCCAGGATTCGCTCTATCAAGATTGGCTCGTGCTTGCCGGGGACCAAGCCCGACGGAATGCTCACCCCGAATTCGTTGCCGAGTTCTTCGAGCTTGGGCCACGTCTCGTCGGGAGTCCTACCGGCTTTCAAGACCTTCTTTATCCGTATCTGCACGATGAGGCATTTCCAGAACATGTTCATTAGAGCTGCTCCTTCCCTGCAGCGGGCCCGACGGTTTGCTCACCGGTCGCCGGGCTCAATGGTCGGCATCTCGGGAGGCCCGCACACTGCCTCAGGCTGACGGCCTATGCTTCTCTTAGCGACCTAGGCGAGCGGTTTGATGTAGCCCGGCATCAAGTGGAGGGTCATGCTTCCGGACATCGAAGTCCCTACTCATCCTTGTCCAAGATGCCCGGTCGCAACGGCAGGCCTTCCCAGGCCGCTGGCTGGAGGAGCTTCCAGACGCCCACCGTGTTGCACTTCTCGCACTTCGCGCGGAAGTGTGGCATGGCGGGGTCGCCTCCCAGGTACTTGTTCTTCGTGGGGCTCCCACACTTTCTGCAGACGATGGCGAAGTAGTCGCCGGTCTGTCTGCCTTCGATTTCGAGAACATCTGACATTTCATTCCTCCCTTCTCTGGAAGAGGCTGGCGGTCCAGTGCAAGGGAACTACTGCGGGGCTCTCCAGATGACCGTTCCCTCTTTGTCGAACAGCACTAGCGAAGAAGGCGCCGTTGTTCGGGATGCGCCAGTTCGAGGTGTGACTAGTTGAGTCGCCCCTAAGGAGGCGCGACCCGTCCCGTCTGCGTCGCAGAGCTTCAAGAAGGGCGAGCCGTCTTCGTTGATACCCAACCACACACGTATATTCCCATCCTCGTCGGTAATGTGGAAGTCCGTAAGGCCCAGAGCAGGGCCTAGTTTCTCGCCTTCACCGTAGAGGAACAAAAACGGACCTTTATCTGTGTTTGTTAGCGCGATACACACCTTGCTCTCATCGAGGAAACGAAGACGCTCAGGCTCCAAGAAAGCCGTGCTCTGGGTACCCTTGGCTTCAACAGTCACGCCCCTCCACGACACGCGCGTTGAAGCTCCCTTGGACGCCTTGCTCGGTTCCTTCAACGATTCCAAAAGCTCCTCGGTCGACAGCGATCTCTCTTCGAGCGATAGGTACGCTTCACCGAGAGCCCGCCCGAGAGTAGCGCTTGGCTTTCCAGGGCCACCAGAAAGAGATAGCTCCTCACTTGAAAATCGCGTCTCGTTCTGTTCGAAGTCTGAATAAGATAAAGTTACTCGGTTCACGCCCTTTTCATCAATGAATCCCAAGCTAGAGTCGGTGTAGTGCGCTCGCTGTTTGCCTCGCTTATCGTAGAACCACAACCCTGACTCGTTCAAGTGGGCAACCTTCTCGCCACTTCTGTTCACTATGGAAAGGTTTCGTGCTTTGATGAATTCAGGCGCCTCGGTGACAGCCATCGAAGGGGTCTTGGGCCCAACGCGGCACCACTTGACTATGTCCATGCGAAAGCCGACCAGCGTCAACACGCCAAGAACAACCACGACCAACACGCCCCATCTCTTCAGCCTCCCGTTCTGTTTCTCTACCTTCTCCAGCCGTTCGACAAGCTGACGACATTGCCGCTCGACGACCGCCTGCAAGTCCGGTGTCTGCGTGTCCATGAGAGTTCCCTCCGCAAGTGTCCCAACGGCGGGTATTGTAGCACGCTGGGGGATGGACGGGGTTGTCTTTTGTGAGTGGGCCGTGGTGAAGGTGCTGAATGACAGTGAGCGGAGTCCCCGCAGGGGACGGCATCCTGTAGCCACAGGCGTCAGCCTGTGGGACGTGACAGTGACGCGAACGAAGCCCCCG
>CAZJXV010000237.1:0-6929 GCA_964550015.1 uncultured Verrucomicrobiota bacterium
CTTGCTAAGCGAGAGCTTCTTGCGAAAGCCCCAGTCGCCGTGGACCACGGGACGCTGCGGGTGACGCCCAAGCGGGTGCAAGTGGCCACGCGGCAGGCGGTCGCCTCGGACAACCTCGACGAGCTCGAGCGGATCGTCGAGGAATCGTTTGAGAAGGAACAAGAGACGCACCGGCGCGCGGCGGCGAGCTTCGCGGAGATCGAGCTCAGCGCGTGGCGCAAGATGATGGAATATGAGCAGCGACAAGCGCGAACATGACAATGAGGCGTTCGGGCCGCTCTCGCCGAAGCGAGTCGGCGGACGGGCGAAGCGCATCAAGCGCGGCCGCAAGGAAGGCGACCGCGGGTTCTGGCAGAACCTGGGCCTGATCGGCAGCGTCGGGTGGATGGTGATTCTGCCGGCGGTCGGCGGTGGGTTCCTGGGTCGGTACATTGACCGCAAGACGGACAGCTCGATTTCCTGGGCGGTGACACTTGTCGTCGTGGGCCTTGTCGTAGGCTGCATGACGGCGTGGCGGCATATTCGGGGGGAACGATGAGCAAGGCGGTCATGGTGACGCTGTTCGTGCTCTGGGGGCTTGCCGTGGGCGGGGCGTACTTTGCGCTGCTGATGAGAAGTGCACGACAGCTGGGTCAAGGGGACATCCGGGTCGCCGGCGCCCTCGGCGCGTTCGGCCTTCGGCTGGCGCTCTTCGTGCCGGGTGCGGCTGTTGCGACACGGGTGTCTCTTGTCGCGCTCGGCACTTACATGCTTGGTTTCATCGCGGCGCGGTTCGCGCTCGTGCATCTTGCGCACGTCAGGGGGATGTCGTGATGTTCGCGGCGACCGGCTACAGGATGGATGCCCCGACTGTTTTCACTGTCGGGCCTGTCGAGGTCACAACGACGGTCGTTGTCACGTGGGGGGTGCTCGTCGGGCTTGCGGTGCTGGCGCTTGTTGTACGAGACCGGCTGGACCCCAAGCGGCCGGGCGCGCTTCAGATTGGCTGCGAGGCGCTTGTCACGTGGCTGGACAACGAGATCCGGAACATCATTGGCCGTCGGCCGGACCGGTACTTCCCGTTCATTGCCACAATCTTCGTCTTCATATTGGTCGGGAATCTGGTCGCAAGCCTGCCGTTCGTGAAGGCTCCCACGGCTGACCTGTCCACGACGGTGGCCTTGGCCGTCATCGTTGCCGTGTCAGTGCCCGTGTACGGAATTGCCGCGAAGGGCGTGATCGGCTACTTGCGAGTGTATGTGTCGCCGACGCCGTTCATGCTCCCGTTGAACATCATCGGCGAAGCCACGAGGACGGTGGCCCTCGCCATCCGCCTGTTTGCGAATATCATGAGCGGCGGCCTCATTGTCGCTGTGCTGGTCGGTTTTGTGCCGATCATCCTGCCGACCGCGATGGAGCTGCTCGGCCTGATCACGGCCCTCGTTCAGGCCTATGTTTTCCCGGTCCTGGCGATGGTGTACATCGGCGGCGCTGTCCGGCTGGAGGAGAAACGAGAACAACAACGCGTACAGCGAGAACATGCAGAGAAGGAGGCATAGATGGACAAGGAGATGATCGCGATGATGGTCGCCGGCTTCGCCGTGGCCATTGGCTCGATCGGCCCCGCGCTGGCCGAGGGGCGGGCGGCGGCATCCGCGCTCGACGCGATTGCCCGGCAACCCGATGAGAAGAACACGCTCATGCGGACCCTGTTCGTGAGTCTGGCCATGATTGAGACAACGGCCATTTACTGTCTTCTCGTCGCGCTGATCCTGCTGTTCCGATGAACGGATCGGGGGTGTGAGTTGTGGATTTTGACCTGAAGACAGCCCTTATCCAGGCGTTCAACTTCTTCGTGCTGGTCTTCATTCTGTACAAGCTGCTGTACAAGCCGGTGCGCAACACGATGAAGGCGCGCGAGGCGCAGATCCAAAAGCGCTACGACGAGGCGGACGGCAAGATCAAGGACGCGGAGAAGGCGCGGGCCGAGGCTGAGGGGAAACAGCACGAGATTGACGCGCAGCGCACGGCGTTGCTCGACGAGGCGAAGCAGGCGGCGACGGAACGCGGCGAGGCGCTACTCGACGAGGCGCGCGGCGCGGCGGACCAGATGGTCGAGCGCGCGCGGGAGGCGGTCCGGCGCGAGTGGCGTCAGGCGGCGGACGCGCTCGGCGAGACGCTTGGCCGGACGGTCGTTGCCTTGTGTGCGAAGGCGCTCGAGGCGAGCGGCGCTTCGCTCGGCGAGCATGCCGTCGGCGAGGTGATCGAAGCCATCGGGCGGCTCGAAGGCGGCGACCTCGACGAGGCGCGTCGTGCCGCCGAGCATGGGCCGGTGAAGGTGCTCGCGGCGGGGGCGCTTTCGGACGATGCGCAGCAGAAGCTCGGCGCGGCGCTCGCGGCGAAGGTGGGGCGGCGTTCGGTCCCGCTGGAGGTCGAGGAGGATGCGTCGCTGGTCGCGGGCGTCGAGGTGGCGCTTGGCACGCTGCGGGTGCGGTCGCACTGGCGGCAGCGGCTCGAGGAGGCGCTGGCGGCCTCGCGTGACGAGATTGCCGCCGCCGCACCGCAACCGGCCAAGGAATCGGCGAAGGAATCGCCGACGGAAGCGCCGACGGACGCGGCAGCGGAACCGGCGAAGGAATCAGAAGGCGAGTGAGCAGTGCGTTTTGGCGATGACGACAGGCCGTTTGCCGGTTCGTTGGGCGAGCGGATGGCGGCGTTTCTCGAGGCGGTGCCTGGGCGCGTCGAGGGGGAACGCGGCGCCCGGCTCGATCACGTCGGGATCATCGAGCGTGTGGGCGACGGGATCGCGATCCTGAGCGGGCTGCCGCAGGCGAAGTTCAACGAGCTGCTCGAGTTCCCCGAGGGCGTGCGCGGGCTGGTCTTCAACCTCGACGAGGACAGCATCGGCTGCCTGATGCTGAACGAGGCGCCGGAGCTGGGGGCGGGCGACGAGGTGCGCGCGACGGGCGAGGTGGTGCGCGCGCCGGTGGGGGAGAACCTGCTGGGGCGTGTGATCTCGCCGCTGGGCGATCCGCTCGACGGGAAGGGCCCGCTCGGCGAGGTGCGGCGCGACCCGATCGAGAAGGAGGCGCCGGCAATCCCCGAGCGCCGCGTGGTCGAGGTGCCGCTGCTCACGGGCATCAAGAGCATTGACGCGATGATCCCGATCGGGCGGGGCCAGCGCGAGCTGATTTTGGGCGACCGCGCGACGGGCAAGACGGCGATTGCCGTGGACGCGATCCTGAACCAGCGCGACACGGGGGTGCTGTGCATCTATGCGGCGATCGGCCAGAAGACCTCGTCGGTCGCGCGGCTGGTGCAGAACCTCGAGGCGCACGGCGCGATGGCGTACACGGTCGTCGTGGCGGCCACTGCCGACGAGCAGCCCGGCATGGAGTTCATCGCGCCGTATGCGGCGTGCACGATGGGCGAGTACTTCATGGAGACGGGCCGCGACGTGCTGATCATTTACGATGACCTGACCAAGCACGCGTTCGCCTACCGGCAGATCTCCTTGCTGCTGCGGCGGCCGCCTGGGCGCGAGGCGTACCCGGGCGACGTGTTCTACATCCACTCGCGGCTGCTCGAGCGCTCGACGCGGCTCGTCGAGGCGAAGGGCGGCGGCAGCCTGACGGCGTTCCCGATCATCGAGACACAGGCGAAGAACCTTTCCGCCTACATCCCGACGAACCTGATCTCGATCACCGACGGGCAGATCGTGCTCGACCCGGACCTGTTCGACATGGGGCTGAAGCCGGCGGTGGACATCGGGCGGTCGGTCTCGCGGGTCGGCGGCAAGACGCAGCCGAAAAGCATGCGGCACGTCGCGAGCAGTCTGAAGCTGGACTACGCGCAGTTCGAGGAGCTGGAGCTGTTCACGCGCTTCGGCGCGAGCGTCGAGAAGGAGACGGCCGCGAAGATCGAACGCGGGCGCCGGATCCGCGAGGTGCTCAAGCAGCCGCGGCTCGAGCCGGTGGCGGTGGACCACCAGATCGCCATCCTCGTTGCGGCGAACGAGGGAATACTCGACGAGGTTGGGCTGGAGAAGGTGGGGGAGTTCGAGCGGCTGCTGCGCGAGCGGCTGCGCGAGCTCGAGCCCGACGTCATGCGGCGGCTGCGCGAGGGCGAGGCGATTGGCAAGGAAGAGCTTTCGGCGCTGGCCGAGGCGGCACGCCGCGTGCTGGACGAGATGCGGAAGAGCAAGGGCCCTGAAGACAGGGGCCCCGACGACGGGGCGGGCGAGAGCGAGGCGCCGGATGGAGCAACTGAGGCAGCTCGAGCAGCAGCTCAAGACGATTGACGAGCTGCGCGACATCATCCACGCGATGCGCTCGCTCGCGGCCATCTACCTCAAGCAGGCCGAGGCGCAACTGCGGGGCGTGCGGGCGTACCGGCGCGTCGTGAATAACGCGATCGGCGATGCTCTGCGCACGCTGGACGAGCCGCCGGCGGTCGAGGCCGCGGGCCGGGCGTGCATCCTGCTGCTTGGGTCCGAGCAGGGCCTGTGCGGGCGGTTCAACGAGATCATCGCGGAGGGGGGCGTCGAGTACGCGCGCGAGTTAGGCGGCGCCGCGTTTCTCGTCGTGGGCCGGCGGGGGGCGGCGACGGTCGAGCGCGCGGGCGGCGAGGTCGTCTCGGTGCTGCAGTCGAGCTCGTCGCCGGAAGCGGCGCCGGCGGTCATTCGGCGTCTGGCTGCCGAGGCGTTCCGCCGTTACACGAAGGATGAGTTCGGGCGCCTCTACCTGGCGCACGCGGTGTATCTGTCGCCGGGGCGGATCGGCACGCGCCTGGTGCCGATCCTGCCGCTCGACTATTCGGCGTGGCTTCCGAAGCCGGTGCCGGCGATGGCGCCGCGGCCGGCGGTCGCGCCGCGGCCGGCGGTCGCGCCGCGGCCGGCGGTCGCGCTGCCGCCGCGTGCGCTGCTGGCGTCGCTCGTCGAGGAGTACTACTTCATCGCGCTCTACCAGGCGTTCGTCGAGTCGCTGGCGGCGGAGAACGGCATGCGCCTGCAGTCCATGGAGGCGGCGAAGAAGAACATCGACGAGACGAAGGCGGCGCTTCGGCGGCGCGCGCAACAGCTCCGTCAGGACGAGATCACGGCCGAGCTGCTCGACGTGGTCAGCGGCGCCGAGGCGCTCGAGCCGGAATAAGAGGAAGGATTATTGAGACCTGTAGACAGAATGTCCTCTTTGACAGGATAACAGGATGAACAGGATTTGCTGATCTCGGTCAATCCGGTTGATCCTGTCTATCCTGTCTGAAGAATCCCGCTTCGTGATCGCGGTCTGCCGGGCACCGTCCTCGACGCCGGACAATAGGACGTTTATTCCGCCGGTGTCAATAGTTGCAGATCTGCACAGATCGAGGGGTCGCGTGGTTTCGGGCGGGCGGCGACGATCCCAGCAGGCTGCTGAAGAGCCGTGTTGGCGCGGGGAGCCCGGCATTCGCTCCGGAATGCTTCTGCCGCCCCTATGGGGCTCAAGCCTTCGCCTTTTTCGTCGAGAACGTGGGCCTTACGGGCCTGTTGAAAAACTCCGTTTATGTAAGCCCTTCAGGCTATGTTTCGGTTTGTTGCGGCGTTTGTACCCAGGGTGGCGCTTCGCTTACCCTGGGCTGTTCTATGCAGCCCCTTCGGGGCAAAGCTGCGAAGGGCAAAGGCGGAGCTTTTCAACAGGGCCTTACGGCCCAGGCTACCTTCTGGCGGGCCTCCGGCGCTTGGTGTCGAACAACTCGGAGTGAATCGGTTTTTCAGCATCCTGCTCGTGGTCGCCGGTTCTTTCGTCCCGCTTTTCTGCACCAGAAAGGGTATTCTCGTCGCTGGAATGAGATATGACACGATGAGGCCAAAGTGCCAGATGGGGCAGATAGGATGACGGACCTGTGAGAGCAGCCTGTCCGGCGCCAACGCGGGGAACAAACGGCGCGCAGCGGTGTCAAACAGTGCGCAGAGGCAGAGGCACAGAAGCGGGCGCGGCCAGGACGCCGTGGTGGCGGCCAGGATGCCGTGGGTGCGGCCAGGGCCAGGCTGCCCGCGCCAAGCACTAGGAGGTGCGTCATGAGAGAGAGGTTTTTTAGGCAGGCAAGGCCGTCAGGGCCGGCGGTTTTTGCGGCACTGGCGGTCGGATTGTTTGTGGGCGCGCTGGCGGCGTGGCCGGCGTTCGCCAAGGAGGTAACACCGCTGGAGCTAGATCCCCTCGAGGAGGGCGTCACGCAGGGCGCGCTGCGGATCAAGGCCGCCGACGGCACGGTGGTCGAGTGCCCGCTCAAGCACACGGACGTCCGGGCCGACATCTCGGGCTTCATCGCCCGGGTCAAGGTGAGGCAGACGTTCTACAATCCGTACAATGAGAAGATCGAGGCGGTGTACGTCTTCCCGTTGCCGCATACGGCCGCGGTGGACGAGATGACGATGGTCATCGGCGAGCGGCGCATTATCGGGATGATCAGGCGCCGCGAAGCCGCCCGCTTTATCTATGAACAGGCGCTGGCGGCGGGGTTGACGGCGGCGCTGCTCGAGCAGGAGCGGCCCAACATCTTCACGCAGTCGGTGGGCAACATCAAGCCGCACCAGGAGATCAACATCGAGATCTCCTACGTGGACGTGCTCAAGTACGACATGGGCACTTACGAGTTCCACTTCCCGATGGTCGTCGGGCCGCGCTACATCCCGGGCGCGCCGATCTCGAAGAAGCCCGAGGTGCCCGACGAGCTCAAAGGCAAGGTGGGGGAGACAGACGTCGAGGGCGATGCCGCCGGGCGTGATCCCAAGGGCACCGGGTGGTCGGCCGACACGGATCGGGTAGACGACGCGTCGCGCATCACGCCGCCGGTCCTCAAGCCGGGCTTTCGCACGGGCCACGATATCAGCCTCGCCGTGAAGCTCGACTCCGGCGTGCCGGTCCGGGATCTCAAGGTCATCGCGCACGACTACATCGATCATGAGTCGGATG
>CAZJXV010000238.1:0-6800 GCA_964550015.1 uncultured Verrucomicrobiota bacterium
CCTGAGCCACTGGTCGCAGATGGCGAGCTCGACGCCGCGCTGTGTCAACTCGCGTGCGATCCCGGCGGCCTCGAGCGCGTCCGGTCGTGTGCCGTCGCCTGTGCGTTCGTAGAAGTACGCTTCGTTGAAGCGCCAGACCTTGTAGGGGAAGCGCTTCGCGTCGAAGTGAACGCCGGCTGAACGGAAGTCCTGGATCTTGAGGTATCGGAGTTCCGTCGGCTCGAAGCGGCACTCCATGACGGCGTGGCGGTTGCGGTAGCAGATGCGGTTGCCGTGGATGCAGGCTTGCGGTTCGCGGTCTTCCACGTGCTGGATCTCGGTCCAGTCGCGGGTGTCGGCCGAACCGAGCAAGGTGTAGCCGGCGGGGTAGTCGGCCGGATGCGGCGCGACGAAGCGCGCGGCGCACAGGCGCGTGGGCCGGCCGAAATCTATGATGAGCGCGCTCGCGGCGTCGAAGCGATCCCCGGTGGTGGTTTCGTCGTTGCGGTCGAAGAGGGCGGCCGCGTCCGTGGCGACGCCCGAGGGCCCGACGAGTGAGGCGCCCACGGGCTCGACGAGGCGGAGCTCGTCGGCGGGCAGCACCATGTGGTGGAAGACCGTGGCGCCGAGGCCGGGTTCGTGAAAGGACGCGAACGTCGTGATGCCCAGGGCGCGCAGGGTGGCCGGCAGGTCGGGCAGCCCGGCGTCGGCCTTGAGAAGCGCGGCGTGGTCGTGGGCCGCGACCTCGACGGCGTACGGGTAGTACCGCTCATTGTGTACGACGGCGAAGATGACGCGTTCCCGGGCGGCGAGGGTCAGCGCCTGGGCGTGGAAGCCGTCAACGAGGACGTGGCGGAAGCCCTCGGCCTCGATCCGTGCGACCAGGGCTCTGATCTGAGCGTCCTTGTGTTTGATGTCATGGGCGAGAGGACCGCCGGCGAGGCGAAGCGCCGCCGTGACGTTGAACGCGATCACGGCGGCGGCGAGTGCGGCCGTTGCGGCGCTCAGCCACGTGCGCCGGTACGCCAGCGGAAAGGCGAAGCAGGCAGCGATTGCGAGATAGAACGGGGTGAAGAACCGGGGGTACAGTGTCCGCGCCATGGCGTTCGGCAGGAACGAGAGCAGGAAGGCGACGACGAACACGACGGGCACCAGTGCGGCCCGCAGCGGCGCGGCGCGCCGCTTCAGGGCGGCGACAGCAAAGCCGCCGATGAAGCCGGCGCCGAGGACGGCGTAGGCCGCGCCGACCAGCCGGTTGACGCTGGGGGGCATCCGGCCGATGGCGAGGAGCTGGTTCGGGATGTACCAGCTCACGACGGCCCGGAAGTTCCCCGGCGCGTAGGCCAGCTTCGACGGCCAGTGCCAGAACATGGCGGTCAGGCCGCGGGTGCGCGCGGTGACAATCACGGGCAGGAGGGTTACGAGGAACAGCACGAGGCCGAGGCCGAGCTTGACGAGCAGGCCGCGTGAGACACCCGAGCGAACGACGTGGGCGACGAGCAGGCCGAACCCGACGACGAGGTAGGGCAGGCAGAGCAGGTGCGTCCAGATCGCCAGGCCCGCCAGCGCGCCAAGGCCGAGCAGGCACAGCCACTGGCCGCGCGGCGTGAGGTCGCGGTCGTTGAGGCGGACTCCGAAGTAGAGGATGAGTGTGCCGAAGGCGAGCGTCGGCGGATAGCCGATGAGGGGCACGGCGGAGTACCAGGTCACGAACGGGGGCGGCAGGGCGACGACGGCTGCGGCGATCACGCCGGCCCATTCGTTGACGAGGCGGCGAAAGAGCAGGTAGGTGGCGACGATCCAGAGCGATGAGAACGGGAGCATGGCGGCGGAGAGCGAGGTGAGCGAGACACCGAAGATCGCGACGAATGCCGCGCCCACGTACGCGCCGACGGCGGAGATGTAGGGGTAGCCGTAGAAGTAGAGCGGGCGCTCCCTGCCCTCGGCGATGTGCTTGGACATGAGGGCGGCGGTGGCGTAGTCCTCGTCATAGCCGACGAGGCGCTCGGCGAAGTGCAGGCGCAGGCCCGCGCCCGCGATGAGCAGCGCGATCAGGACGAGCTTCTGCCGGGCGCGCCACGAAACGAGCATCCGTGTGCCTCCTCGCCGGGTTCTAATTCTTCATGTGCACTGTCCCAACGCTCGATCATTGGCAGGCGTGCCTGTGCAGTCAAGGTCTTGGTCCGCGACTTTCGGTTGGAGGGCCATGCTTTCAACGGGCGATTTGTGCGGTTCCGATCTCGACGGCGCGGCTGCGCGTGGGGAGCGCGGTGCGCGGCTTGAGGCGGCGGCCGGGATCGGACCAGGTGAGCGCGCCGAGGCGAATGGTGGCGACGCCGGGCGGGCAGTCGGCTGGGACCGTGACGGTGTGCTCGTCGAGGACGAGGACGGGCGGGACGGTGGTGCCTCGTGTGACGGGGAACGTGGCATTGTGGTCGGCCTGGAACGCGGTCGTGTCGTCGACGACGAAGTGGACGAACACGGGGAGGTAGCTGTGCGGGATCGTGCCGTCGAGTTGCCAGACGAGGCGGAGGGTCGCGGTCTCGCCGGGCACCAGCGGCGACGGGTCCAGCGTGTAGCCCACGAGCGTGTAGCCGCCGGGGAACTCGCAGCGTGCGCGCCCCGCGGGCGTCAGGGACGCGAGCAGTGCGCGGGCGGCTTCGTCGCCGGGTGCGAGCCGTTGCAGGTTGGCCCGGATGCCGGGGAATGTCTCGAACGAGCGGCGGAAGTACCGGGACGCGTCCTCGCGGCGGCCGACGCGTTCGAGGCGCTCGCCGTGCTCGTGGTACCAGTCGGCGGTGGCGATCCGGGCGGTGCGGGTGAGGGTACGGCCGTTCCAGCGCAGGCCCGGATACGTCTCGTAGGCGGGCGGCGCTTGCTCGATGATGAACGCGGCGTAGTGGGCGAAGTCGTGGCGGACGATGGCCGCATCGCCGAGCGTGGCGTGGTTGAGGAGCTCTGCGACTTCGCTGGCGTGGGGGGTCTCGGCGACGACGGCGACGCGGCGCCGGATGGGCACCACGCGGGAGACCTGTGAGGCGGGGTACCGGAACTCGTGCCTCGGCCACACGTCGGGGTGAGGTTGAGGCATCAGGTCCATCTTGCGGCTGAGCCACTCGTCGCACACGGCGAGTTCGACGCCGCGCCGGTCGAGCTCGCGCGCGATGCGGCGGGCCTCCTGTTCGTTCGGGCGGGCGCTGCCGGGGGCGTTCTCGTAGAAGTAGGCTTGCTGGAGGCGCCACTGCCTGACATTGGGCGAGGCGGAACGGAAGCCCGTGATCTTCAGGTAGCGCAGTTGCGTCGGCTCGAAGCGGCATTCCATCATCGCGGAGTGGTCGCGGTGGTAGAGGCGGTTGCCGGTGACGCACGCGAGGGCCAGGCGGGACTCAACGCGCTGGAATTCGATCCAGTCGGCGGGATCGCTGTCGTCGAGCGCGCCGGCGAACGTGTACGCGACGGGGTAGTCGGTTTCGTCGGCCGCCACGAAGCGCACGGTCGAGAGTCGCACGTTCCTGCCGAAGTCCACGACGAGGGCGGTCTCGTCGGCGAACGCGCCGGCCAGGATCGTTTCGTCGTCGCGGTCAATGAGCGCTGCAGCGTCTTCGACGATTCCGTCCGGCGCCATGGAGGACGCTGTGGCGGGCTCGAGGAGATGGAGCTGGTCCGTGGGGAGTTCGATGTTGTGGAAGACCGTCCAGCCTCCGGCGGAAAAGGAATCGAACGCGGTGACGCCCACGGCGCCGAGCGTGGCCTCAAAGGTTGGCGCGTCCTCGTCGGGCTTGGCGAAGCCGGTTGTATCGTCGGCGGCCGCGCTGATCGCGTAGGCGTAGCGCCGTTCCTTCCTGGTGCGGGCGAAGATGACGCGCTCGCGGGCCTGGAACGTCATCGCCTGGCCGTTGTACGGCTCGATCATCACGTGGCGCAGGCCCTCGTGCTCGGTGCGGCCAACGAGGGCGTCGATCGCCGCGTTCCACCGGGCGGCGCCCCGGCCCGTGGCGCCGTGGACGGCGGAGAGCGTGTCCGTGACGTTGTGGACGATCAGGACGGTCGCGAGCAGGGCCGTGGCGGCGGTGAGCCGGGCGCGCCGGTACGCGAACGGAAGCGCGACGCACCCGGCGATTCCAAGGTAAAACGGCGTGAAGTAGCGAACCTGCACCTCGTGGCTTTTCGAGTTCGAGAGGAAGAAGAGCAGGAAGACAAGGGTAAAGGATAGCGGCACCAGGGCGGCACGAAGCGCCCGGCGGTTGCGCCTGACGAGCGCAACAGCCAGGCCGACGATGAAACCGACGCCGAGAACGGCGTAGATGGCGCCGACGAGCCAGTTGACGGCCGGGGGCATCCGCGCGCCCGCGAGCAACTGGTCCGGCAGGTACTCGTTGACCATCACGGGGAGGTTGGCCGGGATGTAGCGGAGCGACGAGGGCCAGTGGCCGAACATGATCGTCAGGCCGCGCTGGAGGGCGGTGACGATCACGGGCAGCAGGGCGGCGGCAAACAGAACGAACGCGGCGGCCAGCTTGAGCAGCAGGGCGCGGTTGAAGCGCGACTTGACAACGTGCGTCAGCAGCAGGCCGAATCCGACGACGAGGTAGGGCACGGAGAGGGAGTTGGTCCAGAAGGCCAGGCCCGCGAGCAGGCCGAGCCCCAACACGCAGAGCCACTCGGCGCGGCCGGTTAGGTCACCGTCGTTGAGCCGCACGCCAAGGTACAGGATAAGCGTCCCGAAGGCGAAGGTTGGCGGATAGCCGATGAGCGGCACAAACGAGTAATGCATGACGACGGTCGGCGCGAACGCCACGACAGCCGCGGCGATCACGCCCGCCCACTCGCCCGCGAGGCGGCGGAACAGCAGGTAGGTGGCGACGATCCAGAGCAGCGAGAACGGGAGCATGGCGATGCAGAGCGAGAGGAGCGACGGCCCGAAGAGAGCGAACGCGCCCGCGCCGACGTAGGCGCCGAGTGCGCCGATGTAGGCGAAGCCGTAGAAGTAGAGGGGGAACTCCCGGCCTTCGAGGATGTGCCAGGACATGAGCGACGCGGTGCCGTAGTCGTCCACGAACGGGACGGCGCGCTGCGCGAAATCGAGCCGCAGGGCCGTGCCGCCGACAAGCAGCGCGATCAGGGCGAGGGTCGGACATGCACGCCGCGATATGTGCATCCTTGCGTCTCCTCGCCGGGGCCGGGTGCTACTTCTTTGCGCGTTTCTTGCCGGGTTTGCGTTTCCGGGCGGCCGTGGAAGCGGAAGCGGCCTTGTCGGCGGCGGTGAGGCGTTCGGCCTCGGCGCGGCGCTTGCGCAGTTCGGCGACGGAGCGGACCTTGAGGCGGGCGGCGCCCTGCGTCTTCTTCGTGCCGAGGGGTTTTTCGGTGGCGAGCCGCTTCTTTGCTCCCGGCACCTCGACGGCGTACTGGGGGAGCCATTGGGCCTGGGCGACGAGCATCTCGTCGGTCATCTGCCAGACTTCGGGCGGGTTGCACACGGCGCCCACGAGCGGGTCGTGGAGCATGGCGAGCTTGAGGAGGTCGGCGTCGCCGTGGACGGCGGCCTCCATGCCCATGCGCTGGACGATGACGTTCGCGGTGCAGGCGGCGGCGCAGGCCATCGGCAGCTCGCCCACGCGCGGGAAGCTCAGGCCGTTGGCGTCCACGTAGGCGGGCGCCTCGACGATGCAGTCGGGGGGCAGGTTGGCGATGGTGTCGCCGTTGCAGAAGTTGAAGTGGCCGCGGTAGGTCCGGCCTGTTTCGAGCGCCTCGATGATGCGCGAGGCGTGCTCGGTGGAGCGTTGGATGTCGTCGAGCTTCGGGGGGTCCTCGGCGAGCCATCTGGGGACCTCGGTCTCGAACCAGTTGCGGCCCTCGATGCAGACGCGGAGGTAGCCGCCGGTCTCGCCGTGGATCCAGTCGCGGAGGTCTATCCACCTGCGGATCTCGCGGGGCCGCTTGCGGTACCAGGGAAGGTACTCGCTGGTGTGGCCGTTGGATTCGGTGCAGAAGTAGCCGAAGCGCTTCATCAGGTCTATACGCACCTTCTGGGTCTTCGAGAAGACGGGGTGGCGTTCGAGGGCCTCGAGGATGTCGCCGGTGACGTCGCGGCCCTCGTGCCGCACCTGGATGTACCAGGACAGGTGGTTGATGCCGGCGCAGATGTAGTCGAGCGAGTCGTCGGGCACGCCGAGCGCGCGGGCGATCATGCGGGCGCCGCCCTCGACGCCGTGGCACAGGCCGAGGATGGGCACGCCGCCGTACGTGTCCACGGCCCAGGTGTTCATCGCCATCGGGTTGGCGTAGTTGAGGAGCAGGGCGCCGGGCCGGGCGACCTCGCGGATGTCGCGGCAGAAGTCGAGCAGGGCTGGGATCGAGCGCTGGGCGTACATGAGGCCGCCGGCGCAGAGGGTGTCGCCGACGCACTGGTCCACGCCGTACTTGAGCGGGATGTCAATGTCGAGCTGGAAGGCCTCGAGGCCGCCGACGCGGGCGACGTTCATGACGTAGTCGGCGCCGTCGAGGGCGCGTCGGCGGTTGGTGGTCGAGAGCACCTTGGCGGGCAGCTTGTTGTGCGTGACGTCGCGCCGGCAGAGCTGCGTGACCATGTCGAGGTTTTTTTGGTTGATGTCGGTGAAGCTGAAGACCGTGTCGCGCAGCTCGGGCACGGTGAGGATGTCGTGCATGAGGAGGCGCGTAAAGCCGATGCTGCCCGCGCCGATGACGGCTACCTTGATGGCCATGGAATCCCTCCGCTCGTGGTGTGTGCCGGGCCTCTCTATCGCGCAGACCGCCGACCTAGTCCAGCCCTTTCTGCACTCCGGGCGTCGTGAACGCGGGGC
>CAZJXV010000239.1:0-6779 GCA_964550015.1 uncultured Verrucomicrobiota bacterium
CGCCCGATCGCCCCGACGAGCCGCCCGCCCCCGGGCCGGAGGACGGGTGATGCCGCCTCGCACGCACGAATGCACGCCGCGCGGAGGGCCCCCGCAGTGACCCAACAGGACGACGAGCGGCTCCAACGCATCTGGGCCCCGTGGCGCCTCGACTACGTCCAGGCCATCCACGCCGACCAGGGCAAGTGCATCTTCTGCGTGCCCGACGACACGCACGAGGACCGCGCCCGCTACATCATCGTCCGCCGGCCCATCCGCCAGCCCACCTGCTTCGCCATGCTGAACCGCTACCCCTACAACAACGGCCACCTGCTCGCGGCGCCCATGAGACACGTGGCCACCCTCGGCGATCTCACCGACGAGGAAATGACCGACCTCATGCACCTCGTGCGCGAGCTCATCGAGCTGCTCGAACGCACCCTCAAACCGCAGGGTTTCAACGTCGGCCTCAACCTGGGCCGCGCCGCGGGCGCCGGCATCGTCGAGCACCTCCACTTCCACATCGTGCCCCGCTGGCCGGGCGACACCAACTTCATGCCCGCCACCGCGGGCACCAAGGTCATGCCCCAGTCCCTCGAGTCGCTCTGGGAGCTCCTGCGCGCCAGCGCCGGCCCGGAGTAGCCTCCCCTGCGCCGTCATTTTTTCTTGCATCGCCCGGAGCGATATCGTTTAGTCTTACGCCTGCCGTGCACCGGTGAGGGAGCGAAAGCGCCCGGGAGGAGGGTATCCAGCCGCACGAGGCGGGGCATTCTCGCCTCGCCACGCTCCGCTCGCCGCGTGTCGCGGCGCGGCACAACGGAAGCACACACAGGGGAGGAGCTGACCATGCGTACACCGCTATTCGTCGCGTTGCTGACGGCCATCGCTGCCCTGACGGCCATCGCCGCCGTGCCTGCCTTCGGCGCCGACATGGGCAAACCGCCCGTGCCGATGCCCACGTTCCAATGGAAAGACTGGAACGCCGAGCTCAGCCCGGACGGCAACATCCAGCACCTCTACATCAGCCACGACGAGGCCGAGGAGCTCCGCGTCCTCATGGAGCTTGGCCGCAAAGACGAGGAGCGCCGCCGCCGCGAGCACGGCATCGAGCCGAACGAGTGGAAGGTCGTCTACTGCCTCTCCAAGGAGACCGACATGGTGTTCGTCGCCCCCGACGGCACGCGCTACCGCGAGACCGCCGGCATGGGCCGCACGGACCTCGAGTGGGCCCTGATGAACGAACAGCAATACTACGACACGGCCTACGCCTACTCGCGCGGCAACGTCAAGCTCGTCGAGACCTACCGCGAGCTCGAAGAACCGCTGCTCGGCGAGTACGGCAAGGTCTGCTTCTTCTGGCCGCGCGGCTGGCAGGACCTCGGCCGCGGCATCGACAGCCACGACTACGACAGCGTCGTCGGCCACTACTACCCCGGCCCCACCCGGCCCTGGGCCCGAGGCGGCACCGGCGGCGGCGGCGACTGGTGCACGCACCTGGGCCACACCTCCGTGCAGTTCGCGCCCGGCCGCGAGGTCGGCGGGCCCCTCGGCGACCTCGGCAAGATCACGCTGCACGAATGGCTCCACCAGATCGACGGCCAGAGAGGCTGGAAGTGCGGCTACATCGGCCTGCCCGGCCAGTACGCGCCCGGCAACTACCACCACGGCGCCCACCTGTTCTGGATGCGATACATGCTCATGCCGAAGATGTTCCGCACAATGCGCATGCAGGCCCCACTGATGAGCCCGCGCAACAAGCCCTGGGACCGCTACGCGGGCTTCATCCGCAACTGGCTCGTCCTGGGGCCCTTCGACCTGCCGGCGGACATCAAAACCTCCGGCGCAGGCATCCCCCACCCCGACTCGCTCGAGCCGAACGTGATTGACCCCGCCACCGCCACGCCGGCCCTCGACGCCGAGGAGGCCGGCCGCACGTGGACCGCGCTCTCCTCCGGCCGCGGGAACGGCGTGAACCTGCGCGACGTGCTCAAGACCCCGCACCACGACGCCTACGCCTACGCGCACACCTACGTCCACAGCCCCGACCAGCGCACGGTGTTCATGTGGATCGGCTCGCCCGAGCCGGCCGTGGTCTACCTCAACGGCCACAAGGTGCTCCAGGTCTGGCGCGGCACCGCCGAGGACGAGGCAAAGCGCAAGGTCGTCCTCCTGCCCGGGTGGAACCGCCTGCTCGTCAAGAAGCTCGACCAGGAAGGCGAACGCGGATGGACCCTGTCCGCGCGCTTCACCGACCTCGCCCACGAGGACATGCCAGCCCTCAAGGCCGCCGCCGTGCCGCCCGAAGGCGAGACGACGGTCGCCACCACCGACGCCGGGCCCCCACCGCCCGTCACCGTCACCCGCTACAAGTGGGAGTGGCCGGTGAGCGACGACTGGTTCGGCGCCCTGCCCGTCCTGCACGAGGAGCACCTCGAGCAGGTCCTCGGCGTCAAGGGCGTGCGCATCCTCGGCGCGCCGGGGCGCCACAACGGCCGCGGCCTCGACTGGCAAGAGCGGCGCTGGACGCTTATCGACCTCTCACACATCGACACGCCCAAGAACATCCTCTCGAGCGTCGTGCCCGCCGAGGCCGCCAAGACCACGCTCGAGAACGACGTGCTCCTGAACAACGTGCTCAACATGAGCCGCGAAGGCGCCGACGGCCGCAGCTACGAGTCCATGGCCATCATCCGCTACGCCAAGCCCGGCGGAGGCCACGGCGACCTCGTCTTCGTCCGCGCCGACATGATTGAGCCGTTCATGGATCTGGCCAAGTCTGCCGGCGGCCCCGCCAACCCCGCCGATAACATCCTCGGCTTCATCTGCCGCGACTCGAAGACGTTCATCATGTTCGACACCGACCTCGGCCCGCAGCTCCCCATCAACGAACTCGACATGCTCGCTGTCAAAGACGAGAACGTCACCCTGACCGCCGCGCCCAGCATGCCCCGCGTCCTGCGCGGCAAGCCGGTCAAGGTGTACGTCAACCTTGTTGCACCCGGCGTCGACAACGTCAACGTCAAGAGGCGCGAGTTCGGCACAGAAAACGTCGCTGATATCACCGTCGAGCAGGAGGAGAAAGGCGTCCATGTCGGCAGCTTCCCCGTCGACACCGACCGGCCGGCCGGGCTGATCACCTACATCATCGAGGCGAGCTACGAGAAGGACGGCGCGACGCACACGGTCTCCAAGCCCGTGCCCATCAACCTCGTTGACGCCGTCGGTATCGAGATCCGCGTCGAGGGACCCGAGCTCATCCAGGTGCCGAACCAGACGGCGACGATCACGGTAACCAACAACCTCGACCGGCCCGCTTCCGGCATGCTCCTGCCCAAGTTCCCACGAGGCATCAGCGTCCGGCCGCGCGGCGTGCGCTTCGACCTGGCCGCGCTCGACGCGACCCAGTCGTTCACCTTCGACGTCACGGTGAGCAACCGCGCCAACGACGGCTGGCTCACCTTCGCCGCCGAGGCCAACGTGTCCGGCGAGGCCACGTGCCGCGGCGAGCTCGACGTGTACAAGTCCTTCGGCGACTGCCTCGTGGACGAGGATTTCGAGGACGGCATCGGCGGCGACTTCGGCAACACCAATGCCCACTACCAGGTCAAGCTCGACCGCGCGGCCACCAAGTTCGGCCGCCAGTGCCTGCACGTCTACGACCGCGGCGGCCAGCGCTACGGCCACGTCTCGTGCTTCGGCCGTTCGTTCTGGCCTGAAAAACGCCTGCCCGACACCCAGTACGTCTACGACACGAACGTCTATCCGATCGTGGACTTCTGGTTCAAGACCGACGCCAAGACCGACAACCTCGGCCTCCACGTTGTGCTCGACAACGGCGAGAACGGCTACGGCGTGCTCCTCAACGGCTTCTGGGTCCAGCAGTGGGTGCCCCGGGTCATGGTGGGCCAGGCCGACTTCACCGCCGACGGCGAGTGGCACCACATCGTGATCAACATAGACGAGATGCTCGACCAGGTCCTCGGCGACACCTCGCATTTCGTGCGCGACATGCTCATCGGTGACACCCGCACCTTCTCCAGCGGCTGGTGGTACTTCTTCGACGCCCACCACCACTACATTGACAACTTCCAGATCCGACGCGACCCGCTCGGCAGGGGCGCCACGCTCGAACACCGGCTCACGAGCCCCACGGGCCTACCGAAGCTCTCGAAGGCAAACCCCGTCCCCGCCCTCGACAGCGACATCGCCGGCGGCCTCAAGGCCACCGTGCGCCTCACCCAGCTCGGCTACATGCCCTGGAACAACGTCGAGTGGGACGTCTACCTCACCAACCGGGGCGAGGAGACCCTCACGGTCGCCACCTGGAACCGCAGCCGGCTCTGGGAGATCAACATCACGACCCCCGACGGCGAGCCGGTCACCGACGGCTGGGTCAGCCACTACTGGCGACCCGAGCAGCAGAACCCGCCGGAGGACACGAAACAGCCCCCACGCCACTTCGGCCTCCCCCACGCCAAGGACCACTTCCGCGAGCTCAAGCCGGGCGAGACCCGCAAGGAGCGCATGCGCATCCACGATCTCTTTGGCGACTGGGCGCGCAACCACGACACCAAGCTCGAGCCCGGCAATGACTATGTCCTGAAGCTCCGCTACCGCTCCGACTCCACCGGCGAGGAGCTCGGCTTCAACGCCTGGACCGGCACGGCGGAGACCAACCCCGTCCGGCTCGCCCTCATCGCTATGCCCACGCCCGAGGAGGAACTCGCGGCGCTTACCACCAGTCTCGAACCCGTGCGCCGTGCCCAGGCCGCCGCCCAGCTCGGCAAGGCCAAGCATGAGCCGGCCGTTCCCGCGCTCATGACCGCGCTGCTATCCGATGAAGACGACGACGTGCGCCTCAACGCCGCCTGGGCGCTCGGCAACTACCCGCGCATCGACATGAAAAACGAGGAGATGCGCACGGCGTCCAGGCCCACGGTCGAGGCGCTCACCACGGCCCTCGACGACGAGAACTGGCGCGTCGGCGAGTACGCCGCCAGCGCGCTGGGCCGGCTCGGCGACACCGTCGCCACGCCCGCGCTTCTCAAACGCCTCCAGAGCTCGAGCAAGTGGGTGCGGCGCAAGACGTGCGACGCCCTGCGCGACATGGCGGATCCCGCCTCGTCGGACACCCTCGGCAACATCCTCAAGAACGATCCGAGCCGCGACGTCAGGCGGGCCGCCCTCGGCGCGCTCACCCGCCTTTGCGAGGCACAGTTCCCGCCGGCCCGCGACAAGGCGAACGCGCTCCGCAACCTCAACAAGCGCATCGCCGAGTTCGACAAGCGCCTCGCCGACATTCCCGCCGACGACGCGGCACGCGCCGACGAGCGCGCCAAGATCGAGGCCGAACGCACCACGGTCGCCGAGCAGGCCGCGACGGCCACCACCGAGCTCCAACCCATCCAGGCCGAGTACGACCGCCTCTTCGCGGCCGTCAACACCGCGCTCGACGACGAGTTCTTCGTCATCCGCCGCGACTGGCTCCACAACCTGCCCCGCTTCCGCGAGGCCACCAGCGCGGACGTCAAGGCCATGCTCGTCAAGGCACTCGACGATCCGCACGAAGCGTGCCGCGAAAAGGCCATCCGCGGCCTGCGCGGCTACGCCACCGACGTGCCGCCCGAGGCTGTCGAGCGCATCACCGCCCTGCTCGGCGACAAGTACGACTCCGTCCGCCGCGCCGCCGTCGAAACGCTCCCCACCCTCGCGGGCAAGACGCTCGTCGAGATCAGCGGCCACGACAACGTCTACTGGCTCGGAAAGCACCCGAGGCCCGAACGCGACCCGAACGAAAAACGCGGCGAGGCGGCCCGGTAACGGCGCCCGTCGCGAACGACACTATCCCGGGGCGGGAACGCGTTTCCCGCCCCGGGCGTTTTCTCTAAAAAGAGCCAGGCCAAAAACCACCTTGACTTCGGCGAACAAATGTGCTATATTCCATGTGGCGAAGCCTGAGTAGGCGATCTCTTGTGAACTGCGGCAGCCTGTGCGCTTCGACCGACGACAGCAGCGCGCTGCCTCGCCACGCACAGACACGGAGCACCTGTGCGAAGGAAGAAAAAGGAACAGGCCCCCGCTGACCCGGTGGCGACCTCGACCGAGGGCCTCGCCCTCGCAGGACCCCGCGTCACGGCGCGGTGCCCGGCCTGCCACCACGAGGCCGTCTTCGAACGGTTCGAGGACGTCAAGGACCTCCTGTACCGCGGCGTCGTCCACGGCCAGAGACGCTGCCCCAACCCCGACTGCAACGCCCATCTCTTCTTCATCGGCAAGGAGAAGCAGGGCGTCACCACCTTCCCGCCCCAGCGCCTCGTCATCGAGACCGAGGGCGTCCCGGACCAGGTGCTCGCCTTCCTCAACGAAGCCATCGAGTGCCACGCCAACCGCTGCTACACGGCCGCGGCCATCATGCTGCGCCGCACCCTCGAGGAGATCTGCGCCGACCGCCAGGCCAGGGGCCCCACGCTCGAAAACCGCATCCGGGCGCTCGCCTCCGAGATCGTCATCCCCGAAAAACTGCTCCAGGGCATGAGCGCCCTCCGGCTCCTCGGCACCGACAAGGCCCGCTCGGACCTCGCCCACTTCGGCGCCAACGACAAAGAGGAGGTCGAGGCCGGCATCGCGTTCACCCGCGAGATCCTCAAGGCCGCCTACCAGTACGAAAAGCTCGTGGACAAACTCTCCTCCCTCGCCAAGAGCCGCGAAAACGCCAAGAAGCCCCCGGCTTCCTGACACCCGCCCAAGGGTGGAGTACCAAAGATTGTGTAATTTCGCGGGCCGGTATAGGAATGGGTGTG
>CAZJXV010000240.1:0-6764 GCA_964550015.1 uncultured Verrucomicrobiota bacterium
TTACATCGGGGTATACACCCCGAGAGGGATGGCCTCCATAGTATCTGAAAGGGTTGCATAGAGCACCTCAACGAGCGACGAACCGCAAGGCCGCGCGCGCCATCTCGCGCCACCTATGGAACCCTTTCAGGGTACCTCGTGGGTATTGCCCTTCGACCCAGGGTGGCGCTTCGCCCCTCGACAGGCTCGGGGCAAAGCTGACCCTGGGCTATTCTATGCACCCCCTTCGGGGCAAAGCTGAAAAGAGCAAAGGGGGGCTTTTTCAACAGCCCACTATCCCTATTCTTCCTGGCCGGCGGCCACGTCCCGGATGATGGTAGCCAGATCGAGCTTCGGCTCGAAGCCGATCAGGTCCCGGATCTTCGAGATGTCCGGCGCGCGGCGGCGCATGTCCTCGAAGCCCTCCTCGTACACGTCGCCGTAGGGCACGAGGACGATGTCGGATTTCGATCCGAGAACGGCCTTCACCTGCTCGGCCAGCGTACGGATGGTGATCTCGTTGTCGCTGCCGATGTTGAAGACCTGGCCGAGGGCCTCCGGGCGCTCGACGAGCGTGATGAGCGCCCCGACCACATCGCCGACGTGGCAGAAGCAGCGCGTCTGCTTGCCGTCGCCGTGCACCGTGATCGGCTCGTTCGCGAGCGCCTGCCGCACGAAGTTCGGAACCACCATGCCGTACTCGCCCGTCTGCCGGGGGCCGACCGTGTTGAACAGCCGCACGATGACCACCGGCAGGCCCTTCTCCTTGAAGTAGGCCATGGCGAGGAACTCGTCGAGCGCCTTCGAGCACGCGTACCGCCACCGGCCCGTCGTCGGCGGGCCGATCAGCAGGTCGTCCTCCTCGTTGAACCGGTCGCGCACGCTGCGGCCGTACACCTCGGAGGTCGAGGCGAGCAGCACGGTCTTACCCTTCTTATTGGCACATTCAAGGACGTTTTCGGTGCCGCGCACGTTGGTCTCGATGGTGCTCACCGGCCGCTCGACCACCAGCCGCACGCCGACGGCCGCCGCCAGGTGAAAGACAACGTCGGCGTCGTCCACCAGCTCGGCCAGCACGGGCACGTCCATCACCGAGCCGATCGTGTAGCGGAAGCCCTTGTGCGCCTTGAGGTGCTCGATGTTGCGGATGCTGCCCGTCGAGAGGTCGTCAATGACCGCGACCGAGTCGCCCCGCGCAAGCAGCGCCTCGGCCAGGTGTGACCCGATGAACCCGGCCCCGCCGGTGATCAGTGCCTTCATCCGCGACGCCCCTCCGTAAACGTGCCGCTCCGATGCCTCCAACGCGTGCAGAATACCTACACGATGCGGCGAGTGAAGTCCAGCACGGGCCTTGCGCCCAGATCGGCGGATCAGGGTTGAACGACGGCTTCGACAGATGAGCGCAAGGCCCACCGGCTTGGGGAGGAAGGACATCTCGCGGAGACGCGGAGCACGCGGAGTTCCGGTTGGATTTCTCCTCTGCGTGCTCCGCGTCTCTGCGAGAGGTTCCCGGCCTGTCCGGCGTCGAACGACGCCGGCCGGGAACGGTCACCCGCGGACGTTGATCTCTTTGATCTCTTTCGCGGCGATCTCGATCTCGCGGCCGTCCGGGAGCTTGACCTTGAAAGCATCGGGGCTGATGCGGCCCGACAGCGTGTCGCCGCCGGACAGCACAACCGACTCGGCGCCGTTCCCGTTGTCGAGGCGGAGGGTCTCGACCTGGCTCATGTCGAAAGTCAGCTCGGCGTAGCCCGTCTTGACCGTCACGCTCGGCGTGAGCACCGTGCCTCGGATCGAATCGCCGTTCTGCAGCACGAGCCGGTGCGGCGCGGCCTCACGCGAGCTGATGTCGGCGGCGCCGGGAATGGGCAGGCCGAGCATCCACTGACGGAAGCTGAGGGTCCAGCGGTCCGTGTCGCTGCCCTGCGGCGGCTTGATGATGAAATACACGCCGCCACGGCCGTAGGGCACGCAGCCGGCAACGGGGCCGCCCGGGTCATCCGATCTGCGCCCCCGGTCGAGCGAGGCGACCACCACAGCGTGCTCGGGAAGGGCCGGGTAGTACAGGTGGGTGTGCCCGATGCCGTAGGTGTTGTCCGAGCGGCGCAGCCTGCCCTCGCTCGTCGTGCAAAACGTCACATTCGCGCAGTCGGTGTTGACCGGATGCTCGCTGAGCGTCACGGGCAGCGGCCCCGGACAGTTCTTCGCCTCCTTCGGTTCGGTGAACCCGGGGAAAAGCTCCCAGTACAGGACGCACTGCTCCTCCTGGATCAGCACGTTGTGCCCCGCCTTGATCCACTCGAGCACGACGTTCTTCTGGACGGTCGAAAGCTCAGACGCCTTCACGTCCAGCGTGTAGATGTCGCCGCCCTGGTCCGGCTTCGTGCGCAGCGACCAGATCATGTCCTGGGTGATCGTCACGATCTTGGGCCGGGTCCCATCCACAAGCCCCGGATCGTACTTGGCCAGAATCTCGGGCGGGATCGTCTTCGCGTAGTCAGGTACTTCCGTCTCGGCACAGAAGCTCGCCGGAGCGACGAGCATCAGGAGTGCGGCAGCGATCATCGGCACTGAGCGTGTCATGGCGGCACCTCCCGTGCGTTCCACTTGCCAACCTTCGCGTCCCGGCAGACGCCTTCACAGACATCCGCGAGGCTTCCGTGACAAGCAAAAAAGGTGCCACACAAGCACGCTCACGCAATCTCCACCAGGTCCACGTGGATGACCTCGTCCGCGTTGGCGCCGATTTTCTTCAGGACCGCCTCGGTGGGCTTGCTGTCGAGCTTGATCTTGGCGCACGCGGCCTTAGCGCCGGCGAAGATGATGTTCTCCATCTCCTGGACGTTGATCTTGTTTCTCTTGATGAGCCCCAGCACGTTGGCGAGGACGCCCACCTTGTCGTAGTGGCGCACGACGAGCTGCCAGCGCGCCGGCGATTTCGTCTCGAGGTTGACACAGTTCGGCACGGAACCGGTCTCAGAAAAAACCTTGATGATCCGGAGCGCCTCGGCGGCGATGGCCATTTGCGCCTGGTCGGTCGAGGCGCCGATGTGGTGCGCGGCGTACACGGTCGGCTCGGCGAGAAGGGCGTTGGAGAAGTCGGCCTTGCCGGCCTTCGGCTCGTCCTCGTACACGTCGAGGCCGGCGCGGATGCCCTTGCTCCTGACCGCATCGAGCAGCGCGGCTTCGTCCACGATGCCGCCGCGGGCGGCGTGGATAAAGATCGCCTTCGGTTTCATGGCGTCGAAGAAGTTCTTGCCGATGACGTGCTGCGTCTCCGGCGTGCGCGCGAGGTGGATGGTGACGATGTCGCTCTTGCCGGCGAGCTCCTCGAGCGTCTCGCACCGCTCGATGCCGAGCTCGTCGGCCCGCTCCGGCGTGAGCGAGCGCGACCACCCGACTGGCTTGAGCCCTAGCCCCACGGCCCGCTTGAGCACCTCGCGCCCGATGCCGCCCAGGCCCACGATGCCGATCGTCCGGCCGTGCAGGCCGTCGGCCTTGCCGTACTCCTTCTTGTTCCAGTGGCCCGCGCGCGAGTCGGCGACGCAGTCCGGGAGACGCCGGTCAATGGCGAGGATCAACCCGATCGTGAGCTCGGCCACCGCGATCGAGTTCTTGCCCGGGCAGTTGGCCACGTAGATGCCCCGCTCGGCCGCGTGCCCCACGTCAATCGTGTCGTAGCCCGCGCCCGCGCGGATGATGAGCATCAGGTTCTGCGCCGCGTCAATAACGGGCTCCCGCACCTCGGTCGAGCGGACGACCAGGACGTGCGCGTCCTTCGCCGCCTCGACGAGGTCGTCCTTCTGCAGGTCGGGGTTGAACGTGACCGTATGGCCGAGGCCCTCGAGCTCCTCGACGTACTGCTTGGGAAACTTGTCCGCAATCAGAATATTCATCTCGCCTTCTCCTCGCTCGGTACCATCACGGGGCGCATGATAATGGGACACGGTAGCATTGACAAAGGGGAACGGCTGGGAACGGCCTCGGCATGGGCGCACGACTTACCTAGTGCAGCGCGTAGAGATAACCGTCACGACTGCCGTAGTAGACGACGCCTTCATACACGACCGGACCACCGTGCCCGGCCTCCTTCTTCGCCCTGAACCGCCACTGTTCCTTTCCCGTCTTCAAGTTTGCAGCGTAGACATGACCGTCATCGCTACTGAAATAGACGACCTCGCCGCTGATCACTGGAGAGGAACACACGCTGTCGCCTGTTGGGAAGCTCCACCTCTGTTTCCCAGTCTCGCATTCGATCGCATAGACGGAACCGTCACAACTGCCGATCAAGGCCAGGCCCCGCGCAACGGCAGGAGAGGAGTACACAATCTGCTCGCCCGTGGGGAAGCGCCACTTCTCCTTTCCCGTCCGTAGGTCAACGGCGTAGACGTTCGCGTCTCTGCTGCCCACGTAGACCACCCCTTCCGAAATCGCGGGAGAAGAATCCACCCAGCCCCTCGTCAGGAAGCGCCACTTCTCTTCGTGGGTCTCCAAGTCTACCGCGTAGAGACTACCGTCACCGCAGCCGAAGCAGACAACACCGTCGCCAATGGCCGGCGAAGATTCTATCCACGAGCGCGCTTCGAAATTCCACAACTCCTGCCCAGTCTCAAGGTCCAGGACTCGAAGATAATGGTCCGTACTGCAGAAGTAGACCAAACCGTCCACTATGGCCGGGGAAGCGTTCACCTCTCCTCGGATCCTGAATTCCCATTTCTTCTTGCCCGTCTGCAGATCCAACGCATACAGACGCCCATCTCGCCCACCGAAACAGACCAGGTCACCCGCGACAGCAGGAGTTGACTTCACGTAGTTCCTGCCATGAAGTCCCACTCTTGGCGGTGCAATCATGAAGCGCCACTTCAGTTCGCCCGTTGTCGCGTCAAGCGCGTAAAGACACCTGTCCACTACTCCGAAGCAGACGATCCCATCGGCAATCGTCGGGGCCGTGTGGACCCACTCCTTGGTGTCGAACTCCCACTTGACACCTGTCAGCTTAGGAACGCCCCTAGTCTTGCACACCCCCGTACGGCAAGGATCTTCCCGAAACATCGCCCCGGCCGAGTTGGGGACAGGTTGTGGATATTTCAGGTGCCTGGTGTCGGGCCCATCACCATGCCTCGGTTTGCTCACACTGACACACGCGAGTAGCCCAAGACCCATGCCGAGGCCGATTGCCATCACGAGCCTGCTTGCCCAAAGCCCTCTGCTAAACCGTCGCTCGAAGTCGACCATCTGCAGACCTCTCATTGTCCTACCAGCGCCCGGGAACCCACGCAGCAGAACGAGCTCCCTATTTGACCAGGCTGACGGCGTCGATGTAGTAGAGCGCGTCGCTCGTGCCGGCGTTGACGATGCCGATCTTGCGGACGTCGATGGACGTGGCGCGCAGGTCGCGCAGTGGGATGTACACCTGCTGCCACCGGCCGGGTGAGATCGTGCCCCTGTCGATGTACGCAGTGTTATTGACCTTGACCGTGGCGATGATCTGGTCTTTCTCATCGAAAAGCGAGACGTTAAGCGTCTGGCCGCCCGTCTTGCCGCCGTTGACATAGAACTCGAGCGCTCGGTAGCCACCGGTCGAAACGGCGCCGTGGCGACCGAAGCCCAGGCCGCCGCCCGGTTTCTGCTCGACGAGAATGGCCTGCTTGCCCTGGGCCGCGACATCCTGGTTATCGAGCTCGACGGACGTGTTCCACGACCAGTTCTCCCAGCCGTTCTTCAGGCCGTCCGTGTAGATGGCGTGGGTCGTGCGCCGGGGCCGCTCGACGGGCTTTTCGTCCTCGGTCTTGCCCTCGCCGAAGAGCGGCACGCGCTGGGCCGTGAAGCCGACGTCGTCGAGGTAGAAGGTCGGCATCGTCTCCTCGGACGGGTTGTAGAAGATGATCCGCGTCGTGTCCTTGTAGCCCGGCTTGAGCTCGCCCACCGGGATGACGAAGAACTGCCACCGCTGCGCGTTGATCTGGCCGCCTTCGACGTGCGCCCCCGTGGCGAAGCGGACGCCCTGCTTGGCCGGGAGGATGTTGCCCTCGGTGTCGGTGAGCACAATGCGCACGTTCTGCGCGCCCTCGCTGCCCCCGTGGATCCAGCCCACGAGCGCATAGTAGCGGCGCAGACTCCAGCCCTTCTCGTAGCTGAAGCACAGCGCCCCCTTGCCCTTGAGCGTCACCTCCATCGAGGAGGCGCCGTTGTACACGCGTTTGCTGTGGTCCACGTCCACCTCGGCGCGCCACGAGCCGTCCTTCCAAACGCTTTCGATCTTGTCGCCGTAGAGCCTGTGGGCATAGGTGACGGCCGCCGGCGCAGCGACCGAAACCAGGCACACCACGGCACAGGCGAGCGGCGCGTACAGCCCGAAAAAACCTCGGGGGCCGCGACGGTGGCAGGGGCGGATCGTCATAGCTTCCTCTCCGCGCGGGGGGTGGCGCTTCTCTCTTTCATTGGGACGCTCCGGGCCGGGCCGAAGTTTCCCGCCCAACACGGTTGAACCTACAACCACAACACCCGCCCGTCAAGGCCCGGTGTGCCGCAAGGCAGGCCCGCCGACAACGGACGTGGAAACTACAGCCCGGACTGGGGCCGGCTCTCGTGTTCCCGTAACAACTGATATGGTTGCGGGCACGGGTTTGTGCGGGAACAGCTCCCGTACGTCCGCCCTGAAAGGGCGAGATATACAAGCCCAGGGCAAGCGCAGCGCCGCCCTGGGTGAGGGGGCCGGGCCACGCAACCAAATACCCTGCTATGAGGCACCCTCGTCAAGGGGTGTTGTTCTTTGTATCTGTTTC
>CAZJXV010000241.1:0-6753 GCA_964550015.1 uncultured Verrucomicrobiota bacterium
CCCAATTGACCAACGGATCGCCCACGCCGAAGCGACCCTCGAGCCACAAGTGACCCATCGAAGCGCCTTCCTGAACGAACTCGGGAATGCCCTTGATGTCCGAAGCCCGCACCACCTGTGCATGGCCGTCCTCGTCCCGATACAGGACTCGCACCTCGTTTGGCAAAGTCGCGTTCAGAAACGAAGGGGAATGCGTGGTGACCAGCAGTTGGGATCGTGCCGTTGCTCGACGGCACTCTTCGGCGAGCTCTGGGAGCAGGCGCGGGTGCAAGAAGTTCTCCGGTTCCTCGATGCCAATGAACTGCGGCGGGGCGGGGTCATAAAGTACAACGAGATATGCGAGCATCTTGAGGGTGCCATCGGACGCAAAGCGAGAGAGAATCGGCTCTTGAAATGGTGCGTCCTTGATCTGTAAGAGCAACCGGCCGTCAGGCATCGGCTCGGCAAGCACGTTCTCGATGCGTGGCACGCGTTTCCGCAGCGTGTCGAAGATGCGCTGCAGCCGCTCGGGGTGCTGTTCGTTCAGATACTGGATGACGTTGGGTAGGTTGTCACCTGTCTTGCTGAGCCTTTCCTGTGGTCCGGCCTCCGGTTGGCTTCGTGTATCCTCGATGGACAGATACGAGACATACCAATCTGTGATGAACTCTCGAAGTGCTGCTACGCGCGGGTGCTCCTCAAACTGGCCTAGCGCACTAACCGCAATGAGATCGGGGGACTTCAGCTGCTTCTCGATGCGCCTATCCTGCTCGTCGGGCATCTCGCCGCTTGTCGCGTGGCCCCGACCCTGCCGATACTCCAGGAACCTGAACGGTCTGCCGCGTGAACCCCTTCTCCATTGAAGCCACTCATGGACCACAACGGGGCCTTTGTCCACCTCGTCGACCGCTAGGTGGTACGTGATGAGGGGCTGTCCGGGCTGTTCGCGGTACTTCAGCTCGATGACGATGGCCTCCTGTTGCCCGCGCGTTCTCAGCTCCTTGGCGCGTCCGCGCCTGTCCCAGGCATGGCGAAGTCCGAAGCGGAAGCACTCGGACAGAAAATTGAATACGTCAAACAACGTAGACTTGCCGCTGGCGTTCGGGCCCAGGAGGACCGTGAGCGGGGAGATATCCCTTAACTCGACCCGCTTGAGTGCCCGGTAGTTCTCCACGCGGAGGTCTTCGATTCGGGCTTGCCCTGTCTGTGCGCTTTCGCGACTAAAGGTCTTTGTCCTGCCCATCGCGGGTTCCTTTCGCCATGCACGGAGCTGCCCGCGCGCTATCTTGTCTCATCATTAGCGGCTGATCCTGTAGCCTTCTACCAATGCATGGTGCGGAAAATACTCCGTCGGGTCGATGAGGGCCAACACGCTTTCAGCGCAGCCGTCGTGGCCGCGTTACCGCATAAGCATACTCGATCACTGCCCGTGCGGCAATACGTCAACCTAGAGGGCCTCGTCGGCGACTTTGGCGATCCAGCGGCGGGCCCACTCGACGGCTTCGAGGTCGAGGTCGCAGATGCAGGTGGCGAGGAAGATCATGGCTTCGATGCGGCCCTGGCGCAGCCAGCGGAGGCCGGTTTGGCACTCGTGTTCGAGCAGGTCGAGGGGCATGGGGCGTTTCTCGCCGTAGTCGTACATGTAGCAGCCGAGGACCTTGCCGCAGGAGGGGGCGAGGGCTTCGAGGGATTCGAGGCTCTGCTCGAGGTGTTCGAGTTCGGCCGCGCGCCAGAACCAGAGGGTGACCTTGTCGCAGAGCGCGAGGTAGTCGCCCAGCGGCAGGCGGAGCTGGCGGTCGTAGAGGACGACCCAGAGGTCGAGCGTGCGGCCGTCGACGGTGAGTTGGGTCCGGAGGTCTCGGAGCTCGTCGAGGGTGAGGGCGCCGTAGCCCTTGGGGCCGGGTTCGTCGTGGAAGAAGTCGTCCATCATGACGCCGGTCATGTTGGGGAGTTCGTCGGCGAGCTTGAGGACTTCGGCGCGTTCGGTGGCATCGGTGACGCCGCCGGCGCCGACGACGGACCAGACGAGGTTCTTCATGGGATGGAGCGGCAGGGCGTACTGGTGGAAGGGGGGCGCGGGCTTGCCGCCGTAGCCGACGATGATCACGTTGGGGATCCCCATGTAGAAGGCGCCCTCGGCGGGCGTCATGCGCGACGGCTCGGGCACGCCCCACTCGGCAGCGGTGTGGCAGCCGGCTTCCTGGCCCCAGATCCAGAGTTTTTCGCGGATGCGTGGCATGTCTCTGTCTCCGTATCAGTATGCAGTGTGTGGCATTGAGCCCACGTTGTCTCCTGAAAAGCGAACAGATGTTTGCTAGAATACAACGTTAATGAGGAGGGGCCAAGCGTGTATCTGGCATACCTTGACGAGTCCGGCGACGCTGGATTGGAGCGGAGCCCAACGAGGTTCTTTGTGCTCGCGTGCGTCCTGGTTCATGAGAGCGTGTGGCTCGAGAGCCTCGACACGCTCGTGAGGATGCGCCGCCGGCTTCGGACAGACTACTTGATTCCAACAAGACCCGAGATCAAGGCTATTGATATCCGGAAGGCGGCCGGGGTCTTCAGGAGTCTGGGGTGGTCCAGAGGCCGAAGGATGCAGCTTTTTCGCGATTTCCTGCAGTTTCAGCAGAGGGAGCTTCGAACATCTGCTTTCGCGGTTGCGGTAGAGAAGCGGCTTGCGGCGCAACGTGGGTGGGACTCGCGATTCGCGGCGTGGACATTCGCGCTGCAGAGGATCAACAGGTTCTGCGAGGACCATGCCGAGTGGGCGACGATCTATCCCGATGAAGGGCACGGTCCGTTCATCAGGAAGAGGATCCGCCACATGCGACGGCATCACGTCATTAGGGGACACTGGGCTCCTAGACGGATTGAGTTCCCTTTGCAGAGGGTAGTTGAAGATCCAAATGAACGCGCCTCGCACGACTCCTATTTCATCCAATTGGCTGACTGGAACGCTTACGCGGCCCACCGTTCGAAGTACGTCGACCCCAAAGCCTCCATTCCGGCTGATCTGTGGGACGAGTTGTCGGGGAGTCTCGTGATGGCGGTCAATAGGGTCAGGGGCGGGCCGCCGGGAATCGTCAGGTACCCGTGAAAAGCGACAGCAAGAAGCTCCCGGCAGGACGTCCTCCACACCGGGAGCCTTAAGGAGCAGTCCTACACCCAACATCGGTTGGGTTCAGACTACAATAGGTTTATCGGCTGTATTGGTCTGCTTTGTCAAGCCCTTTTTCGCGGTGTTTTCCCTTGCCGCTTGTGTTCGCCGGTGGATCTGATTGTGCGCCTATATCGGCCAGGGGGTGTCGCGGGGGATCATGTGGGAGAGGATGCGGCAGCCGTCGTCGGTGACGGCGATGACGTCCTCGATGCGCATGCCGAACCGGCCGGGGACGTAGATGCCTGGCTCGACGGTGGAGGTGACGCCGGGCTCGAGGACGACGTCGCTGCCCTTGACGAGGTAGGGGTATTCGTGGCCGTTGTAGCCGATGCCGTGTCCGAGCCGGTGGAGGAAGTACTGGCCGTAGCCGCGCTCGTCGAGCCAGCCGCGGGCGGCGTCGTCGATGGAGCCGCAGGTGGCGCCGGGTCGGATGGCGTCGAAGGCGGCCTGCTGGGCGTCTTTGAGGGTGGTCCAGGCCTTGCGGGTCTCTTGGGGGATGTCGCCGACCATGAGGGTGCGCGAGATGTCCGAGAAGAAGCCCTCGAGGCGGCAGCCGCTGTCGATGACGACGGCGTCGCCGCTTACGATGGGGCGGTCGCCGGTGGGGATGTGTGGGTCGGAGGCGCGGGGGCCGCTCTGGACGAGGGCGCCGCCGGCGATGTTGGCCTCGGAGCGGTATTTTTCGCCGACGAGGCGGGAGAACTCGGTCTCGGTCATGCCTTCGTTGAAGTCGGCGATGGCGGCGGTCAGTGCCGCGCCGGTCTTGGCGCAGGCCTGCTCGATCAGGTCGAGTTCCTGTGGGCTCTTGATCATGCGGCAGCGGTTGATGAGGGGCCGGCCGTTGATGAAGGTGGCGCCCGGCAGCGCGCTGCGCAGCCCTTCGTGGACCCAGAGCGAGGTCTCGCCGTCGAGGGCGACTGTGGCGCGGGCGAGGCCGTTGTTGGTGAGGGTGTCGGCGATCAGCTTGAAGGGGTCCTCGTGCTCTTCCCAGGCGACGACGCAGCCGAGGGCCTTGGCCTGCTCGGTGCGGTGGGCTTCGAAGGCGGGGACGATGAACCAGGGTTCGGCGTCGCGCGCGATGATGAAGGCGACGACGCGGTCGCTCGGTCCCATGGGGGCGCCGGAGAAGTAGAGGATGCTGGGGCCGCCGAAGACGTAGAGCAGGTCGGCGCCGGCCTGCTCGAGTTGGGTCCTGGCTTTGTCAACGCGTTGTGTGCAGAGGGCTGGGTCCACGATTCGATTCCCCTTCGGTTGTTCGGTTCGGGCTCGGGGCGACGCCGGCGCGCGGCTCAGACGAGTTCGACGTTGGCGCGCGGGACGACGACGGCGTCGCCGTCGTCGAGCGTGGCCTGGAGCGTGCGCACGAGTGCGCCGGTTTCGATTTTGACGAGTTCGGACGGCAGGGCGGTGACGGCGCCGAGCCGGCCGAAGTAGGGCTCGCGGATGATGCGGATGCGCGAGCCGATCTTGAGTTCGCCCCCGCCGGTGGCCTCCTCGGCGGCGATCGAGGCGCCGTTGCGGTGCGGCACGATGATTTCGGGCCGGATGACGCCGGCGCGGATCTGGGTGGCGCCGTTGATGGAGCCGTTGAGGCCTTTGAGCGAGCTGAGGAGGTCGAAGGTCTTGTGCGCCATCTCGATTTCGCCGAAGCCCTCGGTGAGCACGAGGGTGACGCCGACGGCTTCGTCGCCGGTGATCGCCACGCCGATTTCGTAGCCGAGCAGTTCGATGAGTTCCTTCTCCACGATGCCGGCGACGACGACGCCGACGACGCCGGAGCGCGCGGCCTTCTTGAGCGCCTCGCCGGTGACGAGGCGGCGTCCGACGATGATCTTGTCGCGGAGCTCGCCGGTGATGTCGCGGGGTGTGATCGTGCGTTCCGGCTCGGGCATGATGTGGAGGGTGCCCTCGCGCTCGCCGCCGATGCCGAAGATGCCCTGCACGAGGGCGGCGGGTGTCTCGATCACGACGCCCTCGTCGGGGATGATCTCGACCACGGTGCCCTGGACGTAGGCGGTGAGGTTGACGGGGGTCGGGGGGCGGCGGATGCCGACGTTGCCTGAGACGTCGCTGATGTATTCGATGGTGCCTGCGGCGGGGGCCTTGGCTTCTGACTTGAAGAGGCCGAAGAAGTACGAGGCGCGGGCGATGACCTGGCCTTCGGCGACGGTGTCTTCGAGGGCGACGAGCAGCTTCTGGGGGACCTCGCCGGGGTTGATGCCGAGGATGTGGGCAACCTTGATCTGGTCGAGGTCGCCGGGCAGGTCGGCGCGGGCCACGATGGTGTGGGGCTCGACGCGGTCGCCTTTGTTGACGAGGACGGTGCCCTTGATGGGCAGCTTGCGCGTTTTGCGCACGATGGTGTTGGGGGTGACGGTCAGCCCCGGGGTGTATGCGGTGCCCACGTGCGTGTTGCTCCTGTGCGCGGTCGTGTCGGCTTCGGTTGTCTCCTGCCGGGCCGCTGCGGCGCGGCCGCTCGTTGGCGGTCCATCGGGCGCCGGCGCTATTCGACGCGCTGGAGGCCGAGGGATTCGGCCCATTCGTTGAGCTTGGCGCGGCGTGCGTCGTCGTCGGCCGGCAGTTGTCCGGGCACGCCTCGGCAGTCCACGATGAGGCCGACGGCGCCGCCGTAGAGTGTTGTTTCCTTGGTGCGTCCGGGCCCGGCGCCGACGTCGAACCGGCGGGTGGGGGCGATCGTGCCCGTGGCGGTCTGGCCGAGTTCGAGCGGCACGAGGCGCATCTGGCCGTAGTGGACGGTTTCGGTGATGGTGCGTCCGTCGCTGGTTGAGAGGTCGAGTCTCAGGGCCGGTTCGCCGTCTTTCCTGCCGTGGCCCACGGCGGTCACCGCCGAGCCGAGCACGATGAGGCAGTCGCGGCGGAAGACCTCGGCCGCGGCGGCCGGGTGCAGCTTGCTCAGGATGCCGATCTGGGGCATCATGAAGATGGAGTCCACGGCAAGCGTGGTGATGCCCTGGGGCTGGAAGCCGTCGAGCATTATCCAGGCGGCCTGGGTGCGGCTGGGGGCGTGGCTGAGCACGCCGCCGCTGCCGATGACCCAGTCGAGGGCCATCATGTCGACGAGGGTTTCGCCGCTGTCGGTCTGGCTGAAGGCGTCGGAGACGCTGCGCTGCTGCTGGACGCCCTTGAGCCCGACGGCGAGCAGCTTGTGGTGTTCGAGGCTCAGGCGCAGGGCCTCGCGCGCGATGGCCTGCTCGATGAGCAGGTCGGACAGCGCCTGGGGGATGGTGGTGGGTCGGATCATTTTGTTGCGCAGCGTATTCCGCAGCTTCGGCTCGTCGATCTCGAACGGCACCCACTTGCTCACGTTGGCGATGCCGGCTTCCTTGAGCACGTTGCAGATCGAGTAGCTCAGGCCGAAGTTGGCGCTCACGGTGCGGTTGAATATGCGCTCGCCTGTGCGCGCGTCGCCGAAGACGGAGAAGATGTCGGTGGTGGCGCCGCCCACGTCGACGGCGAGCACGTTGGCGCGCTCGTCTTCGGCGAAGGTCTGCACGGCGCGGCCCACGGCCATGGGGGTGGGCATGATGTCGCCGCTGACCCAGCTCATGAGCTTGCTGTAGCCGGGCGCCTGCTGCATGACGTGTTCGAGGAAG
>CAZJXV010000242.1:0-6689 GCA_964550015.1 uncultured Verrucomicrobiota bacterium
CATCACGGCCTCGACCGGCGCCGGCATGCGAGGTGTCTTCTGGACGCTCTAAGCCTTCCTCGGCTCGATGAGCTTCCCCATCGTCGGGCTTCAGCTTGGCGATTAACTGGCGAGCCGTCATTGAGTGCACGGACTCCACATCTGTCAGGCCAAGGACCTCCAAAGCCTTCAGATACTCGTCCATTTCTTCTCGCTCGTCATCGTCCAGAGGCTCAGATCGCCTAGCCTTCCTGTCAAACAGCGCGACTCGTGCACCGTCTGAAGGATAATATGGTGGGTCACCTTCCTTATTCACGATGTCAATGATAACGCCGGCTGCCTCTTCGACTATTCGGTGCCGCCTTTCCTTTCGGCGGGCTAGGTAGTTCTGGAACTTAGGGTTCCAGTACACAATAAGAAGAATTACGCCCCCCACAGCCATGATTCCAAGAGACGTTAGGTCCCATTTCTCGAGGCTCTTGATGGCCGCGAAAACAACGATCACTCCTAGTAGACCAAGGCCGGACTTTAGCGCGTCGTACCACCAAGTCTGCGCGATGACCTGCGTTTCGATGATCTTCCCTATTCTCTCAATTTTGCCCTCGATATCACCTATCGTCTCTGCACGCACTGGCTGGGTTTCACCTTCTGAGTATGACGACCCTCTGTTCACAATTCCTCTCCCTCTCCCCTCGGTTCTGTAATGCTATCGCAGGCAACACCCGCGATAGGGGCAAGCTGCCATCGAACACACAGGAAATCCAAGGTTGCATTGGTCAGGCCATTTGAAGCCATAGGCACCATGCCAGTTGTCATGCGTTTGCGTGGGTATGGGCCCGCCAGCGTTGGGCCAGGCTTCACACGTCGGAGTCTTCTTCTAGATACTTCAGGGTTTCCGGGGCATAATGCGTCGCCCAATTGCGAAACCCCTTTCGCTCTTCGGGGTCGGGATCGGAGGCCCATTTGCGGAGCTCTTCTTCCCCGAGATACTTCAGCGCCTGTGGGTCATGAATGGTAGCCCACTCGCGAAACGATTCCCGCTTTTCGGGGTCGGGGTCGGACGCCCATTTGCGCAGCGACGCGGTGTCCGGTTCCGCCATCTCCTTCAGCTTCGGCCGGAATCGGAACCGGAGCCAGAGTGTGATCGGCCCACCTATTAGGTAGATACGATCGAGGTGGAAGCGCGCATAGAGTAGATGGAAGACAACTAGACGGGAAATGATGATCGCAAGGACCACAGCAAGGCCAACCGACGCGCAGATTCGGCCTCCATCCCTGCCGGGGTTCTTTTGAAGAAGGATTTCGTAGATTACCCAGCTCACGAGCCAGACCACGAACGTCCCGCCGATAACCATCCCGATGAACCAGGCGAGGGATACTATGAACCTTAGCATGTCGGAATCTCCCGTCTACAGCGTTTCGTCTACGTTGTCCCTCGACGGCTTCGCCTTCTCGAGTTCTCATCGTGTCTCTTCGTCCACGGGCTCGGTCGGCTCGGAGGGTGTGTCGTCTTGTGGGGTGGGTTCGACGTGGGGCTTCGTCGGCTCCTTCGGTCTGCGGAGGAAGTAGAGCCGTATCGCGAGTGCGATCGCTCCGCCGATGAGATACGCCGGGGCGAGGCCAAAACTCCCCCCGATGAGGGTGGAGGCGACGATGGCCAAGGCCACGGCTATTCCGATCGACTTGTAGACTCGTTTCTTCTCCTCCCCTGGTCTCTTCGGAAGGACGAGCTCGATGAGCATGCTCAACAGCCAGACCAAGATGGTGCCGCCGAGGGCGCCCCCGATTAGATAGGCCATATCGAAATCCTCCCTCTACCGCGTTTGGTCTTTGTCGTCCTCGACGCTCTCCTTCGGATCGGGGGAGGAGCGTCGCAGCCGGAGCACAAGCACGATTGCCGCGCTGATCGGACAAGCAAGGGCGAGGTGAAGATTCCTGCCGAGCAAGCAGACGATGATCGCGAGGACGGCGGCTAGTCCGACCGACGTGTAGATTCGTTCCTTCCGGCCGGCGGTGCCCTCTGCGAGATCGACCTCGATCAGCCAGCTTACGATCCACACCGGGAGGGTGCCGCCGAGGGCGGCGGCGATTATGTAAATCATGCCGAAATCCTCCCTCTACGGGGTTTCGTCGCGCCGCTTCTTCGCCCTTTCGAGGGCCTCAAGAGTCGCCTTGTCGTCCGGCGCGATCTGGACGCCTTCCTCTTTGTAGAGATCGTAGACCTCGTCGTCGGCGCGATCGCGATCGGCGAAGGTCGTTTTCCAAGCCAGCTTTAGGTTGAGAGTCTCCCCGTCGTCCTCGTGGGTTTTCGGGGGACTGGCGTCGATCTCGTCGTAGCCCCGTTTGCGGGCGATGTTGTCGGCCTGCACTAGAGACCTGTCGTCGCTTCCCCAAACCAAGACATCGTACCGCTTATCCGGTCCGTAGTCCCGGTCGCGCCGCCTCATCATCACGCTCATCGTCCTACGTCCTCCTCTTGTCACCGTTCCGTTCCTCTGCTCGCCGGACTCCGGCAAAAACGGCTGCGTCTGCTGACCCACGGCTCAAATTCTAGCACTTCACGCACGACTTGTCAGGCGACTACGAAAAATAGGGACAGTCACCTATTTTTCTCGGGTGTCTGCAGGAGGGGGCGTGGGGTGCCTGGGAGTCCCTCTGGCAACAAATCGGTCGCGCGGTCGTTGAAGAAAAATAGGTGACTGTCCCTATTTTTCCACAGGCAGGTCGGGCCCTGAGGCGTACAAATCCAGCTCCACGTTCGCGCCCAGGGCGGCGAGCCGCTCGATCGTCGCCGGGCTCGCGGCCCACCCGCCGAGCCAGTCCTTGTAGCCCTCGTAGCAGATGCCGACGGCCACCGTGCATTCGGCGGCGAGCGCCGCCACGCGCCCGGCGGAGCCGTCAATCTCGTCGAGCAGCAGGACGAGCTTCCGATCGAGGCTCTCGGGCAGGCTCGCGTGCGGCTCGAACCGCCACCGGGTCTTCGACATCGGCGCGAGCTGCTTGTGCAGGCACTTGCCCTTGCCGTGCGTCGCCGTGGGCTCGAACCCGACGCGCCGCGTGATCTCCGCGGGCGAGAGCGTCTCCGACGTGATGAGCAGAAACACCCGCACCGAGGCCTCGACGTACGCGCCCGCCGCCACCAGGCCCTTCTCGCCGGGCCGGACGACGATGACCAGGTAGTACGGCTGGTGCTCGAGCCGGAAATAGAAGTAGAACGCGCCGGGCTCGCGGGTCGTGTCGGCCCGGGCGAGCAGCGGCTGACCCCCCTCGAGCAAGGGCGTGTGGACGGCCAGCACCTCCTTGGTCGTGCTCAGCGCCGGCGCCAGCACCTCGCGCCGCGCCAGCTCAACAGCCTCCAACTCGACCGACATCCGTCGTCCTCAGTCGTCTTCGTGCTCAGACCTTGATGTTGAGGAACGTCTTGATCCGGCGCGTGGCCTCGACGAGGCGGTCCTCCGGCTCGACCATCGCGAACCGCACGAAGCCCTCGCCGTACTCGCCGAACCCCGTGCCCGGCGCGCACGCCACGCCGATCTCCTCGATCATGAGCCGCGTAAACTCGAGCGAGCTCAGCGCGCTGTACTTGAGCGGGATGTGCGCCCAGACGTAGAACGTCGCCCTGGGCATCGGCACCTCCCAGTTCGCCTCCGCCAGCCCGCCGACGAACACCTCGAGCCGCCGCCGGTACGTCTCCACCAGCTCGCGCACGCAGTCCTGGGGCCCCGTGAGCGCCGCGATCGCCGCGTGCTGCACCGCGCGGAAGATGCCGAAATCAATGTAGCTCTTCGTCTTCTCGAGCGCGGCGAGAATGTCCGCGTTGCCCCCCCCGTAGCCGATGCGCCACCCGGGCATCGAATACGACTTCGACAGCGTGTGAAACTCCACGCCCACGTCGCGCCCGCACGTCGTCTGCAAAAAGCTCGGCGCCGTGGTGCCGTCGTACACGATGTCGCTGTAGGCGTTGTCGCTCCCGACCAGAATGTGGTGCGTGCGCGCCCAGCGCGCCACCTTCTCGTAAAAGGCTAGATCGGCCACCGCCGTCGTCGGATTGTGCGGGTAGCTCAGAAACATCATCTTCGAGCGGCTCACCACGTGGCTGTCGAGCCCCTCGATGTCGGGCAGGTAGTCGTTCTCCGGCTTGAGCGGCAGGTTGTAGAGAATCCCGCCCGCCATGATGACCCCGTTGAAGTGCACCGGGTACGCGGGCGAGGGCACGAGCGCAATGTCGTCGTTGTTGAGAAACGCCAGCGACAGGTGCGCGATCCCCTCCTTCGACCCGATCAGCGGCAGCACCTCGGTCTCCGGATTGACCGTCACGTTGAACCGGTCGAGGTACCAGTCGGCGATCGCCTGCCGGAAGCGCCGCTCGACCTCGCCGTCGCGCTTCGAGTAGCGGTGGTACTCGGGATCCTCCTGCGCGGCGCGCGCCAGCGCCTCGGCCACGTGCGGCGGCGTGAGCAGGTCGGGATTGCCCATGCCCAGGTCAACGAGGTCCGCCCCGCGCTCGCGCACCTTGCGCTTGAGCTCGTCAATGATGGTGAACAGGTACGGCGGCAGCCGCTTGAGCCGGTTCGCCTCGTGAAAGACGCCGGTCGAGTCGCCGACGGTGTTCTCCTTTGGGCCGCTCTGCAGATACATGTGGGTTGGCTCCGGGCCAAGCGCTGAGGAGGCGGGGCGGGGAATCAGAACTCCTCGTCGTCTCCGATATCCTCGACCTGGGGGTGTGCTTTGTCGGTGTCCTCGTCTTCGTCCTCGACATCGTCGTCGAGGTCACTGAGCCCGTCTTCGATGGTGGCGATCACGTCGCCGACCTCCAGCTCATCGCCTTGCTCGTAGAAACGCTCCCGCAGGATCCCGGCTGTCGGAGCAGACACGGTGAACAGGCCGCCGTCGTCGGTGCGCAGCTCGACCAGTTCATCGCCTTCCTCCACGACGTTTCCCTCGTCAACGTACCAGAAGTCCACCGAAGCAGTCGCCACGTCGTCGCTTACGTAGTCAAAGATGACCTGTCTCACGGTACCGCCAATCCCGTATGCAAGGTTCATGCCTACCCGGCCGGCGCCGCGCCCTGCGCCCCCGCCCGGCACGTGTCTCACCGGAGTTCGAGTCTCTACTTGAGGGCGGATGCGCTGTCAAGGGCAGAAGTCAGGCCCGCCCCAACTGCCTTCGCCCCAGCCGGTTGCCGCATCCACGCCACCACCTCCCCCGCCCGGTACGAGCTCCGCACGAACGGCCCGCACAGCGCTGCGGCAAATCCCAACGCCACCGCCCGCGCCTCGTACCACCCGAACACCTCGGGCGGCACGAACTCCGCCACCGGCAGATGCCGCACCGTCGGCCGAAGATACTGCCCGATCGTCACCACCTCCACACCCGCCGCACGCAGGTCGCCGAGCACGCCCTCAACCTCCTCGCGCCTCTCGCCCAACCCCACCATAAGACCCGACTTCGTCACCATCCCCGTTTCGGCCGCCTGCGCCGCGCCCAGCGCCCGCGCCGCAGACAACACGTGAAGCGACCGCGCGTAATCGGCCCCGGGCCGCACGGCAGGGTAGAGCCTCGGCACCGTCTCGACGTTGTGGTTGAACACTTCGGGTCGCGCCTCAACAACGCACGCGACCGCCTCCGCGTTCCCAAGAAAGTCCGGTGTGAGCACCTCGACCGTCGTCCGCGCGTTGGCCGCACGCACCGCCTCGATCGTCGCCGCGAAATGCCCGGCCCCGCCGTCGGCCAGATCGTCGCGCGTCACCGACGTGATCACCGCATGCCGCAGCCCGAGACGCCCCACCGCCTCGGCCACCCGCCGGGGCTCGTCGGCGTCCGGCGGCCCGGGCCGCCCCTGCGCCACCCCGCAAAAGCGGCAGCCGCGCGCGCACCTGTCCCCCAGGATCATGAACGTCGCCACGTTCCGCGAAAAACACTCCCAGATGTTGGGACACTTCGCACTGCTGCACACCGTGGCCAGACCCAGCTCCTCGACCAGCCGCCGCGTCCGCGCCGCCTCCGGCCCGCCCGGCAGCCGCTTCCTGAGCCACCCCGGAAACTGTCGCCGCTCTGTCATAAGCATTCACCGCAGAGAGCGCAGAGGCCGCAGAGGGAACTCTTCTCCTTCGATGGCCTCCGGCCATCGAAGCCGATCCGTGCCACCTGTGACAATCCGTCGCTCACTATCTCCTGCACAGCACGCCAACGCTTGGCTGCGCACGCCCGTGTAGACCCCAGCGCAGCCGCGAAGCGGTGGCGGATCCTAGCCTGGGGCGTAAGCCCCAGGGAACAGGGGCCGTCCAACAATTAGCCCAGCGCCGAAGGTGCGACACAAGTGCGTTCTGGTCATCCGGTAGTTCTCTCAGCCAGCTACTAGCGCCTTTTCGACATGGTGTGCAGCGGTCGCCCGAGCGCCTCGAGCCCCGCCTCCATCAGCGCCTCGCTCAGCGTCGGGTGAGGGTGGACCGTCTCGACCAGCTCCGTGAGCGTCGCCTCCGTCCGCACCAGCACGGCCGCCTCCCCGATCAGCTCCGTCGCGTGCGGCCCGATGATCTGCACGCCCACCACCTGCCCCGTGCCTGCGTCCGCCACGACCCGCGCAAAACCTTCCGCCTCGTTGGCCACCACGGCCTTCGACGTCGCCGCGAACGCAAACCGGCCCGTGACGACCTCCCGCCCGGCCGACGTGGCCTGCGCCTCGTCCAGGCCCACCGTCGCGATCTCCG
>CAZJXV010000243.1:0-6642 GCA_964550015.1 uncultured Verrucomicrobiota bacterium
CGCGGTGGCGGACGGCCTCGAGGATGAGCAGGCTGACGAGCTTGATGACGGGGGCCTCTTCGGCGGTCTCCTGTTCGTCGCCGGTCTGGTCGGCGCTGAGCATGCTGCCGTCGTCCTGGTAGAAGCGGATGTCGCCCGAGCTGATTTCCTCGAGCATCCGGGAGACCTGTTCTTCTTCGACGCCGTAGTAGCGCTCGATGGCGCGGGAGATTTCCTCTTCGTCGGCGACCACGGGCTCGACGTTGGTCTTGAGGACGTGGCGCAGGTTGTCGAGCATGTTGAGGTTCATCGGGTCGGCCACGGCGATCACGACCGTGTTGTCGTGCATGTCGATGGGGATGGCCTTGTAGCGGCGCGCCTCGCTGTGGGGCACGGTTTTGAGCACGTTGCGCTGGATGTCCACGGTGGAGAGGTCCACGTACTTGTAGCCGAGGTGGTCGGCGATCGCCTTGGCCACCGTGCCGCCGTCAATGAATTTGAGTTCGCGCAGCGCCTTGACGAGCGAGGTCCGGCGCTCGGCGGCGAGCTGCCGGGCGTTCTCGACCTGCTCGTCGGTGATGATCTTTTCGTCGAGAAGGATTTCGACCGCGTAGTCGCTGTTGCTCATGCCGGATCACCTTTCCCCGAGATGCCGGGACGCCGGCGGCCGCACCTGCCGGCCGCTGAGAATGTCAAACCCTCTTATATAGTCCGGGCCGGGCCGGGTGTCAATAGCTGGAACGTGCCGCGGCCGCTGGGGTGCCCATCGCTTCGTGCGCGCTCCCACTTCACCAGGCTCTCACTGTGTAAGACGGGCCAGGATCGCCGCGGTCACCAAGGGGAGCATGATCTCGTGGTGCCCGGTGAAATCGTAGCCGGTGCCGCCGGCGAGGACGGGGCGCTTGACCACGTTGGTGGCGGGCCGGTAGTGGCGGATCATGTCGAAGTTGGCGGCGGTGAAGTTTCGCACCGGGTGGCCCAGGTTGCGCGCCAGGGTGAGCGCCTTGAGGAAGACCTCCGGCAGGACGACGGCGCTTCCTATATTGATATAGACGCCGCCGTCTCCGAGGCCGGCCACCAGGCCGGCGAGCAGCTCGAAGTCGTTGAGGCTCGTCTCGCCGAGCGCGGCGCCGTCGGCTTTCGGGTGCTGGTGGATGGTGTCGGAGCCGATGGCGATGTGGACGGTCACGGGCACGTCGAGCTCGATCCCCGCGGCGAGGACGCTCGCGTCGCGGTGGGCGAAGTCGGCCTTGATGATCGCCTCGCCCAGCGCGCGCCCGGCGCCGAGGCCCTGGGCGGCGCCATCGGCGATCGCCTCGTTCATGAGGCGGCCGGTCTCTTCGACCATGCCGAAGGTGCCGTCCTCGAGGCCGGTGGCGACGTCCTCGCTGGTCTGGCCGGTCATGGCGAGTTCGAAGTCATGGATGGCGGTGGCGCCGTTCATGGCGACGCCGGTGAGCGCCCGGCGCCGCATGAGCTCGATCAGGTACGGCGTGCAGCCGGATTTCACCACGTGCCCGCCGATGGCGGCGAGGACAGGCTTGCCCCTGGCGTGGGCGGCGACCACGGCGTTGATGAAGCCGCGAAGCGCCTCGGCCCCAAGCAGATGGGGCATGGACTCGAGGAGTGCGGAGACGCTGTTGTCTTTGGGCAGCGTGCCGATGTCGGCGAGCCGCACCTTGTGCCGGCGCTCGCGGATGGGGTAGGTGCGGACCCGGCTGCGGTCAATGCGGTCGCCTGTCATCAGGTGCCTCCCGCGGCGTGCCGGCTGAGCTCGGACTCGAACACGGCGTAGTCGCTCGGCGTGTAGAGGCAAAAGACCACGCGCTCGAGGCCCGTGCGGCCCTGGAGGTATTCGATGGCGGTCTGGAGCATCACGGCGGCACAGCGCTCGATCGGGTAGCCGAAGACGCCGGTGCTGACGGCCGGGAACGCGATGGATTTGAGGCCGTGCTCGTCGGCGAGGCAGAGCGAGTGGCGCGTGGCGCCGGCGAGCAGCTCGTCCTCGGGCCGGTCAACGCCCATGCGCGGGCCGACGGCGTGGATGACGTGGCGCGCCTTGAGATTGCCGCCGGTGGTGATGGCCGCCTGGCCGACGCGGATGGCGCCGTGGCGGTCGCAGTCGGCCTGGATGGCGGGGCCGCCCTTGCGCCGGATGGCGCCGGCGACCCCGCCGCCGAGCTGAAGCTGGGCGTTGGCGGCGTTGACGATGGCGTCGGTCGCGAGCTCGGTGATGTCGCCCTGCACGAGCTCGATGACCGAGTCGTTGACCTTGAGCTCCATCACTCCTCCTTTGCCGGACGGCGCCTTCGCGAGAGGCGCATTATGGTGCCGTTTGCCGGCCGGGGCAACAAACTTTGCGTGCCCGGGGGCGTTGAATGTGCACGGTCTGGTGTATACTCCTTGCGGCCTATGGGCGCCGACCTGCGCCTGCAGGCGTGTGCCCGGGCCGGTTGAACCGTGATGGAGGGTGGCGAGCGATGAAGTGGACGGTCGGCATTGTTGCGATGATGCTTCTGGCGGCGGCCGGGCCGGTCGTGACCGGCCAGGAGGTGGAGATCGTCGTCGTCAAGGAGGTGGAGGGAAAAGAGGCAGAGGCGGCCGGGGCGCCCGAGCTTGTGGAGCTCGACCTCGTTGAGCTGGTCGAGGCGCTCAAGGAGCAGATCGAGGCGCTCGATGCGCTCCGCGACGAGATGCAGGAGACGCTCGAGGCCGTCAAGCGCGTCAATGAGGAGGTGGCCGAGCTGCGCGAGGAGCGGCTCGAGCGGCGGCTCAACGAGATCGCGGACCTCGGGCCCGAGATGGAGGCCGCGGTCGAGAAGCTGCGCCTGCTGCGCACGCGGGCCGGGGAGCTCAAGGAGGAATTGAAGGAGACCGAGCGGAAGCAGCGCGAGGCGTTCAAGGCGCTCGAGATCGGGCGTGAGGACAAGGAGCTGCTCCGGGCGCTCCTGTCGGGCCGGGAGCTGCCAGTCGTGCCGCCGGAGCGGCGGGTCATGCCTCCGGAGCGGCGAGTCGTCAAGGTCCGCAAGGAAGTGGTCGTCACGGAGAAGGAAGGGACAAAGCGGCGCGTGACGTTCGAGCGGGCGCGCAAGGTGCGCGAGCACAGCGAGCGGCAGCGCGCGGAGCGCCGCCGCCGGCTCGACGAGCTCGAGCACACGGACCCCGAGCTGCATGCGCTGATGGCGAAGAGGGTGGAGCTGCTCGAGGAGCTCGACGAGCCCCGCGCGGAGTTCGCCGAGCGGATGGAGGCGGTCCAGCGCGCGCTGCAGGCGCTGCACGGCCGGCTCGGCGAGTTTCATCGCACTCTGGAGATGGGGCAGGAATTCTGATTGGCCCGCGGGCGATGCCTTGCCACGTCGCCTCCCAGGGGCTTGTCTGAGGGACTTGTCTGAAAAAAAGTTTGACATGTCCCCGAGCGCATGCCTAGCATGCGCGAGACTCGACGCAGAAAGGCGACGACTCGAAAGGAGGCTTTGCGATGGTCGTACTGATAGTGGGACTGGTCCTCTCGATAGGCGGCATCCTTTTGCTGGCCCTGGCCGGGGGTACCCCAACTTGGTGGCAGTCTTTCGTTATGGTTCTGAAGGGCTCGATCCCGCCGATCTTGATCATCTGCGGCCTGGCGGCGATTGCCGTCGGGATCAGTTCCGTGCGCGACAAGATGGCCGCCGGCACGCAGGACGAGCCCAAGCCGACGCCGCCGGACGCGCCGAAGCCGGAAGGGTCGTAGTCGGTACGAATGGCCACGCCTCGTCGGCCGGCCGCCGCGCGTGACTGTGGGCGCGGCGCCGGATGACGGTCCAGGACCGTCCGGGGCGTAGGAAATACATGCCCGCGTGAATCAGCGTTCGCGCGGGCTTTTTCTTGTCCGGTCGCGCTTGCGGCGGGGCCGCTTCAGGCCCGCCACGCGTCCACGGAGGCCGGGTCTGTGCCGGCCGCCTCGAGCGCGGCGATGAAGTCGGCGCGCAGCTCGGTGAGCACCTTGGGGTTCTTGGCGGCGACGTCGTGCGCCTGCGCCGGGTCGGCCTGGACGTCGAAGAGCAGGTCGGTCCCGCCTTCGGCCTCCGCCTGGACCTTGGCCCGGCCGTCCACGGCCTTGTCGAGCGCCTTCTCGTCGGTTCCGTACCTGGGTCGGATGGCGGCGGCCCAGCGGCCCTTGACGACGGTAGCGATGGTGATCGCCTCCTTGACGTTCGGCGACGAGACGGCGAACTCGCGGTGCGCGTCCGTCTTGCCCTGAAGCACTCCGGCAAAAGACTCACCGTGCACGGTGGGGGGGACCTCGACGGCGGCAAGGTCCAGGATCGTCGGCATGATGTCGTGCGGCTGGACGATGGCCTTGCGGCGCGCGGGCGCGCCGCCGGGCACGTGCACGATCCACGGGATGTGGTTGATCTCCTCGTAGAGCGGGATGTAGTGGAACACGTCGTCGCGGCCGATGAGCGCCTTGCCCATGATGCCGTGCTCGCCGTGGAGGAAGCCGTGGTCGGTGGTGAAGAGCACCATCGTGTCGTCCAGAAGTCCGAGGTCGGCGATCTTGTCGAGCAGGCGGCCGGTCCAGCGGTCCACGAGGGTGACCTCCGCCGCGTAGAGGGCGCGGCAGTGCTTGAGCTCGGCCTCGGTGAGGAAATCCTTTGTGTAGGCGTAGAGCGGGTAGTCCACGACCTGGCCGGTGTAGCCGGGGTCGTACATGTCCACGTACCACTGCGGCGCGTCCCACGGCTCGTGCGGGTCGAACGTGTCCACGTAGAGGAAGAAGTTTTTGGAGCGGTAGTTGTCCTCGAGCCACTCGGACGCGGTGGCCATGGTGCGCGCGACGAAGCGGTCCTTTTCGTAGCGCCAGCGGGCCGAGACGCGCCAGTGGAGCTTGCTCAGGCGGTCGCCGCCCCGGACCTTGGCCGGATCGCAGCGCGGCCCGGGCGCCTCGGGCGAGGTTTTCCAGCGGTCGCTCTCCTGGCCGCGGATCCACTCCCAGCCGTCGAAGCCGCGCTCGTAGTAGTAGCCGGTCTCGAGGATGTGGGGGCAGTCGGCGATCATCATCGTCGTGTAGCCGGCGTCGGAGAGCACCTGTGCGAGCACGACCTCGTCTGGGCCCAGCGGCGCCCAGCCGGTGTAGGTGGCCGTGAACCGGCCGGTGAGCAGGTCGCGCCGGTGGGGCACGGTGGGGAAGCTCAGGCTGTAGGCGCGGTCGAAAACCTGCGCGCGCTCGGCGAACCGGTCAATGTGCGGCGTGCTGATCCACTCGTTGCCGTAACACCCCAGGAAATCACGCCGCAGGGTGTCCGAGACGATGATGATAAAGTTCATGGATTCCTCCTCATGCGTGGGATTTCTTCGGCGGGAGCCAGTCGTCGGCCTGGGCGGTTTGCTTCAGCAGCTCGGCGAGCAGTTCGCGTTTTGTCTGCTGGTGTTCGGGCGTGTCCCAGAGGTTGTGGAGCTCGTCGGGGTCGTTGCGCAGGTCGTAGAGCAGGCCGTGGTCGTTGTTGGCATAGAACGTAATCGCCCAGTCCTTCGAGCGGATGTGGCGCAGCCGGTCATCGAGGTAGCTCTCGTCGTATTCGATGTAGGCCCAGTCGCGGACGGTGTCTTTTTCCCCGGTGAGGAGTTGGCTGTAAGACACTCCCTGGGCGCCGTCGGGAATGGCGATGCCGGCGAGGTCGAGGAGCGTGGGCATGAGGTCCACGGTTGAGATCAGCGCGTCGGTTTCGCGCCGCGCGTTGAACCGTTTCGGAAGCCGCCAGACGGTGGGCACACGGGCCAGGCCGCGAAACAGGAACGGGCCTTTCTTGCCGAGCCAGTGATCGCCCATCAGGTCGGCGTGGTCGCTGAGGAAGATGACAATCGTGTTCTCTAACAGGGCGAGCTTCTCGAGCGCGTTGACCACCCGGCCCACGTTGTGGTCCACCATCGAGATCATGCCGTAGGTGTGGGCGATGATTTCGCGGAAATGGTCGTCGGTCACCGTGCGCATGTCCCAATCCAGGCCGCCGACGAGCCGGTTGCCCTCGTAGCATTCGCGGAAGTACGGCGGGAGGTCGTCGAGTTCGCCGTCGCGGCGCGCGGGCGAAAAGGCAATGGCCTTCGGATCGTACTGGTCGCAGTACGGCCGGGGCGGTGAGAACGGGTGGTGCGGGTCGGGGAACGAGCACCAGACGAAGAACGGCCGTTCGGCGTCGCGGCCCTTGAGGTAGGCGATCACGTTGTCGGCGATGGCCGTGTTGTAGTGGAGCTCGTCGGGGATGGCGGCCTTCCAGGATTCCGGGGCGCCGGTGGGCGGGGTGAGCGCGTTCTCTTTGGCGAGCTTGGCGTGCATGCCGGGGTGCGCGCGCTCGAGCTCGTGCTTGTACTGGCCGTACACGTAGTTGCCGTGGCCGCCGACGAAATAGACGTGCTCGAGGCCGTGGTAGGGCAGGGGCATGGCCTCGTGCTCGTTCCAGTATTCGAAGCCTTCGTAGAGCTCGTACTCGGCGTCGGCCGTTTCTTTTTGCCCGCCGAAGGGCGCGAGATGGATCTTGCCGAAGGATGCGGTCTGATAGCCGGATTGGCGCAGGACGTTGGGCAGGACGGTCTCGGTCGGGCTCAGGGCGATGCCGTTCTCGCGCACGCCGTGGGCCTTCGGGTAGCGGCCGGTGAACATGCACGCGCGGTTGGGCATGCACACGA
>CAZJXV010000244.1:0-6609 GCA_964550015.1 uncultured Verrucomicrobiota bacterium
GGGCCACTCCTCGGGCGAGTGATCAATCGGCCGACCCGTCTCCTCGAGCTTTTCCCAGAACCGCGTCTGCTCGAAGACGTCGTACGGGTCCGGCATCATGCGCCATGTCCCGCTTAGATTGAACCGATGACGGGAAAACGTGAACATTAGCTCCCTCCTGTAAACGACCGCGCCGCCGCCGGCGCGCTGGCGACAGCGGCGACGCGCGTACGCTACCCCCTCGACGAGCCGGCGTCAAGAACGGGGAGGAAAAGAAGGACAGGATAACAGGATGAACTGGATCGCTCTGTGCTCTCTGTGGCTATTTCTTCTTAGCGGCCTGCATCCGCACGGCGCCGCATTTTGGGCAGACCCACTTGCGCTTCTTGTGGTAGCTGCGCTTCTGCTCACGCATCGGCGTCCCGCACCGCTTGCACGTCATCGCTCAGACTCCAAACAAACGGCTTCGCACGACATCACACTCACTTCGACCCTGTCCTTCTCGAACGCGAGGTTCCGCGGCAGCTCCGTGCTCTCCGTGTCCTCCGTGGTTGAAGAACGAACAAACCACGGAGAGCACGGAGGGCACGGAGAGAAGGTCTGGCCTTCTTCAATCGCGCCGGCCTCGAGGCCGTTGTCTACTCTTTCACCGGGACGAGCTTGAAGTAGTCCATGCGGACCTGGTAGGCCTTCTCGGCTTTTTCGTTGATGCCGACAACCTCGACGATCAGCTTGTGCTCGCCGGCGGTGAGCTCGCGCGTGCCGAGCGAGAGCAGGCCGGTGGGAATGATGGGCGGGTCGCCCGGCGTCTTGTACAGGTCCACGGGCTTGCCGAGCTTCTCGCCGTCGAGGTGGAACTGGATTGTGGCCGAGTCGGACACGAGGCCGAACTGCGCCTTCAGCTCGTATTTCCCCTTCTTCTCGACGGGGAGGAGCAGCGTGAGCCGGTCCTTGGGCCGGGGCCGTTCCCACCACAGGCAGAAGGCGTTGCCCCAATCGTCGCCCCAGTGGAGCATGCGCAGGTGGTTGGTCGAGCCGCCGGTGCACTCGGCGATCTTGAGGTTCTCGGCCTCGAGCGCGCCGGGGTCGTGGAAGATCACGAGCTGCGTCTGGTAATCCGTGCGCTCCGTCACCGGCTGCACGGGCCCATACGGGTCGCTCTGGCCCGGCGCGAGGTAGAAGTAGGCAACCGCCGCGTACTGCGTCGGCCGGCTATTGGGGAAATCCTTCTCGATCGAGGCCTCGATGGAGGACTGGAACGGCACGTTGTCGGCGATCTGCCAGCGGTTCACGCTGATGTTGCCGCAATGCTGTTCCGTGATCGTCTGGTTGTGGAACGCGTTCTCGAACAGCACGGGCGAGCACCAGCCGTAGCCGAAGTAGTCCTCCGTGCCGGTGCCGAACGTCGAGGGGAACTTCTCGCCGTCGACGAAAAACTTCTCGTCGCCCTCGCCCCACCACCAGCCCCGCGGGTTCCACACGTTGAGCATCACGCCGACGTAGCGGCCGCGGCCCTCCGTGCGGAGCATCGGCCAGTCGGCGGCGCGCGCCGGGTCCTCGTTCAGAAACGCGTCACGATGCCACTTGGCGTGGAAGCGCCCCAGTTCGGACGCCGGCCGGGCCAGCGGCGCGTGCGTGATCGTTATCGCCAGCGGGAAGTCTTTGGCCCCGTCGTTGACGAGCTCGACCTGCGCCCGGCGCGAAAACGGCATGTACCACAGGCAGTAGAACTCGCCCGACTCGGACATCCCGAGCGGCAGCGACGCGTACGGGTTGATGCCCGGCGCCGACCCGAAAAAGTCGCCCAGCGGCGACCAGACGCTCGGCTGCTCCTCGTCGTCCCAGCGAATCACCAAGGCAACTTCGCGCAGGCGCCGCCGGACGTCGTCGCCCAGCGCTGCCGGGTCCACCTTCACCCGAATCGCCGTGATGGCGCGTGCGCCACGGATATCGGCCGCCGTCGCCGTCTTGCCCGGCCGCACGACGAGCTTTCGTGTGTCGGTCCTCTCACCGGCGCGCGTGCCGGCCGGATCGGTCCCGCGTTTCTTCGTCAGGAATTCATCAACCGCGGCCAGGGCCGCCGACTGCTCGGGCGTCAGCTCGCGCTTGAACGTCGGCACGCGCGTGCCCGGCGGGAACGTGGAGTAGGTGAAGTGGTAGTAGGCGCCCCAGCCCTTCTCCCCAACCACCTTGCACGATTTCTGGAACGGGATCGGGATGTAGCTGTTCCGCGCGGCGGCCGTCGTGTGGACGAGCGACGGGACCGTGAACGGCGCGTTCTCGCCGTTGAAGTAGCCGATGTACGGCAGGTCCACGGCGGGCGCCTCTGCGCCGTCGAGATAGATCTTCACGTGGCCGTCCCTCGGGCCCGCCGCCCACATGCGCCAGATGCAGCCCGGCCCCGTCATCTCGGCCATTACGTCGAGCTCGCCCTCCTTGCGGATGACGCCGAGGTTGTCCGCGTTGCCCTGCCAGTGGATGTACTTGCCGCTCTCGGCGTCGTAGCGGCTGACTCGGTCGTAGCTCGACCACTGTCTGCACGTCTCGCCCGCCGCCGGCAGGACGGCGAGCCCCTCGAGGTCCGTCAGCTTGCGCACCAGGTCCACGTACGTCAGCTCCGTCGCGGCGAACAGGGCGCCCGTCAGCACGACCCACGTTATAGCCCCCAACAAAGCTCGTCTTGTCGTCTTCATGATGTTACTCCTCAGTAGGTTGCTGAACATCAGACCTAGTTCCCCATCAATCCACGCCACCCTAGCCTGCCGAGCGGGGCTGAGAGTCCGATAGTTGCGTGCCGCCTCCCGCGAATGCCCAGGCGCGTGGCGACGGTCAGCTCACCAGATTCTCGTCAACGAACATTTCTGCAAACTGCTGGGGTGTTAGCGTCGCCCCTGCCTGGCGCGCGATTTGTTGGTTCTTTACCCACAGGTCTCGGATCAGCGACGGCATGTTCTCCGGGAGCTCCATGACCGCCGCGATGATTTCTTGCCAGTCCCCTTCCACGTGATAGGTGGACCGAAGCGTTGGTGTCATTTCTCGTAGGGTCTGTGCCCGCGCCAGCGGAAGCTCGTCTATCGCCCACAGGACGTAGCACTCCAAGAGGCGTAGGAACGGTTTTTCTCGGTAGCGCGGGTTGTCGATGACCATGGCTACACCATGCCAGGATCTATGACTTCCGGCAACACCACACCTGCCTTCCCATCAATCCCTTTCTCCCCGACCTTTCGCTGCGCGCTCCAGACTCGGGCAAGGTCCTCCCGACGCTCAGCTCACTTGATGCCGAGCCAGCCTTGGATGATGGGGGCGAGTTTTACGGTCAGGCCGGCGACGACGACGCTGACCATGCTCACGAGCTTGATGAGGATGTTGAGCGAGGGGCCGGAGGTGTCCTTGAACGGGTCGCCCACGGTGTCGCCCACGACGGCGGCCTTGTGGTTCGGGCTGCCCTTGCCGCCGTACTGGCCGGTCTCGATGTACTTTTTGGCGTTGTCCCACGCGCCGCCGGCGTTGGCCATGAAGACGGCGAGCGCGAATCCGCACGTGAGCCCCCCGGCCAGCAGGCCGAGGACGCCGGCCGGGCCGAGGATGATGCCGACGACCACGGGCGTCGTGATCGCGAGCAGCGACGGGAAGATCATCTCCTTCTGCGCGCCCACCGTCGAGATATAGACGCAGCGGGCGTAGTCGGGCTTCTCGGTGCCCTCCATGATGCCGGGTTTTTCGCGGAACTGGCGCCGGACCTCCTCGACCATCGCGCCGGCCGCGCGGCCGACGGCCTTCATCGTGAGCGCACAGAACGTGAACGCCAGCAGGACGCCGGAAAACAGCCCGACGAGGACGAGGGGGTTCATCAGGGTGACGTTGTAGGCGTCCATGAAGTCCACGAACCCCATCGCCCTGATGTCGCCCACTGATTTCTCGAGCCCCGGCACGAGCGTGGCCATCTTGTCGCCGGCGAGCGTGGCCACGCGTTCCAGGCCGATCTTGATCTCCTCGACGTAGGCGGCCAGCAGCGCGAGCGCGGTGAGCGCCGCCGAGCCGATGGCGAAGCCCTTGCCGGTGGCCGCCGTCGTGTTGCCGAGGCTGTCGAGGGCGTCCGTGCGCTTGCGCACCTCGGGCCCGAGCTTGCTCATCTCCGCGTTGCCGCCGGCGTTGTCGGCGATCGGGCCGTAGGCGTCCGTCGCCAGCGTAAACCCGAGCGTCGAGAGCATGCCCACGGCGGCGAGGCCGATGCCATAGAGGCCCTGGTTGAGGTTGCCGAACCCTCCCGCCAGGCCGAAGGCGAGCAGGATGCCGATGCCGATGGTCAGGATGGGGATCCACGTCGAGACCATGCCGGTGGCCATTCCCTCGATGATGACGGTGGCCGGCCCGGTCCCGCTTTGCTTCGCGATCGCGCGCGTCGGCTTGAAGTCCATGGAGGTGTAGTACTCGGTGCCCTTGCCGATGATGAGGCCCGCGACGAGGCCCACGACGATGGCGGCCCACACGCCCCAGAACTCGAGCCCGAGCAGGAGCCAGACGGCGACGAAGGACAACGCCGCGATCCCGACGGAGCTGACCCAGAGCCCCGTGTTGAGGGCGCCCATGAGCTGCTTCATCGAGGCGCCTTCCTTCGTGCGGACGAGGTATGCGCCTATGACCGACAGCAGGATGCCCACGCCGGCGATCACCATGGGCACCACGACGCCGTTGAAGCCGAGTTGTGCCGCCGTGGCCAACGCCGCCGTTGCCAGGATGGAGCCGCAGTAGCTCTCGTAGAGGTCCGCGCCCATGCCGGCGACGTCGCCGACGTTGTCGCCGACGTTGTCGGCGATGGTGGCCGGGTTGCGGGGGTCGTCCTCCGGGATGCCGGCCTCGACCTTGCCAACGAGGTCGGCGCCGACGTCGGCGGCCTTGGTGTAGATGCCGCCGCCGACGCGTGCGAACAGCGCCTGCGTGCTCGCGCCCATCCCGAAGCAGAGCATGATGACGGTGATCTTGTGCAGCTCGAGCGTGCCAAGCCCAAGGTTCGGCCACACCCACTTGAGCACGACGAACCACAGCGTGATGTCCAGCAGGCCAAAGCCGACGACGATCAGCCCCATCACGGCGCCGCTGCGGAAGGCGACGCGCAGGCCGCGGTCGAGGGAGTTGCGCGCCGCCTCCGTGGTGCGCGCCGAGGCATAGGTGGCGGTTTTCATGCCGAGCCAGCCGCACAACCCTGAAAAGAACCCGCCGGTGAGGAACGCGAACGGCACGATCTTGTGCTGGACGCCGAGCACGAAGGCGAGGAAGGCGAGGAACGCTGAGAGGCAGACGAACACGACCGCGACCGTGGTGTATTGGCGCCGCAGGTACGCGTTGGCGCCTTCGCGTACGTGCTGGGCGATCTCGCGCATCGTCTCGGTGCCTTCGCTCTCCCTCATCATTCCCTTGAAGAAGATGAAGGCGAACGCAAGCGCCACGACCGAGCACACGAGCGCGATGCCCCACGCGGCCCAGCCTTTCACGTCGCTCGATTCATTGTCGGCTGCGCCGCCTTCGGCGGCCTCAGCGCGGAGCGCGGCCCCGATCACAATCACCGCGAGCGCGGCGAGCACCAGCGCGAACGGCAGGACCTTCAGCAGTCGTCTCGGCATGGAACCTCTCTGTTTTACGGCGCTTCGGTTCGACGTTCCTCCTCGGCGGCCTGTGCTCAGGACACAAGAGAGCGGAGGAGCAGGCCTGTAAGCCGAATTCTGTCACGCGAGGACAACGCCCTCGCCCGGATGGTCATTCATCTGGGACGGCCGTTGCCGACCGCCTCGTGCGGCCCACCTTGGGCAGGGCGAGCAACCCTATCGCCCATGTTTGGCCTTGCTCCGGATGGGGTTTGGCCGGCCGCGCCGGTCTCCCGACGCGCGGTGCGCTCTTACCGCACCATTTCACCCTTGCCCTGCTTCGCCGAGGCTAGGCAGGGCGGTGTTGTTTCTGTGCCACTTTCCGTCGCCTTGCGGCGCCCGGGCGTTACCCGGCATCCTGCTCTGCGGAGTTCGGACTTTCCTCCATCCTAGTGCACCGCTGACGCGGTGCCGTAGGCGGCGACCATCCGGCCTGCTTCTCCGCTGTAGTATGACACACTTAACGCGGTCCGAAAACCCGATTACGTTCGAGGTGCGACCCCCTAGCAGGCCGCTGAAAAACCATGTTGGCGCTGGGAAGTCACCATTCGCTCCGGAATGCTTCTGTCGCCCCTATGGGGCTCAAGCGTTCGCTTTTCTCGTCGAGAACCTGGGCCTTACGGCCCAGGCTACCCTCTGGCGGGCCTTCGGCCCTTACTATCGAACAACTCGAGGTGAAAGCGTCTTTCAGTATCCTGCTAGGACGCGGCCTCGTCGGCCGCGTCGCCGGGGTCGGTCCGGCTCTCGCGCGACCCCGCGTCCGGCGGCGGGGCGCCCTCCGGGGACGCCGGGGCTTCGGCCGGTGCTTCGGCCGGTGCTTCGGCGGGCGCTTCGTCTGGCGCTTCGTCGGGGATGTAGAAGATGCGCGCGCAGTTTTCGCACTGCACGATGTGCTCGTAATGGCGTGTGGCGTTTTCCATCTGCGGCGTCACCGCCAGGTGGCACCCGCCGCACGAGCGGTTGATGATCGGCACGACCACCGCGCCCT
>CAZJXV010000245.1:0-6559 GCA_964550015.1 uncultured Verrucomicrobiota bacterium
TCGTATAGTGGATGATAAAGCAATCCTCCGCCGGCTCCCAGTACGGCTCGGGCTCGACGTAGAAGACGTGGTCCCCCGGCCGCCTGATGCGGTACGTCGTCGTCCACGTCGAGTACTTGCCGACTTTCTTCTCCTTGAGCGTGCCGAGCAGGTCAACCGGATCACCCCCCTTGATGGACACACCGAAGGCCTTCGGCTTGACCATGTTCATCATGTGGCCTTCCATCGGGTGCGAGAAGATCAGGTCGAGCTCGACCGTCTTCGAGTCGTCCGCCCCGACCACCGCGGTCGATGGGATCAGCATCTGGAAATGCGCAAGCGCGGGCACAATGAGCAAAGCCGCTGCTCCGACGCCAGCAAGGAGACGAATGCTGGTCCGTCCGGTCCGTCGCGCGTTCATCATCTGTCCTCCCCTGTCTTGACGTTGGTGCTTGGTTTCAAGCTACACGCGAGGCAAGCGTGTGCAGAACGGTAGCACGTTCTATGGATAAGTGCTACGAAAACGCGCCGAAAAAAGGCCCCTGCGGGAAGTGGCCTGACCCTCTAAGAAGTACGGGCGGGGCTACGGGCCGGTGCTCGTCGTCACCTCGAACTCCGGCGGATCGCTGATGGCTTTCTTCACCGTGCACAGGTTGGCGGCACGCACGAGCGCCCGATGATATTTCGCCGGGAAGTGGGGCGGCACATTGATTGTGATCGTGACCTTTGCCAGCCGTCCGCCCGACTCGTCATATGCCTGCTCCTGGATAATCTCGATCCCGTCCGTCGGGAGGTTCCTTCCCTGGCAAAAGCTCAGGACGTATATGCCGGCGCATGTCCCGATTGAGGCGAGAAAAAGCCGAAAGGGCGCGGGCGCGGAGCCTTCGCCGCCACTGAGCCTTGACTGGTCGGTCCGGATCAGCTCGCCGTCGAAATCCGCGTCCACGCGTCGGCCGCCAGGAAAGGTCACTCGAATCGCCATGCTGGAGTTCTCCTTTCAATCAACTCGTCGAGAAATCGGGAGGGATCGCCATGACGCAGATGTTCTGGACATCGGCCGCTGCAACGGTCGTTTTGTGGTCCACGACCAGCGTCCGCCCCGCCTCGATCGCCAGGAGCGCCGCTCCGGCCTTGACCATTGCCTCGATCGTCTCGGGCCCCACCACCGGCACGTCGAAGCGCATGTCCTGGTCCGGCTTGGCCATCTTGACCACGACGGTCCCGGCGCCGCCCAGCCGGCCGGCACGCGCGATCGTCTCGTTGGTCCCCTCGATCGCCTCGACCGCCACCACCGCACGGCCCTTCACCACCACCGCCTGCCCGACGTCCAGCCCCCCGAGCTCGCGCGCGATCCCCGCCCCGAACGCGACGTCCTCGAGCTGCTCAGCCGTCGGCTGCGTGCGACCAAGCACGCCTTCGGCGGGCAAGTGCTCGTCAAGGTAGCGGGTCGAATCCACAAGCCGGATGCCGTCCCTGGCCAGCTCGTCCCCGACCGCCGCAAAGATCGTGTCCGCCTTCCGGTCCTTCAGCCCCGCGAGCGCCCTCAGGCCGCGGGCATCGAACGCGATCTTGGCGAACAGGCGCGTCGGCGTGATCTGCCCGGCCATCACCGCCTCCTCGGCGCCCGCCTGCTTGAACCGGCGGATGAGCCGCCCAAGTTGGCCCACGCCGATCCAGGCGAACTCGTCCACGAAGTCTGCAAGTGCGGGGTCCGTATCCCCCTTGAATCCGACGGCGACGACCCGGTGCTCCGCCCGCGAGCCGTACGCGCGCGCCACAAGGAAAGGAAGTCGGCCGTTGCCGGCGATCAGACCAAGCGTGGGCATCGTTAGCGCCCGATCCCTCGCTCCGAGGTCCGCACGAACTCGAGCAGGTGCTCGACCTCCGGCAGCAAGGGCCCTTCGGCCTCGACGAGCTCGATCGCGCGATTCATTGGGTGCCCGGCGAAAAACAGCGTTTTGAACGCGTGGTGCAGCGCCGCCCGCGTCGCCTCGGGCACGTTGCGCCGCTTGAGACCCACGGTGTTCAGTCCCCGCACGCGGCACGGGTTCCCGTCGCTCAAGCCGTAGGGCGGCACGTCCGCGTTCACCTTCGAGCCGCCGCCCGTCATGGACATCGTGCCGATCCGCACGAACTGGTGCACGCCCACCAGCCCGCTCAGGATCGCCTTGTCCTCGATGGTGATGTGGCCCGACAGCGACGCCACGTTTGCCATGATGACCTCGTCGCCGAGCACGCAGTTGTGCGCGATGTGCGCGTAGGCCATGATGAGGCAGTTGCGCCCGACGACGGTCGCGCCCCCCTCGCCCGTGCTCGAGTTGACCGTCACGTACTCGCGGATCGTCGTCCCCTCCCCGATCCGCACGTACGTTGTCTCGCCCCCGTACTTGAGGTCCTGGCAGCGCAGCCCGATCGCCGCGCCCGGAAAGATCTCGCACCGCGCGCCGATCGTCGTGTTGCCGTCAATGACTGCGTGCGGATGGATTTTTGTGCCGGCCCCGATCTGCACGTTCGGGCCGATGACCGCGTATGGGCCGATCTCGACCCCGGGCTCGATCACCGCGCCGGGGTCCACCACGGCTGTGGCGTGGATAAGCGCGCCGGAGCCCATCGTCACCGCTCCGCCAGCGAGCACATCAGCTCGGCCTCGGCCACCTTCTCCTCGCCGACGTAAGCCTCCGCCTTGAACTTGGCGACTTTCGAGCGGGTCGCCACCGCCCGAGCCTCCAGGCGCAACTGGTCCCCCGGCATGACCGGCTTGCGGAAGCGGCACTTGTCCACGCTGCCGAAGTAGGCGATCTTGCCGTCGTTGCCCGACATGCTCAGCAGCAGGATCGCCCCCACCTGGGCCATCGCCTCGATAATCAGCACCCCCGGCATGATCGGGTGCTCCGGGAAATGGCCCGTGAAGAACGGCTCATTGATCGTCACGTTCTTGAGGCCGACGATCCGCTCGTTGCCCTCGATCTCGACGATGCGATCGACGAGCAGGAACGGATACCGGTGCGGCAGCGCGCGCATGATCTGCGCGATGTCGAAAACCTCGCCCGTCTGCGGGTGCACGACCCCGGGCGTCGCCGATCCCGTGGATTCCCTCATCTTCGCTCTCTCTCTCAGCAAGCGCGTGAGCTTGATGTGTGATAAGTGTCCCGACTTGATCGCCACCACGTGCGCGCGCAGCGGGCGCCCCAAAAGGTACAGGTCGCCCATCAGATCGAGAATCTTGTGGCGAACGAACTCGTTGGGGAACCGCAGTCCCTCCTTGCTCAAGACCGACTCGTCCTTGATCACCACCGCGTTGTCCAGGCTGCCGCCTTTGATCAGCCCGTTGCGCATCAGGTGCTCAACGTCATTGTAGAAACAGAACGTCCGCGACGGCGCGATCTCGTTGACGAACGTCTCCTTGTCGATCGCAAGCGAGCAGTACTGGCTGTCCAGTCCCGGCCGCTGGTAGGAAATCGTGGCCGAGATCGTCAGCGAGTCCGCCGGCAGCACAATCAGCGTGACCCCGTCCTCGAAGAAGTGGACCGCCTCGGTCGGCGTGTACCAGCGCTTCGGCGCCGGCTGCTCCTCGACCCCCGCCTCCTCGAGCATGGCCACAAACGGCAACGAGCTGCCGTCGCCCACGGGCGGCTCGTTCGCGTCCAGCTCGACCACCAGGTTGTCGATGCCGAAGCCCATCAGCGCAGCGAGGACGTGCTCGACCGTATGGATCTTCACCCCGTTCGACGAGATCGTCGTCCCGCGCACCACGTCGCTGACGTTCTCGATCAGCGCCTCGATCACCACCGGCTCGCCGACGTCCGTGCGCACGAACTTCACCCCGTGGTTCGGCGGCGCCGGCTTGAAGATGAGCTGCGCCCGGTTGCCGGTGTGCACGCCGATGCCCGCGTGGCTTACCTCGTGTCGAATCGTTCGCTGCTTGTCCATCACGTGCCTGCCCGCGACTGTCCTTCTCGCCGCCGCAGCGCGTCCTCCAACTCGGTGACGCGCCGCTCGAGCGCGCGTACTTTTCGGGTCCACTCGGGCATCATCGCCAGCGCCGCCTGTCCCCGCCAGAATTGCCCGATCGGGCGCGCCGGCATGCCGGCCACCGTCTGGCCCGCAGGGACCGACTTCGTCACGCCCGCCTGGGCCGCTACAACCGCGCCCTTGCCAACGCGGAGGTGCCCCGCAAGCCCGGCCTGCCCGGCCAGAACCACGTTGTCGCCGACCTCCGTGCTCCCGGAAATCCCGACCTGCGCGATCACGAGGCTGTCCGCACCAATTCGAACATTGTGCGCCACCTGCACGAGGTTGTCAATCTTCGTCCCTCGCTCGATCACGGTCTTGTCGAACCGCGCCCGGTCCACGCACACGTTGGCGCCAAGCTCCACGTCATCGCCGATCTCGACGGTCCCCACCTGCGGGATCTTCCGATGCCGCCCGCCGATCCGCACGTACCCGTACCCGTCCGAGCCGATGACCGCCCCGCAATGCACGATCACACGGTCGCCCAACACGCACCGCTCGCGCACCGACACGTGCGGGTACAGCAGACAATCGGCCCCCACGCGCGCCTCCCGGCCCACGTAGACGAACGGCGCCAGCACGCTCCGGTCGCCGATCCGCGCGCCGGCTTCGACCACCACGAACGCGCCGATCGAAACCTCCGCACCGAGCGACGCGCTCGGATCCACCACCGCCCCCGGATGGATCCCCGGCTCCGGGCGTGCTGGCGGGGGGAACAGCATCTCGACGACCTGCGCGAACGCGAGCGACGGGTTCTCGTGCACGATCCCGCTGAGCCCCTCCGGGGCGGCGATCCCCTCCGCAACGATGACCGCCGAGGCGCCCGTCTTCGCCAGGTCGGGCACGTAGCGCGGATTGGCCACGAACGTAATGTCCCCGCGCGCTGCGTCGCGGATACCCGCCACGCCGGTGATCTCGCACCGGGCGTCGCCGAAAAGCCGGCCGCCCGTGCGCTCGGCGATGTCGGCGAGGGTGTGTGTCGTCACGCTCCGGTCAATCGCCCCCGTCGTCGCCGGCTTCTTTGGGCTCCGTGTCCGTCTCTGCATGCTCGCTATCGAACAGCGCGTCGAGCTTGGTCAGCACCGCGTCGGTCAGGTCCAGGGTCCCATTGTTGAAGATCACCATGACGCTGTTGAGCACCAGGTTCAACCCCTTGGCCGTCGCTACTTCCTCGACGATCGCCGTCACCTTCTCGTCGAACTCCTTCAAGTACTGGCGCTTCCGCTCCTCGACTTCCCGTTCCGCTGTGGCCCGGTACTCCTTCAGCTTGTTCTGCTCACCGGTGATCTCGGCCTGCTTCCTCTTGCGCGCCTCATCGGTAAGCAGAAACATGTCCTGCTTCATCTTCTCGATCTTCTGCAGCCCCTCGCTGAGCTTGACCCGGATACTCGTCACGAGCTCCTGCAGGCTTTTTTCGTACTCCGCCTTGTACTTGCTCTCCTCGTACACGCGCTGCATGTCGACAATCCCGATCTTGGGCGCCCCCGCCGCGGCCGCCGCGGCCGCCGCGCTTGCCGCCGCCACGCCGATGAGAACGATCGCCGTCACCGTCAATGCATATCGCATGGGCACTCCCCTTTCGCTGAAGTGTTCGGTCAAAACTGGAATCCAAACGAAAAGTCGAGCCGCGGATCGTCATCAACGAACTCGTCGCGGTCGATCGGCCACGCATAGTCGATGTTGAACGGAAACTGCCCGCCGAGGATCGGGATCATGATCCGCAAACCGATGCCCGTGCCGGCGCGCAGGTCGCCCACGTCGTAGTCGTACGCGTCCGCCCACACGTTGCCCGTGTCGTAAAAGATCGCCCCGCGAATCGGGTCAACGAGCGGGAACGTGTACTCGACCGAAAGCAACAGGCTCGACTTGCCGCCGACCGCCTCGCCAAGCTCGTCCTTGGGCCCCACGTCGCGGAAATCGAACCCGCGCACCGTGCGCGCACCGCCGAGGAACAGTCGCTCGAAGATCGATACGTCCTCGGAATCTCCGAACTCCTCGACCGCCCCGATCTCGCCGCGGAACTTCACCACGTGCCCCTCGAAGGGCGACACGTACCACGTCGCTTTGAACGTCTCCTTGTGGAACTCTTCGTCCCCACCGAGCCAGCTCGCGCCGACCTCCTCGGCCAGGACCAGCCGCGTGCCCCGCGTCGGCATGAAGTAGCTGTCGCGCGAGTCCCGGAGAAGCTGCGCCGTCAGGCTCCCCACCGTCTTCTCGCCCTCCTCGCGCCGGATCAGCTCCGAGGCCGTGTCCTCCGCGTCAATCTCGACCTCCTTGAGCGTGTAGATGAGCGTGCCGCGCACGCGCCGCCACAACTGCTTCGAGAACCGCACGTCGAACCCCACCGTCTTCTCGTCGTAATCCTCAGGCGTCAGGTAGTCGTGCGCGAACACGCTGAACCCGAACAGCAGCCGGCGGTCGAAAAACCACGGCTCCGTAAAACTCAGCACCGCGTCGCGCCGCTTCGTGCCGAAGTCGAACTTGAGCCGCGCCTTCTGCCCGCCGCCTCGAAACGACCACGGATTCTTGATGTCGAAGTTCGACTGGCCGATCTCAATCGTGCCGATCA
>CAZJXV010000246.1:0-6532 GCA_964550015.1 uncultured Verrucomicrobiota bacterium
CGCGCCTTCTTCTCCGCCCGCACCACCAATGCCTGGTACCTGCAACAGCAGCACGACCTCGTTGCATCCCTCGTGCAGCCTGGCGCCAAGGGCGAGTATGTCAATCCCGCCGAGGTCCGCACCCGCCTCAAGGAATCCCTCGCCGCCCTCGACTACCAGCCCGATCCCGCCCGGCGCGGCGGTCTTCAGGATCTCTCCAGCGACGCCCGGCTCAACCTCATCATAGACACCCAGGAGAAGATGGCCCACGGCTACGGCGGCTGGGCGCAGTCCCAGGAGCCCGCCGTCCTTGACGAATGGCCCGCCCAGGAGCTCTACCGCGCCGAATCCCGCGACGAGGAGCGCGACTGGATCTCCCGCTGGCAGGCCGCTGGCGGCAACCTCTACGGCGGCGGCCGCATGATCGCCCTCAAGAACGCTCCCATCTGGATCGAGATCTCCGCTTTCGGCCTCCCTTATCCCCCGTTCGACTTCAACTCCGGCATGTGGGTCACCGACGTGGACCGCACCGAAGCCGTCGATCTCGGCCTTCTCGATGCCAACACCAAGATCGCCCCCGAGACCCGCGGCTTCAACGACGACCTTTCGTCCTCATCCCCCGTAGACCGTCAAAGTGCCCTGTTCACCTCGCTTCTTCAAACCCTCGGCGAAAGGGTCCTCTTCCGCGACGGGGTCCTCCATTGGAAAGCGTAGCCTTATGCTCACCGTCAACGTAACCGACACCGCCGGCCCCTTCCTTCGCCGGCTCGACCAGGACCTTGACGGCGCGCCCCTCCGCCACGTCATCGGCCGCGCCGCCCGAAACAAGTTTGTCTCCCACTTCGAGCGACTTGACCGCGCCCGCCACCGCCCCCAGGTCGCCTTCCACTTTTACGGCCGGGCCGCCCGCGCCACATCCTATCGCGTCTCCGGCCGGCAAATCCTCATCTCCATCGCCCAGGAGGGAATCGGCCTGCGCTTCTTCGGCGGCACCATCCGCCTGCGCCGGCGCAAGTGGTTTGCCATCCCCGTCGCCGACGAATCCATCGGCAAGACAGCCAGAGAGTTCCGCGGCCTCACCCGGCCCATCCTCAACCGCCGCACGCGCAAGGGCGTCATGCTCGATAAGCGCACGGGTAAAGTCCTCTTCGCCATGCGCCAGGACCCCATCACCCAGCGTCGCGATCCCTCCGTACTGCCCACGGACCGAGCCCTGTTTGCCGCCATCGAACCCCACGTCAACAGCTTTTTCGGTCGCATCTCTGGCCCCGCCGACGGCTCGACCGGCCCAGGCCGAAGATAGGAGTCTCACATGCCCGGCGTCCGCGAATTTCTGATCCGCATTCTCACCCGCAAAGAGGGCACGGGCGCCCGCCAGGCCGAGAAGGAGCTCGCCGGCGTCAAGGACAAAGCCGGCGGCGTCCAGGGCAAGCTACGTGAGGCCGAGCAGGCCGGCCAGGAGTTCTCCGACAGCACCGTCGGCGGCCTCGGCCGTCTCATGCCCAAACTCGCCGCCGGCGCCGCCGCTGTTGGCGCCATCACCTTCGCCCTGCGCGAAGCCGGCAAGGCCCTGCGCGCATTCTCCCAGCAGGAGCTCAGCGAGACCGACCTCGACTCCGCCCTTGCCGTCACCGGCCAGCTCACCGAGCGCTACCGCCTGCAGCTCCAAGACCTCGCCAGTGAATACCAGGCTCTCACCGCCATCGGCGACGACGCCTGGCTCAGTTCCATGGCCATGCTCACCCGTTTCGGCGCCTCCGCCGCCAATATCGAGGACGTCGCCGAAGCCGTCAAGAACCTCGCCGGCCTGCTCCAGGGCAACCTCAGCGCCGCCACCATGCTCATCCAGCGCGCCCTCGAAGGCCAGTTCGAGATGTTCACGCGCTACGGCATCCAGTTTCAGAAGACCGGCGACCAGGCCAAGGACCTTGCCAACCTCTTCCAGCTCCTCGCCGAAAAGGGCGGCGGCCTGATGGAAGCCCGCGCGAAGACCCTTACTGGGATGTTCACCAACCTCGGCAACTCCCTTGGCGACGTCCGCGAGGCCATGGGCCGCGTCATCTCCAACACCGGCGCCGCCCAGGCTGCCATGGGCGGCCTCACCAAGATCCTCAGAAACGTCGAAGCCGCCATTGACCCAGTCCACAAGGTTGTCGAAGGCCTCACCCTTCAACTTCCCGACCTTTCCCGTGAAGCCCGCGACGCCGCCCTCGGCCTTAAGGAGATCGAAGAGGTAGATCTCTCAAAGGTTGCCCAAAACGCCGAACAGCTCGCCAAGAGCCTTCAGGAATCCGCCTCCGCCGCAGCCGACGTCCTCTCCCGCGCCGACGAGCTCGCCGACGCCCAGCTCGCGCTCGAGACCGCCAAGATCGAAGAAGCCGTCGCCCATGGCGCCATCAGTGAAGAGGAAGGCAAGCGCCGCAAGCTCGCCCTGCAGCGTGCCGCTGCCGACGCCCAGCTTCAGCGTCACCTCGACGACATTAACAAACGCCGGTCCCAGGCCCTCGACGAGCTCGCCAAGATCGAAGCCGACCGCGCCGCCAAGGCCCAGGACCACTCAGACAAATGGGGCGAATGGGAGGCCAAGGTTGCCGCCGTCCGCGAAGCCGGCCTGGCAACCGAGCAGGAAGCCGCCGACCTGCTCAGCGCTGACAAACAAAAACGCCAGGCCGCTTACGACGCCATAACCCGGCGCGCTGCCGAAGCCGACCTCAAGGCCCGCAAGCAGCTCGAGCAGAGAAGACTCGACGTTGAATTTCCCTTTGTGGACGTGCCCGGCTACGCGCCAAAGCCCGACGTCGCCGGCGCCGAAGCCCGCGCCAAGGAAACCGCCGCCACCCTCGAACTTGCCCGCCAGCTAAACGAAGCCGCAGCCGCTGCCATTCAGTCACTCGATGCCCTCACCGAAGCCACCGAAGATCTCAATAAGGCCGAAGACTCCGTCGCCGCCGTCACCTCCGAGCTTTCCCACCGCGAGCGCGTGCTTGAGACTCAGCACGCCGCTGCCACCACCCGCGCCCAGGCCCAGGCCCACGCCGTGGGTGCCGGCGAGGAAACCGCCCGCCTCAAAGCCGAGCTCGAAAATCTCAAGAAGCGTCTTGCTGACGCCGAGGCCCGTCAGAAAGACCTCCAGGAAACCGGCCCCGGCCGCGTCGCCCGCGAACGCGCCGAAGCCGCCGCTGCCCAGCGCGAGCTGAGCGCGTTCGAGTCCCTTCCCTTGCGCCAGCAGGGCCGGACCCCCATCACCCGTGGCCGTGAGCTTCGCGCCATTGTCGAGCGCGAACGCGCCGAAGCCGAGCGCGCCAGCCAGGAACTCCACGACATGGCCCAAACCATCGTCCAAACCATCGAAGGCCTCCGAACCCAGATTCAGAACATCCAGGACCAACTCAAGAACACGACCTGACAGGCCCTCGGCGACCTTGCGTCGCCGGAGCCAAAGATCGCAATGAAAGCGCAGCGAGCAAAGCGCCGCGAAGCGCCCCATACATAACCCATGGCCACCACCTGGAAGATCAACGACGTCACCTTCGCCGCCCGCCAACTCGGCAACCTCCGGCGCACCCGCGTCAACCTCGCCTGCGACGTCGTCACCTTCGACGCCCCCGCCTCCGCCTTCGACGACGACGCCATATTCGAGTACGGCGATGACGTCATTATCAAGAAGGACTCCACCCGATGGTTCCTCGGCCGCGTCAACAACATCCCCCGCCTCGGCGATCCCTCCGACGAGCGCATATCCTACGAGGTCGTTGGCCCGTGGTGGTGGCTCGAAAACATCGTCTTCCAGCAATCCTGGAAGAGGTTTAACACCGAGACTGAAACCGTCGAAGACGCCTACAAGTCCCGCGTCATCCTCTGCCAGAACGCCTCCGGCGATCGCATCAACAGCGGCCAGCAGATCGCCGAGGCCATAGACTGGGCCATCACCCGCGGCGCTCCCATCTCAAAAGGGACCATAGACCCCGACATCGAGATCCCCTGGTCCGAAGAGGTGGATATCTCCTGCGCCGACGTCATCGTCAAAATGCTCCGGTGGTCCCCCGACTGTGTTTGCTGGTTCGACTACACCGGCGAGACCCCAATCTTCTATTGCCGAAAAAAGTCCAATCTCACCGCCGTCCAAATGGCCGTCGACGATGGCTCACCCCGGCAGCGCATTAGCATAACCCCACGCTACGACCTTCAGGTTCCCGGCATCACCCTTCGCTACGAGCAGGACACCGAGCATGGGGACGTTTTCTACGAAACAATCACCGAAGAGACCGCCGGCGACACCGACGAGCCCAACTCCCTCGTTTCCACCATCGAGCTCGGCGGCAGCACCGTCACGCTGCTTTGCGAGCGCCTCGAGACCGAGGATCTTCCCTCCGACATGAACAGCGAGACCTTCTGGAACTCTCATATCCCATGGCTGAACACCGTCTACGACCTCAGCATTCACGACGCCGCCTACTTCTTCGACAAAGACAATTACCCCCGCATCCTCACCGCCGGCCGCGTCCACTATTGGCTCCAGGAATACGAGGACATCGACACCTCCGAAGAGGTCATCACCGCCCGGGCCGACTACACCGTCAAGGATGGCTCCGGCAACCCCGTCGACCAGGTCGTCAATGACGAGATCTCCGTCCGACTCGTCGTCACCAACGCCGAGACCAAGTGGTACCGCCGCATCGGCTCCTACGAGAACGGCGAACCCGTCCCCAGCGGCCTTGCCGCCGCCCTCTACGCCGCTTGGAACCAGCTTCAATACGACGGCCAGATCAGCCTCGAGGAGTCCGATGTGGGCGGGGCGCTTTTTGTTGGCTGCAAACTCAACTGCACCGGCGGCCCCGTTGACTGGGAGTCGATGGAGGCCTTGGTCCAGCAGGTCACCGAGAACGTGGACACCGGTCTCACGACCATCACCATCGGCCCCTCCCGCCGCATCGGGATCGGCGAGCTGCGCGACATTCTCTTCGGCTTCCGTTCCCGTCGCGTCCCCAAGCGCCACAGCATTCGCCTCGAAGCCAAGTCGCGCGACGCCGAAGGCGCCGTCCCCATTTCCGGTCCGCACCCCGAGGATGTCGCCCAGCACCGCGAAGGCGAGCACCGCCGCCTTGTCGTCCAGAACGACGGCGCCACCAAGAAGATAGACTCCAACCCCGACGACGTCACCGACGCCAGCGCACACATCAAGGCCCGCAAGGTCCACATCTACAACGGCTCCGACAACTTCCACACCCGTTGGGTCATGTGCTCCGGAGCTATTGACACCGGCTACGGCGTCAGCCAGATCACCGTCGTTACCGACTGGCGCTACGACTCCTCCAGCCACAAGATCCAGGTCAAGACCCGCGACGTCCGCGTCCTCGACGCCGGCGCCGAAAGCGGCTGGACCGACAAAGCCACCGCCGCCGAGTGTGACTGATGACTCTCCAGTACAGACCTTCCGACGGCAGCCTCCTTTACATGCACTACGGCCCCAGCGAGGACGCCCTTATGGGCGAGTGCTGTTGCACCACCTGCATCTCCTGTGATCCTCCATTCCGAACCGTGTACACCGTCGCCCTGAGTAACCTCCCCGAGGATCTGTCCGATTATGAGGGTTCCTACGAGTGCACGATCGTTACAGAGTCGGCAGGTGCCTGTATCTGGGAGTTCCTAGAGGAGGAATCTCCGACAGATTGGTTTCACGTGACTTTCGACGTCGCGTACCCAGCGACGTTCCCTTTCGGCAATGTGAACGTGGCGTTGGAGATATACGAATCGGGCTGCGAATCGGGTCCATACGGAGTGAGCTGGCGGCTTCGCGGCATGACTGTTGATGAGATTTGCGAGTGGGTAGAGGGCGGAACTCTTGATCCTCCCTGGTTATGCACGGATGCTTGCGGCTCCGACTGCGACGAGATGGTCGGCACGGCCGTTGTCGCGCCCCTGGTGGCCCTCCCAGGCCCCGGAAATGCCCCTCAGCGCCTTCCTTACGCCCACGTCGCCGACATCATCCGTTCTGCCCCGTCCACGTCCCCCTGGCCGGCCCTGAAGGACGAGCTCGACCGCACCGAGCGCTTCCTCGCCCTCCACGCCCACCGATCCGCCTGCTGGAAGGCCCGCCAGCGCCGCCGCCTCATCACCTGGTACCGCACCGCCTGCCACCGCCACTGCCTGAACCCCCTCGCCCCCTACTAACCGCCCCTCTGCACCTCCTCTGCAAAGCCCTTGCCTCGCCCCTGCTCGCCTTGGTATCGTGGCCCGAAACGGGAGGGACTCACATGAGCGACCAGATCAACACACTCGAAGACGTTCGCACCTGGCTCCGCGACAACCGCCCCAAACCTGGCATGGACGCCCTATCTGCCGAGTTTTGGGCCACCCTGTTCGACATCATAGACCTGCTTGCGGCCGATCTCCAACTCCTCGCCAACCACGGCCACGAAGCCACCTTCTGACCCGCCCATTTGGTCCATTCCTTATCAAACCGCTGTCACTTTTCCTCAAACCCCTCGGCACAATACACCGTGCCCGAGGTTCCCGTGAGCCCCGTGTCTCCCTGAGACGAACTGTGATCATC
>CAZJXV010000247.1:0-6497 GCA_964550015.1 uncultured Verrucomicrobiota bacterium
GGGTAGATCACGAGGCCCTCGATCTCTTCGGGCTCGGTGAGCAGCGGCAGCGCCGACGCGGAGCCGCACGCGGAGACCACAAGAATGCTCGCCACGCAGGCGGCCCAGAACCACCACCTCGATATTACGTTTCGTTCCATGCCCGCCTTATGCCCCTTCGGCTTTGGCTGCTCAAAGCAGGTTGTAGGGCGGGGCCTCCCGGCCCCGCCGAGCGCCGAAGGCGCGTCATAATTAAGATGTGGTTAACCTCTGCCGCCGCTACGCGGCTGCGGCGGGGCCGGGAGGCCCCGCCCTACAATTTTTCCCCCGCGAGACGGCGTTAGTCGTCGTCCTCGTCGTCATCTTCCAGTTCGCCGATAAGCTCCTTGAAGGGCAGGGCGCCGATGAAGATTTCTTCGTCGTCCTCCTCACCGTCCCGCCATTGCTTGTCCTTGTGGACCCTGCCGTCGGTGTCGGTCATATAGATTTTGTATTCGAAGTAGGAGATGCCTTCCTGCTCCTCGCCCTCGAGGAAATAGAGCGGGTCGCCTTCGATCTCCGTCTCTTCGGGGCTGAGCCGGTACGATTTGGTGATTACATCTTCGCTGTTCGGGTCGAAACGCTTCGAGCGGACCTTCACTCGGATGCGGGCGACGCCGTACTGGTCAAAGAGGTCTTCGTCGTCGAGCATGATGACCAGCGTTTTCACCGTCATCTTGCCGAGGCCGACGGTGAGCCGTTTCATCACCGTGTCCCAGTACTCCTGAATATTCTCGCCCTCGTTGGTGAGGCGGTACTCGTACCAGCCCCGGACGGCGCGGTCGGCCAGCTTGCGATTGATCCGCACGTGCCGGAGCATCGCCCGCTGGCCGGGCAGCACGAGCGTGTCGCCGAGGTCGTACTCGAAGAGTTTCACGTCGTCGCCGGTCTCGAGGAGGAAGTAGAGGCTCTTGAGCCGCACGGGGAAGTCGTGCGTGTTCTCGAACGCCCGGTTGCGCGAGTAGGGCGCGCGCTGGTACGTCCTTGTGTCGCACAGGCTCACGTGCGCCGTGAGCTCCGGGATGTTGAAGGCGGCGCCCTCGGCCTCGGCGGAGGCGGCGGCGAGCCTGATCTTGCCCGTGAGCCCCTGGATGTCCTTGAGGGCGACTTTGAGGCCCTCGACCGTCTGCTCGTCGGTGGTGAGCGTCACGTCCATGAAGCCGGCGATGTCGCTCAAAGCGGGCACTGAGATCTGCTCGTCCGGCACGCCGTAGCTCGACGCCGCGCCAAAGGTAAAGTCGCACGTGTGGAACGGCAGCGGCTTCAAGTCCTTGAAGGGCTTGCCCTCGCGGTCGAGGTATTTTCTCAAAAGGAACTTGAGGAGCTCGTAGTCGGGCCTCGCGCCGCCGCCGGTGAGCGTAAACGCCACCGCGACGTTGTTGGCATCCGCCTCCGTGTCGCCGGTGACCATGCCGTAGCGGATGCGGAAGAGGTGCCCGAGGTCCGGATCGTGGGCGAGCGCGTAGCCCTGCGGCCCGTAATAATAGAAGCCGGACTCCTCGTTGAGGTCGAAGTAGATCCGGTCGTTGAGGCTCAGCAGGCGGTCGGGGCTGCGGACGTCGTTCGGGTCGGTCGAGAGGGTGAATTGCGAGAAGAGGTCCACGTACACGTCCGGGTTGGGGCCTTTGCCGCCCTGGTCCTTGATCTCCTCGGAGACGCCGGCGGACTGGTCTGCGGGCTTCATCCCGAGGACGGTATGGAGCTGCTTCGTCTCGATGACGCGCACCTCCCCGGCCGTGGCGGTCTTCTCGATCCTAGTTGCGGCGGTTGCCGATTGGCCAAAGAGCGCACAGGCGACCAGGGCCGCCATGAGGTATGCTGTAAGGATACGAGCGTTCATCGGAGTTCTCCTCGCTATTTCAGGATGCGCGGGGCGATCCAGAGCACCATGTCGTCGCTGAACTGCTGACGCGCATTGACCAAGAGCCTGATTCTCGTCGTCTTGTTCGCGTACGCCTTGAGGTCGGCCGTGAGCGTATTGAGCTGGCCGTTCCGGGTGATCCTCGTCGTGGCGACCGACACCCACGCGGGCCGCATGCGCCCCTTGCCAGGACGGAAGATCTGGACGGACACGTCCGCGCCGTCGGCCGACCCGTGCCCTTTAGTGAAGCCAACCGTGGCGGCGAATCGGCCGTTCGGCGGGATCGTGACCGAATACTCGCCGTAGACGATCCCGTGAGCCCGCTGGTGGGGCCCCATCTGCAGCACGTTCTTGTAGTCCTTGTTGTCCTCGGCCCGGACGCTCGCGATCGTCCTGGCAAAGCCGAAGGTGCCGCCGTAGCCGCCGAAGGTGAGGTTTTGCCCGCCCCGCCAGGTGGCGGTGTTGGCCTTGGCGACGAAGTTGTACGCGACGTTCTCGATGAGCACCACGCGTGGCACGACGGGATGGACCACCTCGACATGTTCCACGACCAGGGCCTGGAAAATGTCAACGGTCACCGTTTTCGTCGTCGTGCCGGCGGTGTTGCGGGCCGTGAGCGTGTACGTGGTCTTCGTCGTCGGCGAGACCCGTCGCGTGCCGGACTTGCCGATGCCGCTCAGGCCCGTAATGCTCACGCTGTCGGCGTTCCTGACGTTCCAGGTCAATTTGGCCGACTGCCCCTTCGTGATCCGCGCCTTGTCCACGGTGAAGACAACCGTCGGCTTCTCGATGAGCGAGAGGAGCTCGCTCTCCTCGAAACACGGCACGGGATCAACGGTAATGGTATCCGGCCTCGTGGCGGCCCGCGCCGGCGCCGAAAACACGCACGCCGCCAGGACGGCGGCGAAGACGATGAGGCTCAGAATACAAGAGCGTAAAGACACAGCACGCGGCGGGGATTGTGGCGAAATCATGGCTTCCTCCTGTGGGGCGGGACGATCATCGCCTCGGGCGCCCATGTGCCCTGACCAGCGAACTCCCCTCGGCGCAGGGCGCTCTCAGCCCGATCCCCCCGGCGTTCTCACTCCGAAATGCGGTCCTCCCCTTTCTCCGGCAGCCCGCCTTCCAAGTTGAAGCCCACAGGTGTTGCCGTGCGGAAGCCCGGAGAAGCACCTCGCGTTCAGCATGTCATTGAGACGGTTTGGCGTCAAGGGAATTCAAAATGCCGTGCCGGGCGAAGCGGCCCGGCCGGTTTCTCAATAGGCCTGTGGCCTCAAGTCTCTGCGATGTGGCTCTCGGGCAACCTGCACAGCGCGTGTGCAGGCCTGCACAATGTGTGGTCATTGTCGTGCGGCGAGGCCCACTCACTCAAGCTCGCAACAGGCTCTCGCGACGCGTGTTATGGCTATTCCCGTCCGGCGGCATGCGTATTGCACTGGCTTGAAGGGTTCCCGTTTCTTTTCAAGGGAGAACGCCGTGTTGAAAGAGAGAGGAGAGAAATGACCAGACACGGTTGCCCGAGCTTCTGGAGAGGCGTGGCGCAACGGACGAATAGGCGGCGGCGAGAGAACGTGGGAAGCGTGAAGGCACGTCCGGCAACGGCGCTTGTCTTGTGTCTTGTATTCTGCGTGGCGCCTCCCGCGTTCGGGCAGGAGAACCAGGACGAGCCGGACGGCGGCAAGCAGCTCGCCCACAAGATCCATGAAACGGTTGAGGCGATCCATGCCGTGCGCCTCGAACGGCTGCGGCTCCAAGAACAACATGAGAGCAACGTCGGCGAGATCGAGCGGCAAATCGAGCGCTTGAGAGACGACCTCGAGAAGACCGACGCGGCGGTACGCGAAGAGGCGGAGAAGCTCCATGCCGTCAAGGCGCAAGTGGAGCAGGACAAGCGGGCGAAACGGGCGGCCGAGCTCCTTGTGTCCCAGGTCGCGGCGTCGGTGCTCGATGCGGCAGGCCGGATGGCGAAGCGTGTGAGCGCCGGCATCCCTTACCGCAAGCCCCAGCGGCAGGAACAGATCGGCCGGGTCGTGGAGGAGCTCGGGGATTCGGACCTGCTGGTGCAGGCCGATGCACTGACCGATTACTTCTCGTTCTGTGCCGAAGAGCTGCGCCTTGCGGGGTCCGTTCATCTGTGGAACGAGCCGGTGCTCCTCGACGGCGGCAAGCGTCAGACGCACACCTACCAGGTTCGCCTCGGCCTGGTGAACCAGTTCTTCGTTTCGGAGGACGGCGAGACGGTCGGTCTCGCGGCACGCCGGACCGACCGGGAGTGGGACCTGCAAGTGGATCGTTCCCGGCGGCGGCAACTGCGCGTGATTCTCGACGTGCTGCAGCAGCGCCGCCCTCCCGAGATCGTTCCCGTTCCTTGCGCGGCATCCGCCGTCCGCCGCGCCGCGAAGAACGCGTCCGACGACCAATCCTCCGGTCGCGGCACGCCTGAGGACTGAGCGATGAAGCGGTACCTTTCTTTACAGTCTGTGCGCGTTCGACTCGGCGCCGTTCTTCTCGTCGTGTGCGGGATCGTCTCGGCTGCGCCGGCGCAGGAAGCAGGGCAACCGTTGGACGAAGACGAGCTGTGCCTCCGCCTCGGGTGTCTGGAACAGGAGCTGGCCGCGGAACGTGAGGCGCTCGATGCGGCGAGGAAGTTGTGCGAGCGGGAGCTGGCGGAGAGGAGCGCGGCTCGGCGCGAGTTGGCTCAGCAGCTCCTGGACAAGAGGATCGATTTGGAGCAATTGAAGACGCGCCGGGAGGCGCTGCGCGCAGAGGCGGACGTGCTGAGTGCGGAAAGCACGGATCTGCGCGACGCCGTCAAAGCGCTTCTGAAAAGCGCGAGAACGGCGGCCGAGTGTCTCGACATCCGCCTGAGCGAGATCCCCGCCGGCGAGCGGTACGCGGCGGACGTTCGGCGGGCCCTGGAGTATCTGCCCGAGGATCCGGATGCCATCGAGCCGGAGGCGCTTCTGTCGAACCTGCGTCTTCTGGTGGAAGCGTTGGACCGGGCGCATCGGGATGCGACCAGCGTTCGGGTCGAGCGTGTCAAGACGCGCACGGCGAGAGGTCTCCTCGAAGACGTCAAGCTGCTCTCCGTCGGGCACGTGGCTTTTGCCTACGAGAGGATCGAGGGTGGTCGAGTCGGCCTGGCGCTTTCGAGTCCGGCGGACGCGTCAGGGTACCGGTGGACGGAGGCGCTGTCAGGATCCGTTGCCCGGCAGGTGCGACGGGCGATCCGCGAGGTGGAATCCGGCGGCTCTGGTCTTGTGGCCGTGCCGATGGACGTGACGGGGAGACTGCGCGTCGATGCGCTGCTCCCGAGAGAGACGTTGGGGAGCTGGCTTCGCGCAGGCGGTCCCGTCATGTTCCCGCTCGCGGCGGTGGCGATTCTGGCGCTCGTTCTCATCGTCGAGCGGGCGTGGTGGCTCTATCTGCGTAATGCCGATAAGGGGACGCTCGTTGAGCGTGCCTTGGCGGCCTGTGGCGAGCGGGAATACGAGGAGGCGGAACGTCTCCTGGGCGAGGCGGACGGCGTCGTTGTGCGGACGCTTGCGGCCTGCGTGCGCCGCCGGGATCAAGGCGCGCGGGCCATGGAGGACGCCATTCAGGAACACCTGCTGCACGAGCTGCCGCGGCTGCGGCGGTTCCTGTCGGGGCTCGCGATCCTGGCGGTGGTGGCTCCGCTGTTGGGGCTTCTGGGCACCGTCACGGGCATCATCACGACCTTCGGCGTGATTCGCGCCTTCGGCAACGCCAACCCGGGGCTGATGGCCGGAGGCATATCAGAAGCCCTGAATACCACGGTGGCCGGCCTTGTCATCGCCATCCCGATTCTGCTCGCGCGCGGCGTGCTGCGCGGGCGCATGGAGAAGATCGTCGGGGACACGGAAAAGCATGCCGCGACGGTTCTGAACATGTTATCGCGAGACGGGTGAGCCATGGAGCTTCTCGAGAGGGGCGGGTGGGTGCTGGCGGCGATCTTCGCCCTGTCGTTCCTCGCCTGGATCCTGATCGTTCATAAGTGGCTTTCGCTTCGTCGGGAAACGAAGGGCGGCTATCGCTGGGTGGACGCGGCGATCAGCGACTTTCGCCAGGGAAATGCCGAGCACGCACGGGCGGCGTGCCGAGCTCACCCAGGCCCGGCAGGCCACATGATGCTCACCGTTCTTGAGGCGTCCGAGGCGGGGCGATCTTTTCTCCCCAGGCACCACAAGGAGGTCGTCGTGCGCGAGACGACGCGGCTGCGCCGGTATCTCGACGTGGTGGCCGCCGCCGGCGCGGTCTTGCCGCTGCTCGGGCTGCTCGGGACCGTCTTCGGCATGGCGAAGACGTTCGCAGCGCTGACGGCTCACGCCTCGAGCGAAGTGAGCACCCTCGTGGCCGGCGGCGTGTCGGAGGCGCTCATCACCACGCAAGGCGGCCTTGTGACGGCCCTGCCGATCGTGCTCATGCACGGCGTCCTCTCGTCCCGGGTTCGCCGGAACATGGACGAAGCGGCGCTTGCCATGAAGCGGCTGGAATCGGTGGTCGCCCGGGGGGCAGCGCATGTTTGAGTCCGTTCAACGGCGCGAGAACGGGAGCGAATCGGCGGTGGCCGTGGACATCGCGCCGCTGATTGACATGG
>CAZJXV010000248.1:0-6479 GCA_964550015.1 uncultured Verrucomicrobiota bacterium
CCCCGAAGGGGCTGCATAGAACAGCCCAGGGTCAGCGAAGCGCCACCCTGGGTACGAACGCCGCAATAAACCGAAGCATAGCCTGAAGGGCTTACATAAACAGAGTTTTTCAACAGGCCCGTAAGCCCCAGGTTCACGACGAGAAAACACACAATCCGCGCCCCGGAGGGGCGACGGATCCTAGCCTGGGGCGCCAGCCCCAGGGAAGGAGCCGCGCCAAACAACACGAAGCCCCGGAGGGGCGGCAGATGCGGTTGTGCCGCCCCTCCGGGGCTTGAATTGGATGGGTTCCCGCGTCCTTGACCCCGGCCCTCGCGGGCCGGGCTAGCGTCCGCCGCGCCGACGGCGCTAGACCCCGCCAACGTCGCCGGGCCGCGAGGTGCGGGACGGCACAGACCAGAGCGATCCGTGAAATCTGCGGCTACTACTTCTTCTTCGCCTTGAGCCGCTTGAGCGGCTTGTAGTGCTCGCCCTTCATCCGCTCGACGTATTCCTTGACCTGCTTTGTCGCCTCGTCGGAGATCTCCCGCTTGAACGGGAACACCACCGCGTTGCCCACCCGGCGCAGGAACTCGAGGATGTAGCGGCCCGTGATCGCCAGGTGCGCCCCGTCAATGTCCTCGAACTCGTCGCGCGAGGTGTGGATCTCGCAGCAGTACCCGCCCCCGCGCGTGATCGAGGCCGCCGGCACGCCCTCGTTGTTGAACGGCACGTTGTCGCTCGAATACACCGCCGTGGCCACCTGGTAGCCCATCCCGTACTCCTTGCCCATCGCGTCGAGGTACCACCTCAACGAGTCCGGCCCGGTCACGAAACAGCTATTCGAGCCGAAGATCGCGCCCGCGATGTCGCAGTTGACGCAGAGCCGCACGTTCTCCATCTCGTCCTTGTGCTTGGCCACGTAGTCGCGGCTGCCGTAGAGCCCGAACTCCTCGCCCCCGCAGAGCACCACGCGCACCGTGCGCTTGAGCGGCGCGTCGGCCACGCACCGCGCCAGCTCGGTCATGATCGCCGAGCCCGACGCGTTGTCGTGGCCGCCCACGCTCTTGCTGATCCCGTCGTAGTGCGCCACGCACACGATCACCTCGTCGGGAAACTCCGTGCCCGGGACCTCCGCCACCACGTTGCGCGACACCCCCTCGCGCTCGTCCTGCGTCACGTGCAGCCGCACCCGGCTCGCCCCTTTCTTGACCAGCTCGAGCCCGTCCTCGAACACGATGTCCACGCTCGGCACCTTGCCCACCCGCATCCGCATCTGCTCGCGCCACGACTTGCGGTTGTGCATCCGGTGCGGGTTGCTCACCGTCACCAGCGCCGCCACCTTCTTCTCCAGCAGCTCCCGCACCTTCTCGTAGCTCAGCCCGCCGCTCACGAGCAGCGCCTTGCCCGCCACGTCGATCAAGTACTGGCTCGAGCCGTCCTCGACGTATTTGAACCCGCACTCGAGCCCGCCCTCCGGCGTGGTGCCGCTCAGGCCGATGACGGCCGCCTCGTAGCTCGCCGTGTACGGTTCCAGCACCTCGAGCCGCGCCTCGTCGCTGATATACGTCCACATCCGGAACTCCTCCAGCTCCGGCTCCAGCCCGGAGCCGCGCAGGTGGCCCGCCAGCGTCTCGGCCGCCTTGCGCTCGCCCTCCGTGCCCGCCAACCGCTCGTGCGCGATCGATTCCAGAATCCTGTACGCCCTGTCGCCGTCAAACTCAGCCATGCCAACGAACTCCTTTCGGACTCACCACATATCGACACCGATCCATCTCTGCTGATCTGTGAAGATCGGCGCCTAATTCCTCCTCTTCGACGCCACCCGCACGGTGCGCGCCGCCAACTCGCTGATCGCGTTCGAGTGCTCACCGCTGACGGCGCTCTCCAGCCGGTCGCCGAGCGGCTCGACCCACGTGGCCGGCAGCTTGCTCGCGCCCAGCATCGCGCCGAGCACGGACCCCGCCGTCGCCCCGTTGCAGTCCGTGTCGAGCCCCGCCATCACCGCGATCGAAATCGTCCGGGTGAAGTCGCCCCGGCCCAGAAGCACCGCCATGACCACCATCATCGCGTTGTTGATCGTGTGGATCCAGTGCATGTCCCCGCAGAACGCCATCACCTGCTCCCAGACCCACTCCCAGTCGCCCGTCTCGAGCCCCTCGCACCACTCGACCACCTGCTCGACCGCCCGCGCCAGCCGGCAGTTGGCCGGAATCGCCGCCAGGCCCACCTCGATGACCTCACCCGGATCCTCGGTCACGAACGCCTGCGCGATCGCCGCCGCAAAAAACAGCGCCCCGTACAGCCCGTTCTTCGTGTGCGAGATGCACGCGTCGCGGTACGCGTACTCGGCCGCGCGCCGCGGATCGCCCGGATTGACCCAGCCCCAGATGTCCGCGCGAATCTGCGCGCCGATCCACTCCCGGTACGGATTGCGGAACCGCGCGCTCTGCGGCGGCTTGAGGCCGTTGACCAGGTTGCGGTACGCCACGCGCTCGGCGGTGTACACCATGCCGTACGGAAACGACGCGAGCCACTCGTCCGCCACGTCCTCGGGCGTGAAACCCCGCCCCGTGCCCTCCAGCACCTTCAGCCCGACAACCGGATAGTCCGTGTCGTCGTCGCGCACGGCCCGATCGATGTGGCCCCGGTTCAGATGAAGCGGCGGCTGGTCGAACTTCACCCCGTCGGGCAGCGTGGGAATGGGCGGGAAATAGTCGTCGAGCGGCCAGGCATCCACCGACCTGAGCAGCGGCTCGATCACCGCGCGGGGCCGCCCCTCCACCGGCTTGCCCAACATGCAGCCCGCGCACCGGCCGAGCCACGCGCCCAGCACCTTGTCCTGCACCACCGCCGCAGCCGGCACCCGCGCCGCGTCCGGCAACGGCTCCGGACGCTCCGCCACGATCTCGTCGAACTCGTCCGGCTCCTCGTAGGCGAAGCCCTCCTGCACCGCCAGCGCCTCGACCTCATCCACCAGCGCAAGGCAGTCACGCCGCGCCGCCTCGGTCTCGAGCGCGCCGAGCGCCTCGGCCCGCTCCCGGATCGCCCCCACCTCGGCGGGATCGCACCCCTCGGCCTCCGCCTGCGAAAACGACTGCTCGAGCAGTTCCCTGCACTCCCCGGCCGGATCCATAACCGTCTCCTGTTGACCGCGGGCGCCCTGCGCACGCACGGGCGCCTACGATACCACGGCCCCCGCCGTGCGCAAGACAAATGCCCCCGCACAATTGAATCGAAGAACTTCGACCCACCGACCGTCAAAGGGGAAGCAGACACGGGCCGCTGCCGTCAACCGCACGGCGGCCCGACCCGGAACCTGAAGGGAACACACTGGGGGCGCACGCCGCCGGAAGGGACCGATGACACTAGCAGGCCGGCAGAATAATCGTCGCCGTCGTCCCGGCGCCGGGCTCGGAGCTCACCTCGACCGTGCCGCCGCACTCCTCGACGGCGGCACCCGCGAACGTCAGGCCGTAGCCCCGGCCCGTGCCCTCGACAGGCCGGTCGCCGTACCGATCGCCCTCACGGGTCGTAAAGCCCGGTTCGAACACCCGCAGCAGGGTGTCCGGCCTGATCCCCCGGCCCGAGTCGCAGACACTGAGCCGGACGGCGTCGCCCTTGACCTCGGTGGCAATCACGAGGCGGCGCTCGGCCGACTCGCGCATCCCCGTGACCGCGTTGTCCACGATCGCCGCAAACGCCTCAGCCAGCGCGCCGTAGACGGCGGACACGGGGCGCAGCGCCTCGGCGAGCGCGAACTCCTTGTGCACCTCGTGCTTGAAGTGCCGGTCGAACCGCATGAACTCGCACTCGCGCGCCACCAGGTCGTTGAGCACCACCGGCTGCGGCGCCATGGCCGCCCGAAGCGTCAGCGCCTCCGTCAACCACCGCAGCATCCCGTTGACGCGCTCGCACTCACTGACGACGTTGCCCATCTGCTCGCCCAGCTCGGGCTGGCGAAAGCTGATGAGCTCGGCCCGGCCCATAATCGCCGTGAGCGGGCTGCGCACGTTGTGCGCCAGGCCCCCCGCCAGCGTCATGAGTGCGCGCAACCGCTCCTGCGCGGCGGCGCGGTACACGGCGGCGACTTCGGGCGCGGCGTGCTCGGCTGGAAAAGCAACGGTCGGCATGCGTGCGGGCCCTCCACGTGCAGGCATAAAAAAAATGCCGGGAGTCAGAGTCGAACTGACGACACGGGGATTTTCAGTCCCCTGCTCTACCACCTGAGCTATCCCGGCACGCACACCTGAACTTCAGGCAAGAGGTGCACCATATAGCCCAAGGCGCAGGCGATGTCAAGCCGGATGCGTCTCCGACGCGCCCGGCGCACGGGGCCCCGGCCCGAGGGCGGCGTCCCCGAATTTCGTTGACACTCGCCGCAAGGGCTCCTAAGGTTGGGGCCGTTTAACGCCCTCGTGCAAACCAAGGGCCCCACCAAACGTATCGGGCGACGACACACACAAGTTTAGAACAGAGTCATGAACGTGCAGATGAGGAGAAATGGCATGAACCGTCTCACATTGGTCTTCACCGCAGTGCTCGCCTTGGCGCTCGCCGCAACGGCCTCGGCCGCGGCCGGGCCCATCGCCACGGCTGTCGAGGCCGCCGCCGGCCCCGCAAGCCTCACCAAGTACATGCCCAAAGACGCCACGGTCGTCATCGCCGTTGACTGGAGCAAGCTGGCTGAAACCGGGCTCTTTGACATGATCGAAGAAATGTCCGACGAGGACACCTTCGAGGAACTCGAGGCCCTGGGCATCGACATCGAGGAAGACATCACGCAGATGATGGTCGCCGTCGTCATCGACCCCGAAGACATCGAGGCCGACCCCGCCATCTACATCGCCGTCGCCGGCAACCTGCCCTCCGAAAAGAAGTTCGTCGAACTCTACGAGGAGGAGGAGGGCGAGGAGCCCGAATCGAGAAAGGTCGAGGGCAAGACCGTCTACGACATCGAGGACGTGGACATCTGCTTCCTCCCCGGCGTCATGCTCTTCGCCCCCAAAGAAGACGTCGAGGCCGACATCGCCAACATGCTCACCGGCGGCCTGGCGGCCAACGCCACGCTCACCTCGCTCATGAAGGACACCGACACCAAAGCCACCGTCTGGGGCGTCGCCAGCCTCTCGAAGGCCGTGCGCGACGCCATCGCCGAGGAAGAAGAGAACGGCGACGACGAGACCGCCCTGAAGGCCTCGGCCCTCAAGAGCGTCGCCGGCTCCTTCAACTACGCGGAGAAGGTCGCCCTCGACGTCCAGATCGGCTTCACCAACAAGGAGGCCGCCGCTGAACTCGTCGAGATGTTCAACACCCAGGTCAAGCCGCTCGGCGAACAGCTCGCCGAAATGATGCCCGAGGCCGCCGAGCTCATCAAGGCGCTCAAGATGAACGCGACCGGCTCGAAGGCGACCGTCAGCATGAAGCTCGACCGCGACGACTTCGAGGCCGCCGTCGAAAGCTTCGTTGGCATGATGTTCGGCGCCATGATGGGCGGCGTCGAGTTCGAGGGCGAGTAACCGCCGCGCCCAAAAACGCCCAGACCTGTACGACCAGCGCCCCCCACACCGGCCCCGGTGCGGGGGGCGCCTTCGCTCAACGCGCCCGGGAACCCCACCTCGCCGCCCGCTCAAAAGGGTTGACGCCCGGCACGCCAGGCCGTATACATAACGGTTCTGGCCGCCAAGGGAGGAGGCGCCCAAACCGGTCACCGTTGCGGGACGACGCTGTGCATGGACATCGAAAAAACTGACTCGTTTCTCATCACCGACTGCGGCAGCACCACCACCAAGGCGATCCTCATCCTCAAGAAGGAAGGGTCCTACCGGCTCATCGGCCGCGGCGAGGCGCCCACCACCGTCGAGGCGCCCTTTGACGACGTCACCGTCGGCGTCATCACCGCCGTCACCGAGCTCCAGGAGCTCACCGGCCGCGCCCTGCTCGACGGCGACACCCTCATCTGCCCCAAGCGCGGGCCCGACCAGGGCGTGGACCTGTTCCTGTCCACCTCCAGCGCCGGCGGCGGCCTCCAGATGTGCGTCGCCGGCGTCATCAAAGCCATGACCGCCGAGAGCGCCGAACGCGCCGCCCTGGGCGCCGGCGCCATCGTCATCGACACCCTCGCCGTGGACGACGGCCGCAAGGAACACGAGCGCATCGAGCGCATCCGCCACCTGCGCCCCGACATGTTCCTCATGGCCGGCGGCACCGACGGCGGCACCAAAACCCACCTGGCCGACCTGGCCGGCACCCTGCTCGCCGCCGACACCCGGCCCCGCTTCGGCATCGGCTTCGAGCTGCCCGTCATCTACGCCGGCAACGTGGACGCCCGCGCCGGCGTGCGCGACATCATCGGCAAGAAAATGGCCGTCCAGGACGTCCCCAACATCCGCCCGCGCCTCGAACAGGAAAACCTCGCCCCCGCCCGCGAGGCCATCCACGAAATCTTCCTCGAACACGTCATGCAGCAGGCGCCCGGCTACAGCAAGCTCATGAGCTGG
>CAZJXV010000249.1:0-6443 GCA_964550015.1 uncultured Verrucomicrobiota bacterium
GCGGCAAGGGCGTGCACGAGCACTGCGGCGTGCTCGGCAAGATTGACGTGATCACCACGACGCTGGGCAAGGCGCTCGGCGGCGCCTCGGGCGGGTGCGTGAGCGGGCGCAAGGAGATCGTGGAGATGTGCCGGCAGCGGGCGCGGCCGTACCTGTTCTCGAATGCGATGCCGCCGGTGATCGTGGCGGCGGCGAACGCGGTGCTCGACTTGATTTCGCGCACGACGGAACGGCGCGACAAGCTCGAGTGGAACGCGACGTACTGGCGCCGGGGGCTCACGGAGCTGGGCTTCGATCTGAAGGCGGGCGAGAGCCCGATCGTGCCCGTGATGCTCTACAACGCGAAGCTGGCGCAGGAGATGGCGCGGGACCTGTATCAGGAGGGGATCTACGTGGTCGGGTTCTTCTTTCCGGTGGTGCCGAAGGGCCAGGCGCGGATCCGCACGCAGCTCTCGGCGGCGCACGAGAAGGAACACCTCGACCGCGGGCTGGCGGCGTTCGAGAAGGTCGGGAAGAAGCACGGCGTGCTTGGCCTGGGAAAGAAGGAAATCATCGAGAAGTTCGGGAAGTAACGCGGCGCGGCGAAACATGCGGAGGGCGTGCGTGCGGACATGCAGCGAATGAAGGCCTGGGTGTACGAGAAGACGAAGAAGGACCCCGAGGGGGTCTACATCTACCGGCGCGAGGTGCCGGTGCCGGAGCCGGCGAAGGGCTTCGTGTTGCTGAAGGTGCTCGGGGTGTCGGTGTGCGGCACGGACGAGCACCTGTTCCGGGGCGACCACCCGGAGGTGCACGAGGGCACGATCGCGGGTCACGAGTACTACGGCGAGGTCGTCGAGCTGGGCCCAGGCGCCACGGGCGTGAAGGTGGGCGACCGCATCGCGGGCGAGTCGCACTACGTCGTCAACGGCCATACGGGCGAGGGCGTGATCGGCTACATGGGGCCGTTCAACGCGCGCGGCGAGCGAGTGCCGGCCATTGCCGGCGCGTACGCCGAGTACCTGACCGTTCCCGACTACTGCTGCAACGTGCTGCCCGACGGGCCGCTGCACGCGGAGTTCTGGCCGTCGCTGCTGGAGGGGATGGGCAACGACTATTACATCGCGCACTGGCTCAAGCAGGCCGGGCGGTTGCGCGGCACGATTGCGGTGATCGGCGCGGGACCGCATGGGCTGTTCACGCAGTTGTTCGCGCGCGAGCTGGCCGAGGCGCCGATCAGGATCATCGCGCTCGAGGTGAGTGCCTACCGCCGGGGCTTTTCCCGGGGCTTCGGCGAGGCGGATGTCACGGTGAGCTCTCTCGATTCGGACATCGAGGCCATCGTTGCGGAGCTTACCGACGGACACGGGTTCGACGTGGTGGTTGACGGCGCGGGGGTCCGGCAGGAGGTGCTCGATTTCGCATTCGACCATACGCGCGACGGAGGCGCCACGGTGCTCTTCGCGCTGTACGACGATCCGGCCGTCACAGTCAACGGGCGCAAGCCGAACGAGCTGATCTTCGACAAGGCCGAGATGGCGATCACGCACAAGGGCAAGCGGATCGTGGTCAAGGGGATCACGGGTCGCGAGGGCATCTGGCGGCCGCTCATCGAGACAGTGCACGAGTCGGAAGCGATTCGGAACAAGGTGATGAGGATCGCGACCGTCAAGGGCCCGCTCGAGCGGCTGCGTGAGGATACGATCAACGCCCATCCGGAAGTCATGAAGCGCGCATACTATCCGTTCGGGAGCTAGTGCTTGCCTGCGGAAATCCTGATTATGATCCTGTCGCGGCTTACGCGATTCTCATCGCGCCTTTGGCGCTTCGGCAGGCGCAGGGGCACCCGCCCTACAACCCTGCCGCTTCTGTTGGCGCTCATGATGTAGGGGGGGGTGCCCCTGCGCCCGCCGCCGGATCCCTCAAATGCGAGCTTCTGCAGGCAAGTACTAGGCCGGCCGGGTCCGGTTCACCTAGTGGCGAAGTCGAGCTCACGCACTTCCCACGCGCCTGCCGCGCCGGCAGGTTCCGTGCGGTCCTCGAAGACGAACTCGATCCACAGGGCCACTTCCTCGCCGTAGATGTTTCCGGTGGCGTTGCGCGGGATGGGTACGTCGAAGGCCCGCCAGTCGTCGTCGAGGGTAAGTGTCTCGACGTCGTGATCGTTGACCTGGATGCGGATCTGGGCCCGGGCGTCGTCGGGGACCTGAAGCGCGCGGGCCTCGAACTGTAGTCGGGGGTGGCGGCGCAGGACGTCGGTGCGGAGGCGTCGCACGATGCGCGGCGGGGTTTCGTCGAGCGGGCGGAGGCGGTAGAGCGCGAAGAGGTCGTCGCGCATGACGAGCTCCCAGTAAGGATCGAGGTCGTTTTCGGTGAACGGGTAGTCGGGATTATTGCGCCTGTACCATTCGAGGCCTTTGAGGTCCACGACGAGGTAGACCGGGGGCCAGAGCCGGCGCAGCCACGCGGCGCCTTCCTCCATCTTGTCCGAGGAGAGGAGGCCGCCGAGGTGCCGGTGCTGTTTCGGCATGAAGCCGGCGAGTCCGTTGACAAGGTAGTGGAAGTTCTTGGCGGTTGACATCATGGCCGGGCCGTCGAGGAGCCGCTCACCGTACGGCACCTGGACGAGGCTGATTCTTTCGGGGAGCTCCTGCACGTGACGCTGCACGGGAGACGAGAGCCATTGGCGGTGCTCGAAGAACTCGTACGGGCGGGAATAGGTCTCGACGAGGATGAGCGCCAGCGGCACGACCCAGAGCCAACGCAGGCGCGGCGTTCTTTTCAACAGAGCGTCGAGGGCGACGCAGCCGGCGGTGATTAGGAACAGGAGCACGATGATGCTGAAGCGGGTCGTGACGCGCATGAGGCTGAAGAAGGGGACCATCTTGTAGAGGCGCGCCATGGCGCCCTGGCCGGCGACGACGATGTCGCGGCCGTGCCCCAACTCGACTTGGGGGCCGAAGCTGAGGATGAAGCACGCCACCGCGCCGACGGCGAGGCCGGCGAGCACGGCGGCGGGTCTGTCGGCATCGGGGCCCGCCGGGATGAAGAGGAGAACGAGTGAGATCCAGAATACGAGGTTGACGGCAGGCACAAGGAGGCCCTTGACGCCGGCGAAGCTCGACGTGTGGGTGTGGTACGCGCCGTAGATGACGAGGGCGGCGAAGACGAACCACAGCAGGGCGCGGGCGTAGGAGAGGCCCTGGCGCAGGCGGGCGCGAATCGTCAGGCCCTTCCAGCGACGAAAGGCGATGCGCTCGCGGAGCCAGTAGAGGCACGCGAGCACGCAGACGGTGATGCCCGGGAAGACGACGGTCTCGCCGAGGTCCGCCTTTGGTGCGAAGCGATGAATGAGGCTGGCCTTGCTCGGGCGGAGGTAGGCGAGCGGCTGGGTGGAATGGAGGGTCTGCTCGGCGACGGTGCGGACGTAGTTGGCCCTGTAGCGCAGGAGCAGGAAGGGGTAGAGGGTGGCGACGCAGAGGGCCGCGGCGACGCCGGCGCCGAGCGCGGCGGTGAGATAGAACCGGCGTTGGCGCAGCATCGCGGGGCGCCTGGCGAGAAAGCCAACAAGGATGAACGGCATCGGCACGGTCATCACGATCGTGTAATAGAGGCACGTTGTGGCGGCGATCCAGAGCGACACACCCAGCAGCAAGGCGTCGAGCCACCTGAGGCGGCGGAGCCAGCGGATGAGGAACAGGTACACGAGCGGGATAGCGAAGCAGCAGATCATGTTGAGCTCGACGTAGTAGGCGAGCCGGTACGGCATCAGGCAAAAGGCCGCCGCGCCGAGGTAGGCGACGCCGCGCGAGACGGGCAGCTCGCGCAGAAAGGCGTACATCGTGACGCCCGAGAGCGCCCAGACGAAGAGGGCGGTCACGTTCCAGGTCAGGATCGGGTCGCGCGAGAGGCCGTAGACGCCGGCCGAGACGAAGGACGGCGGCCAGAACGGTTCGTCGAAGGCGAGGGTGTAGGCGTGGGGGTAGAAGTAGTTGCAGTTGTAGTCGGGGGCCCAGAGCCGGCCGTGCAGGATGCGGTCGGCGTTCCAGCACAGGCGGGTGGTGTGGTTCGGCGGGTCCCAGTGCGCGGGGAGGCCGTCGGCGAAGTGGGCGATCCACGGGTGGACGACGAGGAGAATCACGACGGCCAGCACGCCGAAGAGTGCGAGGTACTCCAGCGCGTGCCGCGCGGTTCTGGCTGGTGTTCGAGTGGGCTCCATGGAATCGGCCGGCGCTGCTACGCGTCGCGGGTGCGGCGGCGTATGCGCGCCTCGGGGGTGTTGGCCGGGCCGGCGCGCTTGCGCCACACGCTCATGTGCTCGAGGTGTTTGATGTTGACGACCTTCAGCACGATGCCCAGCGAGGCCGAGAGCGCGGCCAGCAGCGCGAAGAAGCAGAGGAAGATCGTCAGGAGCAACGCGCTCGATGCGGACTCGACGAGCAGGGCGCTGATTCCGAAGCCGACGGCCACGGCGAGCAGCAGGGCTGTCACGATGGTGAACAGCCACATGGGGCGGAAGTCAATGACCGCGCCCAGCATCGTCTTGACGATTCGGACGCCGTCGGCGAGCGGCTTGAGCTTGGTGACCGAGCCCTCCGGGCGTTCGCGATAGGGAATGGGGATTTCCCTGACGACGTAGCCGTTGACGACGGACTGGATGGCGAGGCCGGTCTCGACGTCGAAGCCGCCGGTGATGACGGGGACGTTCTTGACGAAGTCGCGGGTCATGACGCGATAGCCCGAGAGCAGGTCGCGGAACTTCGTTCGGAAGCAGGCGTTGAAGAGGCCGCCGATCCAGCGGTTGCCGAGGCGGTTGACGGGCCTGATGCTGCGGCGGGCCGCCTGCTCGGTGCGGGAGCCGACGGCCACGTCGGCCTCGCCGTTGACGACGGGCTCGAGGAGCGACGGCAGGACCTCGGCGGGGTAGGTGTCGTCGCCGTCAACGAGGACGTAAATGTCCGCCTCGATCTTTTCGAACATGGCACGGACGACGTTGCCCTTGCCCTGGCGGGTCTCGCGCTCAACGAGGGCGCCGGCGTCGCGCGCGATCTCGGGGGTGCGGTCGGTGGAGTTGTTGTCGAAGACGTAGATGTCGGCCTCGGGGAGGACGGCGCGGAAGTCCTCGATGACTTTGCGGATGGTAGCCTCTTCGTTCAGGCACGGGATCAGGACGGCGTACCGCAGCGCGTCCTCCATAAGCCGTCTCCTTCGCAGACCGCGTGGGTGGCTCGGGAACGACGGGACTATATCACCGGGCGCAGGGGGCCGCAACCGGGTTCGGCGCGCAGGCGCCATGCGTGCGGTGTTGATTCACGGGCTGCGGGGGTGTAGGGTAGTCGGCCGGAAAGGCATCTGTTTGCGGACACATATGGAGGGGGTCTCGATGTCGAAGACGATGGTGTTGGTGCTCGCAGCCGTTGTCGTGTGCGCGGCCGGGTGCGGCGGCGCGTCGGAAGCTGCTGACAGGCCGGAGCCGGTGCGGCCCGGGCAACTGCTCGCGTTGATTGACCTCGATGGGCTGCCGGTGCTCTACGACGGGGCACGGGCGCGGATGTTCTCGAGCACGGACCCGACGGGGCGGGGGAATGACTGCGGCAATTACCTGCGTGTAGACGGCGACGAGTACGTGCTCGCGGAGATGAACGGGCCCGGCGTCATCACGCGGATCTGGTCGGCGAACGCGCAGGGACAGCTCAAGATTTACCTCGACGGGAAGCCGGAGCCGGCGCTGAGCTGCCTGTTCAAGGAGCTCTTCGAAGGGAAGGTGCCGCCGTTCCGCCCGCCGATCACGGCGACGTCGAGCGGGGGCTTCTACAGTTATTGGCCGATCGCGTACCAACGCTCGTGCAAGGTGGTCGTGACGCAGGACCCGGAGATCACGCGGCAGCGGGCGGAGGACCTCAAGCCGCACCCGGTCAGCGTGGCCCTTGGCGGCGCGAAACGCCTGAAGCTCGTCGTGACGGACGGCGGCAACGGGTACGGTCTCGACCACGCGGACTGGGCCGAGGCGAGGCTGGTGCGCGCGGACGGGGGCGTCGTGTACCTGAGCGACGTGACCGGCGAGACCGAGGGCGTGCGGCTTGTCTCGACGAAACAGGGCTGGGGCAAACTCGGCCTGGACACAACGTGCGACGGCAACCCGCTGAGCATTGACGGCAAGAGCTACACGAAGGGGCTCGGCAGCCACAGCCCCGCCGAGCACGTCTACGAGATCACGGGGACGTTTGCGAAGTTCGAGGCGGAGGTCGGTCTCGACGACGAGGCGCGCCGGGCATCGTTCTGGCGCGGCAGCATCGCGTTCCAGGTCTTTTTGGACGACAAGAAGGTGGTGGACACCGGCGTCATCGGCTACCGCGACATGCCGGGCGAGCTGCAGGCGAACAAGGTCTTCCACCACGTCAGCTACCAGACGTATCCCGAGGGCACGAAGGTGGTGGCGTTCTCGTTGACGCTGAGCGAGGAGC
>CAZJXV010000250.1:0-6373 GCA_964550015.1 uncultured Verrucomicrobiota bacterium
CACACCCATTCCTATACCGGCCCGCGAAATTACACAATCTTTGGTACTCCACCCGTACACCTCCCGCAGGCCGCCGCTCGCCGGGGACGAAGCGCAAAAGAACGGAACAAATTGCTTGACATGCTCGCCGTCAAGATGTAGTATTAGAAGGGAGTTAAGGTGGAGGTCACCCGGCTCCGCATCTCGTCCAGCGTGGCCGAGGCGCGGGGGGACAGCAGGGCTAAGCCGGGCTCCCAAGGCCGCGAGGGCTGGCACCGGTTCATGCCGCCGTCACCGCCCATTGAGGACGCCGGGAGTGTGCATTCACCTGGATGAAGAAAACAAGGGGGACCCACAATGAGTGGCACAATACGGGTCATGCTGGTGGCCGCGGTGCTCGCCACACTTGGCGCGGCGTCGAGTGGCAAGGCGGAGGTATTCGACGTGTCAGACCCCGGCGGATTCCAGTGGGCGCTGGGGGTGGCTGCGGCCAACGGCGAGCACGACACGATCAACGTGGCTGCCGGCTACTACAACTTGACGACCACGGGCATCAACATGCTCACCTACTTCCCGGATTCGTCCGAGAACTTCGCACTGACGATCGCCGGCGAGGGGGCCGCTACCACGACTATCGCCAACGGCAGCCCGAACCTGCTCATCAACCTGTCGGCCATCGTTGACACGCAGGCGAACGTGACGATTACGGGGATTGCTTTCCTGTACGGCGACTCGGCCTCAGCGAACCATGGCGGGGGCGGGCTCTGCGTACGCACGACGAGCGCCGAGATCACCGTCGAGGACTGCGGTTTCGGCGACAACGGCGCCGTCGCCAACGGCGGCGGCGCGTACCTCCGGTCCGAGGTCGGCCTCATCACCGTGATGAACTGCTCGTTCTACGACAACTCCGCCGGGTACGACGGCGGCGGCCTCTGGGCCCGGTCCACGAGCGGCATGCTGACGCTGACGGACTGCACCGTCCTGCTCAACGCTGCTGGGATGTTCGGGGGTGGTGTCTGCGCGTGGTCCGAGCACGCGCCGATGTACTTCACGAGCAACACGATCCACAACAACTCGTCGGGATGGGACGGGGGAGGCGTCTTTGCACAGTCCTCGTACAGCACGCTCTCGTTCAACGCGAACACGTTTACCGGCAACGACGCCCCGTCGAGCATGGGCGGTGGCCTCTATGCGGTGTCGTTGAACGGGACGGCGTCCCTCGCAGGCGGCTGGGTGAACGACAACACGGCGGCCGACGCCGGCGGCGCGTACCTCAAGGGCGACCTCGTTCTCGTGCAGCGCAGCACGTTCGAGAACAACATCGCGCTCGGCGGCGGCGGCTTCATGGGCCAGGGCGGCGGACTCTACGCGACGACGGTCACCGGCCATATCGACGTGAAGACGAATCGCTTCTACGCCAACCACGCCGACGTCATGGGCGGCGCGCTGTATGCGGACACCGACTTCGGGGGGCCAATCACGCTTGCGTCAAACGTGTTCCATACGAACACGGCCGGCGGGCTCGGCGCGGGCGTGCGGATCGTCTCGACGGGTGAAACGTTCATCAGGCTGTGGAACAACGTGATCGCCTACAACGCGGTGACTGCGGTGGCCATGGCCGACGGTGGCGGCGTCAACATCACGTCCGGGCCCGACGGAACGATCCTGCTTACGAACAACACGATCACGGGCAACTCGGCTTTCAGCTCGGCCGGGGGGGCGGCCGGAGGCGGCGTCCGGCTCTTTCTCAACACGCCGGGCGCCGGGGCCGCCTACGTGTTCAACAACATCATGTGGGGCAACGTTGCCGACGGGGCCGCCGACCTGTGGGTGCAGGACGGCCAAGCCGGCGCCGTGCCTCGCTTCCGCCCGGTTGTCAAGATCTATAACAACGACGTGGGTGACTATTACGTGCTCCACGGGGACAACCTCTTGACGGGCAGCAACATCAATGCGGATCCGCTTCTGAGCGCGAACTTCCACCTTGAGGCGAGTTCGCCGTGCATTGACGCCGGCATGAACGGCGCGCCTGAGCTCCCGCCGACGGACTTCGAGAACGAGCCACGGGTCATCGACGGCGATTCCGACGGGACAGCGACAGCCGACATGGGCGCCGACGAGTACTTCCCGTTCATCCTCACCCTGCCGAGGATCGTGGTCACCAACGCGGCCGATCAGCTCCCGCCACTGCACCCGATGTCGGGCGGCACGATGGGCAAAGGCGCGATGAGCTTCTGGTTCCTCGAACCGGGCGACCAGGTGCCCCGCTACTGGGGCGGACGCTCGTTCGACGAAGTGATCGGAGCCGTTGAGCAAGCGCTCGTCGAGTTCCAGTGGCCGATGGGCAACATGGAACCGTCGAACGACGCGACGATCTTCTGGCGGTTCGAGGCGGCGCTGGAGGTCATGCACGGGGGCGTGACGGACGAGTACCCCGTCTATGCCTTCCCCCCCGGCACCCAGGCGCCGGACCAGCCCGCCGGGCCGCCGCTCGTCGAGCTGAAGGGGCACGGGGGCCTCATCGGCGAGCACCCGCTGTTTGGATTCGCCAGCCCGGGCGAGTTGGTCGGCGGCGTCGAGTTCGACGTCACCTACCCCGCCGCAGTGCTTGTCCCGGTGCTCGTTGACATCAAGCCCGGTTCCGAGCGGAACCCGGTCAACGTGAAAAGCAAGGGCGTGCTGCCCGTCGCGGTCCTAGGGACCGAGGAGCTTGACGTGACACGCATTGACCCGGATACCATCCGGCTCGGCCGGGCAGGAATCGCAGAAGGAGTGGCTCCGGTCCGCTGGCGTTATGAAGATGTCGGTTCGCCCTTCGATGGAAGCCCCGCCAACCACCACGACCTCGACGGCGACGGGCGCCCGGACCTGCTGCTGAAGTTCCGAACGCGCGCGCTAATCGAGACCCTGGACCTTCGCGAGGTCGCGGGGCAAACGATACCCCTGGTTCTGACCGGGAATCTAAAGGAGGAATACAGTGGCACGGCAGTTGAAGGTCGTGACAGCGCGCACATCCTGAGGATGCGTTAGGGCGCGCGCTGCCTGCGTCAAGTGCGAGGGCCGCTCCCGCCCGGGGAGCGGCCCTGCTCATGTCCCGCTCGACGCCATGTCGAGCAGGATTGCTGCGTTGGCTTGTCAGCCTCGCTATCTACAACGCCGCCCGCACGTTGAGGGTTTCGTGGACCCGGGCAAAAAACGTGCCCTTTCGTCGAGTGCAGATGGGTTACTTACGGCCGGCGCAGTGACGGGCAGGCCGGCGCGTGGAGCTGCGCAGATCTACGCCTTCCCCGCCAGTGCCTCGTGGATCAGGGCTAACCCCTTCAAAGTCAGGTCGGGATCAATCAACGCCGAGATGGGCCGCAGGTGTGGTCCAAGCACCGCCGTGTAACCGCCGGTGATGACGACGTGCGCATCCGGGCCGAAGCCGAGCTCCTCGCGCAGTGCCTCGACGAGCGAGGCGATCATCACGGTATGCCCGCGCGTAATGCCCGACTGGATCGAGGTGACGGTCGTGGTGCCGAGCACGCGGGGCGGCGGCTCGAGCTTGACCTTCGGCAGCAAGGCCGTCCGGCTGTGCAGGGCGTCGAGCGAGATCCCGATGCCGGGCGCGATCACCCCGCCGAGGTACTCGGCCTCGGCGTTGATGCAGTCAATCGTGAGCGCCGTGCCGATGTCCACGATGATGGCCGGCAAGCCGTAGAGCTTCCAGGCCGCGTAGGCGTTCGCCAGCCGGTCGGCGCCCACGTCGCCGGGCGGCTCGTACCGGTTCGTGATGCCGATCGCCGTTGCCGCCGTGAACTCGACCGGCTCGACGCCCGCCAGATCCCGGATGGCCGCCATCGCCGGGGCAGTCGCCTTGGGAACCACCGAGCACACGATCGCGCCCTCGACGCTCGGCTTCCCGCCAAGCGCCTTCCGCAGCTCGGCCCAGATCGCCCGCACCGCGGCCTTCGCATCCGTCGGCGCGCTCGCGCGGGCACGCACGTCCGTGCCCTCGACCAACCCGGCCGCCGTCTTCGTGTTTCCAATGTCAACCACCAGAATCATCACACGCCGTGCCCAGGAAGATCCAAGCGAAAGCATAGCAGTTGAAGGGAGCCATGAGAACCACTTCTCTCGCAGAGCTGCAGAGCGTGCAGAGCCCGAGTCTTTCCTCTGCGATCTCTGCGCCTCTGCGAGAGACTCCTCTTACGTCAGTTGCTTCCAGCGACGGATGAACCACTCGGCGGAACAGAGGGCGATGAAGACGAGGAAGGGCCACGGCGTGTCCCAGATGCCGATCTCGGCGCGCGCCGCGAGCGGTTGGCGTGTCGGGCGCTTGAGCGCCTCGACGAGGTCCGTGCCCTGGGTCAGGTCGAAGTACCGGCCGCCGCTCCGCAGCGCGATTCCCTTCAAAAGATTCTCGTTGAGGCCGGTGTCGGTGAGCTCGAGCAGCGGGTCGCCGACGGCGAAGTGCAGCGAGCGGCCCTCGGCGCCGTATCGGACGGCGATCTCGTACTCGTCCACGTCGGCCGGCTGGAGGGTAGCCGTGTAGGTGTTGGGCCGGTCGTCGCGTGCGCGCCACTGCAGCGGACCGACCTCCTCGCCGCCGCGCTTGAGAACGGCAGCGACCTTGTCAATCGCCTCCTCGGTCTCGAGCGTGACCTCGACCTCGTCGCCGGGGTCGTAGTAGTCCTTGTCGGTCCAGGCGGCGATCGGGAAGGCTTTGGCCTTTTCGCCGGGCTCGATCTCGGCGGCCCAACGCACCGCCTGCAGCCAGAACGTGGCGTAGAGCGATTCGTAGCCGCGCTGCTGCAGGTGCAGGTACCAGCGCCACGTGTTGTCCGCCGTGATGAGCAGGCAGCGGCCCTTGCCGTAGTTCTGAACAGCTATGACCGGGCTTTGCCCGGCGAGGACGGGATCCGTCCCGTCGGATCTCGGCGAGCTCGGTCGAGCCGTGGCGAGGACGGTGGCGCCGCCGCGCTGGCGGCCCGTCAGCACACGGCCTTGCAGCGTGCGCAGCGCCGCGTCGTCCTTCAGCTTCTCGGCCACGCCCGCGAGCACCGGGTGGCGTGCGCCCTCGGGCGTGACGGCCAGCTCGAACCGCTCCGGCGTGCGGCCTTTCTCGAGATGCAGCGGCAGCGCCTTCTCGAGCGGGGTGCCCTTGAAGGACGCCAGGTCCTCCGTGCCGAGCACGATAAGGCCCTTGCCGCCTTCGATGTATGCGGCGAGGTTGGCAACGTCGGCCGTCGAGAGAATCTCCGTCCCTCCCGCGCCGAGGACGATAACGTTGAATTCCTTCAGCGTCCTGAGCTCCTTGGGCAGGCCGGCGCTGAAGTCGAGGTCGGTTTCGCCGCCCTGCACGTAGAAGGATTCGGTGGCGGTGCGCACCACCGAGACCAGCCGCAGGTTGGGCGTCTCCTCCATCGTCCGGCGCAGGTACTTGAACTCCCACCGCGGCCGGCCCTCGAAGTACAGCACCTTGAGGTCCGGGTCCTTGACCGCCGCGGAGAAGTAGCGGCTGTTGTTGGCGACGATCTTCTCACCGGAAAGCTTCGTCGCCGTGAGCGTGAAACGCCTTGGGCCGGTCTCGCGCGGCGTGACCTCCATCGAGAAGCGCTCGGTGCCCTCAGCGCCCGAGAGCTCGACGGTCGTCTCGCCGATAGCGCTCGTGCCGTCGGTGGCGACGACGCGCACCTCGCCGCGCGGCACGTTCTGCTTGGCGACCGTGAAGTTGATCGTCGTGCGCGTGCCCGCATACATCGTGCGCTTGGCTACAACCTCGGTGACCGCCACGTCAGGCGCCGCACCGGCCGCCGAGCCTTTCTCGCCCACGCCGACGCAGTACGTAGGCACGCTGAGGGCGCGCGCAAGCAGCGGGCCCTCCTCGCCCGCGGTGTGGACGCCGTCGGAGACGATGACGGCCGCGTCGAGACCGCCGGCCGCCGCGAGCGCCTCGACCGTGTCGAGCACGTCGCCGAGGTTGGTCACGTCCTCCGGCTCGCCGAGCTCCCTGGCATTCTTGAGCGGTGTCGCCGCCTCCCCGAAGGCGTAGAGGTTGACATGAAAGCGGCGGCGCACGCCGCCGAGCACGTCGCCCGAGCCGAACAGGAACTCCTTGGCCGCGTCGAGCCGCGCGCCGCCGAGCGAGTCCTTCGTCCGCGCCATGCTGCCCGTGTTGTCGAGGAAGACGGCCACGCGCCCGCGGCGCGGCGCCTCCTCCGGCGCGACGACCACCGGCTTGAGCACGCACAGGAACAGGACGAGCACCGCGAGGCACCGCAGCGCGATGAGCGTCGAGTACCACACCGGCTGGACCACGCGGCGCGCGCGCCGGTACGTCCACAGCGCGAAGACCATCGCAGCCGCAAACGCGACGAGCAGGAGGGGCAGCACGACCTTGAGCGGCACGTCC
>CAZJXV010000251.1:0-6363 GCA_964550015.1 uncultured Verrucomicrobiota bacterium
CATGGCAAACCCCCAACTATATGTCAAGTGATTTATGACGCAGTACACTAGCATGTGTCTTTCACTGAAGCCCGCGGCGTTGCACATCATGCACTGCGCCAAGGGCTCTGTCGCGCGGGCCTCTCCGGCTCCGCTGTCCGCGCATGTTCCGGGGCATGGCAATCGCGTGTCCCCCACGCTCGCGGCGCACGTCCCGGCGTTGGCTTCTTGATGCCCGGATTTCCCCGCTCGCCGCCCGGGTCGAAATAGCTGAGAGTAGTGCTTGCGCAAGGGACGCCGCAGGCTATCATTGCCGCCGATTTGGCAGGCGGCTCGTGGGCCGTCCAAACGAACTGAACGAAAAGGAGTGTACGATGGGTGAGCGAATTCTGGTGTTCTTCGTAGTCCTGGCGTTTACGCTGGCGTTCGCTGTCGGCGGCTGCAAGACGCCGAAGGACGACACGGACAAGCCGCAGGACGACACGACCCCCCCGGCCCCGGACGTCGGTGAAGAAGAAGACGAGGGCGATTGGGAGGTCGCGGACGAGGATGAGGGCGACTGGGACGACGAAGACGACGACGAGGGCGACTGGGACGACGACGACGACGAGGACGACGACGACTGGGAGGACGAGGACGACGACACGGAAGACGAAGGCGACTTGGACGACGAGGACGCGGACTGAACAGCTCGTCGCTGTGTAGATTGCAGTGGGGCCGGCGGGCATCGAAGCTTGCCGGCCTCCTGCTTTTCTGATGCTCCTGTCGTCGTGGTTCTGGTCACGGCAGCGGCGGGAGCCGCCGCCTGCCACTTCGATTTGACATCAGCACTGTGCGCGCCTATGGTACAAGGCCTCTGCATCCGATGGAGGAGGTCATTCCAACGCCACGTATCGGGGCTGCCGGCCCAAGGAGGAGGACAATGCGCGCGAGTCTCTACGCAATCCTTATCATCACGATCAGTCTGTGCCTGACGACGGGATGCCGCCAGCCGGACGCCGGTGGGGGCGTGCCGTCTGCACCGAAGCCCAGGGGGAAGTCCGCTGAGCCGGCCGGGGCGGAGAACGCCGAGGGCTCGACGTGGGGCGAAGAGCTGCCCGCGTTGCGACCCGTCGAGGCGACGATCCCGTGGCGCGAGTGGACGCTCAGGCTCAACGACTGGGGCAACATCCAGGATCGCCGCATCACGGGCGAGGGCGGCACGCTGGACCAGTACGACGAGCTCGTCGTGCTCGAGCGGATCGCCGGGCGCAACCCGAAGGCGGCCAACGACTGGGCCGCCGTGTTCTCGCTGGCGACGGCCGCGGACATGGTTCGCGTGGACCTCGACGGCACCCGGTACATTGAGACCAGCGGTATGAGCCTCAACCAGAGGCTCTATGCCGAGGAAGCGTACGACACGTACATGCGGCAGGCATACGCCTACAGCCGCGGCAACCTGCGCATCGAGAACATCCGGCGCGATCCCGGCGAGCCGTTCACCGCTGAGTACCGGGGCGGCACGGCCTTTTGGCCCGGCGCCGACCACGACATCGGCCGGGGCCTCGATACGCTGTCGTTCGATAGCATGAACGGGCTGTGGTTTCCGGGGCCGATCCGGCCGCGCTCTCGCGGCTCGACGTTCGGCGGCTTCAACTGGGGCTACAACGCCGGGCAGACGACCGTGCAGTTCGCGCCGGGGCGCGAGGTTGGGCGGCGCATCAGCGACATCTCGCACATCATGCTGCACGAGTGGCTGCACCAGATCGCGGGCATGAAGTGGTGGCTCGGCTATTACGGTTTGCCCGGCCAGTACGAGCCGGGCAACTACAACGCCGGCAGCCACCTCCACTTCGAGCGCTACATCATCACCCCGCGCATGTGGCGCACGATGCACCACCGCGAGTCCCAGACGGCGGCGCCGAACATGCCGAGGAACCGCCACGCCGGCTACATCCTCGACTGGCTCGTCTGCGGCGAGTTCGAGGGACCCGACCCCAAGGCAATCGCCGACGACTTCATCCACCAGGCCTGGACGAACATCCAGATCCAGGGCCGGGCGCTGAGCGAGGAGGAGCTGAACTTCCCCGAGAGCGAGGTGCAGCTGCTGCCCGACGAGGGGGACACGCTCCTGGGGAAGACATGGCGCCTCCACAAGCCGGGCGCCGACCTCAACAACGTCGGCCACTACGACGGCGAGCTCGATTCGGTGTTCCTGCGGCGCGACGGCAGCAAGGGCGACTTCCCCGTGCCGCGCACGGACGTTTTCATCTACGCGCACACGTACGTCTGGTCGCCCGAGGCGCAGGACGCCGTCATCTGGGCGGGCGGCCCCGAGCCGTTCCAACTGTATCTCAACGGCGAGGAGTGCTTCCGCATCGGCCGGGGCACGTACCAGGACTGCGCGTCGCGGAACGTCCACCTTCGCAAGGGCTGGAACCGCGTGCTGGTCCAGAAGATGGACCAGGCCGCGCGCAGTTGGACCTTCTCCGTGAAGTTTACCGATCGCGATCGCAACGACCTGCCTGGGCTGAAGGTCTCGGCCGCGAAGCCCGACGACTTGGACGCCGGCACGCCCCTCGACGAGCCGGCCGTCCTGCGCGTGGACGCGGAGCGCCCGTGCGTCGAGCCGTTCACGCTGCCGCTGACGTACTACTCGTGGGAGGGCGAGGTGGCCGACGACTGGTGGGGGGCGCTGCCGATACTCAACGAGCAGCACTTCGAGGCGCTGTTGGGCCAGCCGGGCGTGCGCATTGACGGCGGCCACGACCTGACGCGCCCGGTCGCCGGGCCGGACCACAGCACGTGGGACAAGACGCTGTTTGTTGACGTGTCGGGCCTCGACGGCATCCTCTCGCGCGTGGCGCCTGAGCGCGACGCCTACGACTTCCTGCTCAACAACCTGATGAACCAGGCGATCGAGACCACCGCGCTCATCCGCTACACGCACCCCGTCACCGGCGCGCCGCGCGACCTGCTCTTTGTGCGCATTGACATGGTCGAGCCGTTCGTCGAGCTCGTCGAGGTGGACGATGCGCGCCCGCTCAAGGACAGCATCATCGGCTATGTCCTGCGCGACACCAAGCAGGCGGTCGTCTTCGAGACGTGGCTCGGCGACCGGCTGCCGAGCAACGAGGTGGGCCTGCTTAACCTCCAGGGCCGGGACGTCACGCTGCGCGCGTGGCCGAGCGTGCCGCGCGTCATCCGCGGCGAGCCGCTCATGCTCAGCGTCGAGGCCGCCTACCTCAAGGGCCGCGAGGAAGGGGTGCCCGATCTCGAGGGCGTCCGCCTCCGGCTCGTCGAGCAGGTGGCGACCGACACCGCGGATACGACGCGCTACCGCGACGAGCGCACGAGAGAGCTCCCGTCGCTCAAGCCCGGCGAGGCCGTCACGATGGAAGCGGAGGTTGACACCAAAGCCCTCGCGCCCGGCATCGTCACCTACGTGGCCGGCGTGACGTATACGAAGGAGGGCGAGACCTGCACGGAGACGAGGCCGCTGCCCGTCAACGTCTTCAACGCCGTGGACGTGACGCTGAACATTGACGGCAGCTCGCTCTTCACGCAGCCGCACGCGACGGCGTACGTCGTCGTGCACAACAATCTCGACCGGCGCGCACGCGGCACCGTGCGGCTCGCCCTGCCCGACGGGTGGCAGGCCTCGCCCGCGAAGGAGTCGTTCAAGCTCGACACGCGTGACGACGAGGTCCAGTTGGAGTTCGCGCTCACGCTCCCGCCGGACGCGGCGAGCACGACGTACGTTCTGCGCGCGACGGCGGCCGTCGGCGCCGCGCGCGGCCTCACGAGCGAGGGCACGCACCAGGTGCAGGTGGCGCTGGGGGATGCGCTTGTGCGCGAGGACTTCGAGCACGGGATCCCGTCCGACTTCGGCCACGCGTGGGGGCTCTATAACGTGGTCCTAGCGAGTGAGGAGGACGGCACGCCGGTGGCGTTCAAGGGCTCGACCTGCCTGCGGGTGCGCGACAGCGGCGGCTCACGCTACGGCAACGTGCAGATGTTCGGCACGGACCGCTTCTGGCCCGCGGGCCGGCGCAAGCCGCACACGACGTATACGTACGACACGAACGACTACCCGGTCATCGAGTGGTGGATGCGCTCGGATGGGCGCGACGCCAACCTCGGGCTGCACGTCATCCTCGATACCGACCGCAGGCAGAAGCGGTACGGCGTGCTCCTGCACGGGCTCTGGGAGCAGCAGTGGGACTACAGCCGCCAGATCGGGACGGTGGATTTCGCGAGTGATAAGAGGTGGCACAAGATCACGATCAACCTCGACGAGCTGCTCGACGCCTACCTCGGCAACGAGCCGCACCGTGTCGCGAAGGTCAGCTTCGGCGATACGCGTGGCTTCGCCTCCGGGTGGTGGTTTGACGCGCACAAGTACACGCACTACATTGACGAGTTTGCCATCCGCAAGTTCGGCCCCGGCGACGTGTACGACCAGCCGCCCGCCCGGGAGTGGCCCGGCGGTGCCGACAGACCGCCGGCGTTTTCCACGCCGCGCAGGGGCGGCCTGCAGCTCATCGTCAGGCCGCGCGACATCGGCTCCAACCAGCTCGACCAGATCCTGCTCGACGGCTGGCTCGCCCACGAGATCGGCCCGGCCTGGCGCGTGGCGCGATATCCGGCTGAGGCGCGCGTCGCCATTCGCCTCGTGAACGAGTCCGGCGCCGACCTGTTCGAGGACCAGGACGGCGGCTGGCTCGTCCTGAACCCGCTGCCGAAGGACCCGCCGAAGGAGCCGAAGCTCAACGAGTTCTTCGAGCTGAAGCCGGGCGAGAGTGCCCGGTGGACGCCGCACTCGGGCGGCGGCATTCGCATCGATGAGACCCTGAAACGCTACTTCGAGAAGGTAACGGGCTCGCGCACCATCCCGGCGGGGACGTATCAGATCACGGCCAAGTATATCCAGGACCGGTGGGGCGATGACGACGTCGGGGCGGGGGCCTGGCAAGGCGAGGTGACCTCCAACACCACGACACTGGTGATCGAGCCGTCGCCGACGAAGGAGGAGCTGCTGGCGCAGCTCAAGAGCCCCTACGAGCGGAAGCGCGCCCAGGCGGTTGCGGCCCTGTACCGCTACAGGCACACCGACGCGCTGCCCGACATCGTCGGCATGCTCGACGACGCCGATGCGAGCGTGCGGCTCAACGCGGCGTTCGCCATCGGCGAGTTTGCCCGCGAGCACTACCGGCGCGCGCTCGAGCCGGTCCGTAACAAGTTCCGCAAGGCTGAGCTCAGGAACGAGGCGGCTGTGGATCTGGCGGGCCTGAACACGACGTGGGACCCGGCCGTCCTCGCGCTTGTCAAGGCGCTCGACGACGAGAACTGGCGCGTGGGCGAGTACGCCGGGTTTGCGCTCGCGAAGATCGGCGACGTGCGCGGGATCGAGCCGCTGACGCAGCGGCTCGCCAACGCCTCGCCCTACATCCGGCGCCGTTCCGCCGACGCGCTTGGCGAGTATCGGCTCCACATGCCCGCCGATGCGAACGACGAGGCCGGACGCGAAGCCGCCAAGAACGCCGCGGCCCTGGCCTTCGAGCGGCTGCTCGCTGCGACCGACAACGAGATGCCTTCCACGCGGCTTTCCGCCTATCGCGCGGCAAAGCGGTTCATCGGCCGGCCGGAGTGGGGGAGTGCTGAAGAGACCGTGCAGGCCGACGCGTTCGATGCGGCCATCCGCAAGGCGTTCGGCGACGCGTACTGGGTCATCCATGCCGACGCTGCGGCGTGGGCGGCCGGGCGAGCCGAGATTGATTTCAGCGCTGAGCTCGCCGCGCAGGTCACAGCGCACGATTGGAGCGTGCGCGAACGCCTGGCCGGCCACCTCGCCACGCTCGGCAACAAGTGCGCGCAGATCGCTGTGAACAAGGCGCGCGAGGAGGCGAAAGCCCAGGAGCAGGAGTTCACCGACGAGCAGGCGGCGGCGGTTGCCCTTGAGGCGAAGCAGCCGGCCATTGACATGATCAAGCAACTGCTCCAGGACGAGCGCATCCAGGTGCGCTGGGCCGCCGTCAAGGCACTGCGCACACTCGGAACCGGCAAGACGATCGAGGAGCTGACGGGCCATAGCCCGCGCCACTGGCGCACGTTGACCAACTAGTGTTTCCTTGCGGCAATTCTCATTACGGTTCTATCGCGCCTGCGGCGCTTCGGCGGGCGGCCGCCTTCGGTGGCTTAGGCGACCCGCCCTACACCGCCAGCGATTGTGTTGAGCTCTTGTTATGTAGGGCGGGTCGCCCTCGGCCCGCCGCCCGATCTGTCAAACGCGCACCTCCGCAAGTAAGCACGAGGCGGAGGGCGCCGGGCCTGCGCGTGTGGCCCGTCACGCGGTGGTGTCCATAGTTTTGTGTAATTTCTTCAGGGCGCGTGTTGTGTTTGGGT
>CAZJXV010000252.1:0-3191 GCA_964550015.1 uncultured Verrucomicrobiota bacterium
CGCCTACACGCCGGTCACTCTAAGGCCCACAGTCCGAAACATCAACAGGAAATCGTCCCGCCGCCGCGCCACACGGCCCCGCGGGTCCGTCCGATCTACGCCTTGAGCTTTAGCGCAGCGCGCCCCTATGCTATACTTCATTGCGCGACGTGCGGGAAGCGTGCAGGGAAAAACGTCCTGATGAAGGAGCACGACCCATGAACGGCAAGCGCTGGATCGGGCCCGTCGTCGGTCTGGTCGTCCTGATCGCCGCCGCACTTGTCCTCGTGCTATGCCTGGGCGGCAGGCGTCGCCCGCCCGACGAGACCGCCCGCCCGCTCGGCGACGAGGCGGCACCCAGACGCGAGGCCCGGGCCCCGGCCGTTGCCGGCGGCTTCTACCCCGAATCACCCGATGAGCTGAAGACCGAGATTGACACGTACCTCGGCGCAGCAACCCCGCCCGCGCTGAGGGACGTGCGAGGACTTGTCGCACCGCACGCCGGCTACGTCTACTCCGGCCCCACGGCCGCGTACAGCTTCAAAACCATCCAGGGACGTCGCTACAAGACCGTCATCGTGATGGGGCCGACCCATCGCTACGCCCTGCGCGGCGCTTCGATCCCGAACGTCGCCGGCTACGAGACGCCCCTTGGCACAGTGCCGCTCTCGCCGCTGGCCGACACGCTGCGCAGAAGCAAGACCTTCACCGACGTGCCGCAGGCGCACGAAGACGAGCACTCGATCGAGGTCGAGCTCCCATTCCTCCAAACCGTGCTCGGCGACTTCGAATTGGTCCCCATCCTCATTGGCGAGGCCGACGCCGACGAGATCGCCGCCGCGATTCTCGAGCACCTCGACGACCAGACCCTGATCGTCGCCAGCTCGGACCTCAGCCACTACCTCCCGTACGAGACGGCGAACCAGATTGACGCCTTCACCGTCCGGACAATCGCCGAGGCCGATGCCGATCTGCTCCAGCTTTGCCAGGCGTGCGGCAAGATCCCCGTCGCCGTGTTGCTGCGCATCGCGCGCGACAGGGGATGGCACCCCCACGTCCTCGACGCCCGCAACAGCGGTGACACCGCCGGCGAGAAAGATCGCGTCGTCGGCTACTGCGCCGTCGCGTTTACCGAGGAGGACGAGCCGTTCGTGCCGCCCGAGCGCAGCGCGGAGCCGCTTGACGAGGACGAGCAGCAAACGCTGCTCGAGCTCGCTCGGGCTTCGCTCGAGGCCGCGGTCAAGCGCGAGGAGCCGCCGGCGCCCGACGAGACCGAGCTGTCCGAGAAGCTCCGCCGGCCCAGCGGCGCCTTCGTGACGCTTACCGAGCACGGCGAGCTCCGAGGCTGCATCGGCCACATCCTGCCCTACGATCCGCTGTACCGGAGCGTCATCGAGAACGCAGCCGCCGCCGCGCGACGCGACCCCCGTTTCCTGCCGGTCACGAAGGCGGAGCTCGACATGATTCACGTCGAGGTCAGCGTGCTCAGCGTGCCTGAGCGCCTCCAGGCGGCCTCGCCCGCCGACCTGCTCAAGAAGCTCGAACCGGGCAAGGACGGCGTATACCTCGTCGTGGGATCGCGCACGTCCACGTACCTGCCGCAGGTGTGGGAGCAGTTACCCGACAAAGACGAGTTCCTGTCACTACTGAGCATAAAGGCGGGCCTGCGCGCCGACGCCTGGAAAGACCCGTCGGCACGCATCTTCATCTATCACGCCCAGGTCTTCGAGGAGGAGCGGGACCAGCCGACCGAATGACGAACGGCATCTTCCGCACGCGCCGCAACGCGCTCGTGTTCATTTCGATCACGGCGCTCGGCGTCTCATCCATCATCGCGCAGCTCACCGTGATGCGCGAGCTGCTCGGCACCTTCGCCGGCAACGAGCTCGTCGTCGGCATCGTCCTCGCCAACTGGCTCCTGCTCACCGGCGTCGGCTCGGCGCTCGGCAAGCTCTCGGAGCGCTTCCGCCGGCCGCTCGCGTGGCTCGCCGGGCTGCAGGTATTCGTGGCGCTGATGCCGCTCGCGCACGTCGTGCTGATCCGCGGCCTGCGCAACGTCGTGTTCATTCGCGGCGAGGCCATCGGCTTCGCCCGCATCGTCTCGTCCACCTTCCTGCTGCTGCTGCCCTACTGCCTCGTCGCGGGCTTCGTCCTCACCTTCGCGGCCACGCTCCTCCAACTCGACGACAAGCGCCGCGCCCCGGGCCGCATCTACGTGCTGGACGCACTCGGCGACATCCTCGGCGGCTGCCTGTTCGCCTTCGTGCTCGTGTACGTGCTCACCACGTTCAAGAGCCTCTACGTCCCGTGCGCGCTTAACCTCGCCTGCGCGGCCGCCGTGGCCCTGCACGCAAGGCCGAAATGGACCGTCGCCGTCCCGGTCGTAGCCGGGATTACCGTCGCCGTCGCCGCCATCGCCACGCGGCCCGACCTCGCGACAACGCGCTGGCTCTACCGCGGCGAGGACGTCGTCGAGCGCCGCGAATCGCGCTACGGCAGCGTCGTCGTCACCCGCGTTGCCGATCAGCTCCAGTTCTACCAGAGCGGCACGCTCCTCTTTTACACCCAGAACGATATGGCCAACGAACGCGCCGTGCACTTCGCCATGGCCCAACACCCCGCCCCGCGCCGCGTGCTCCTCATTAGCGGCGGCGTCGCCGGCACGACCACCGAGGTCCTCAAGCACCGCAGGGTCGAGCGCGTGGACTACGTCGAGCTCGATCCGCTCGTCATCCGGCTCGGAAAGGAATACACCCACAACCTCGACGACCCTCGCGTCCGCGCCATCACCATGGACGGGCGACTCTACGTCCGCTCGACGCGCCAGACCTACGACGTCATCATCCTCGACCTGCCGACGCCCGACACCGCGCAGATCAACCGCTTCTTCACACGCGAGTTCTTCGCCGAGCTCAAGCAACGCTGCATGCCTGGCGCCGTCGTGTGCGTGCCCATGAAAGGCTCGGCCAACTACCTCGGCGGCGTCCTCGCAAAGCTCAACGCGAGCCTCTACACGACGCTCAGCGAATCGTTCGACTCGATCGCCATCGTCCCGGGCGAGACGCACCTCTTCCTCGCCTCCGACGCGCCGCTGACCACCAACCCGCAAGAGCTCGCCTCGCGCCTCGACGCGCGCGGCGTCGAGAACCGTTACATCAACGAGTACTTCCTACCCGACCTGTTGAACCCCGAGCGCGTCGAGACGACGCGCC
>CAZJXV010000252.1:3201-6335 GCA_964550015.1 uncultured Verrucomicrobiota bacterium
CCGTCGAGGCGGCCGCTGAATCCGCGCCCATCAACCGCGACTTCGCGCCCGTCTGCTACCTCTATGCCATCCGCCACTGGCTCTCAGAGTACCGCGTGCGTCTCGGCGTCTTCGCCGTCGTCGTCGGGGCCGCCCTCGTCGTGTACCTCGCGCGCCTCAAGCCCGTCCCGCTGGCGATCTTCACCACCGGCTTCGCCGCCGCCGGCCTCGAGGTCGTCGTCATCATCGCCTTCCAGGTCCTCTACGGCTACGCCTACCACCAGCTCGGCGTCATCATCACCATGTTCATGGTAGGCGCCGCGCTGGGTGCGACCGCGATGAACCGCTGGCGCCGGCTCGTCTCGCGCCGCACGCTTATTGCTCTCGAGCTCCTCGTTGTGGCGTTCTCGTGCGCGTTGCCGCTCTTTTTCATCCTCGCCCGCAGCGTCGCCGGCGCCCTCGTCGCACAGCTCGGGTTCCCGATCGTTATGGTCATCCTGGGTGGTCTCGTCGGCGCGGAGTTCCCCGTCGCGAGCCGACTCTGGTTCCGTGGGGTTGCGCGAACCGCCGCCGCGTTGTACAATTCGGACTTGGTGGGTGCATGCGTCGGCGCCGCCCTCGTCGGCGCCATCCTGCTGCCCGTCCTTGGCCTGACAACCGTTTGTCTCCTCGTCGGAGGCCTGAACTTGATTAGCGCCGTCATCCTACTGACGTCCAAAGGCGGAACATTCCAGTAGCTCGGTGACCTGCCCTGCAAATCCATGTCTCGGAGGTTGGTGATGTCGAACCCCGGCAAATGGACAACATCCGTGAACGAACTGATGCACGTATTCCGTGATTCGCTTCGCTCACTCGTACCATGCATGGAAAGAGCGAAGATTGCCTGGCGCGAGCCAGACGCTTACGATGATTGGGATGACATTGCGCAAGCTCTGTATGAGAACATCGTTGTCAGATCGATAGAGTATTCGCTGGGCCCGAAGGGGCGTGAGAGCATGGTCTTGCCTGAGTACGGGATGCTCTATCCCCTGTACGACGACATGAGCTTCATAGAGCTTGTCCTTGGGGAGCCTCGCGACGATCAATACAACGTCTTTCTCGACTTCGCCACGGCGGATCGACCTTTCGACACAGCTAGGTACGTTGTTGTGCTGGCGCAACACCTCAACAGAACCGAAGAGCCGCGCGGGGCCGCAGTAGAGTCGGCCAACTTTGCCTTCGTCAAGCAAGATGAGCACGGGCACCGCAAGAGGATTTCATCGATTTCCGTCGAACTCTAGCCGCGAGATCCTGAGGAAAGACCCATGGCGAAACACTCGGTGAACTGGTACCTGTACAAGACGACGAGGATTTCCGGCTACATCCTGTTCTTCGTCGTCGCGCTGCTCATCATGTCGGGCCTCGCGATGACCGGCCGGTACGGCTTCGACAGGTTGTTCTCACCCGAGACCGGGTGGCGCATTCACACCACGCTCAGGTGGCCCGTCATCGGCCTCTTCCTGGTACATGCGACCATCACCTGGTACCTGTCCTTCCGCCGCTGGGGCTGGATCAAGTGAACGATAAAGGAATCCTCTCGCAGAGGCGCAGAGCACGCAGAGACCCGATCGAACGACATATCCTCTCTGCGAGCTCTGCGCCTCTGCGAGAGATCCTGCAGCAGGTCAAGTGAGCGACAAACCCGGCAACATTGAAACCCTCGACGAGGCGCCCAGGCAGCCGCCGCGCAAGGTCTCGCGCCGCGACGCGATCAAGTACTGCGCCCTCGGCTTCGCCGGTCTGAGCGCCGTCGGCTCGGCCGTGGGCTATTTCGCCTCGGCGGGCCGGGACAAGCGCCTCACCGGCGTGTTCAAGGGCGACGCGCCCAAGACGCTGTGGAAGTGGTCGCGCGAGGCCATGCACTACCTCAAGCTCGGTCGCAACGTCAACTGCAAGCTCTGCCCCAACAACTGCATCCTTGCGCCGGGCGACCGCAGCGCGTGCCGGGTCAAGGTCAACATGGACGGCACGCTCTACACCATCGCCTACGGCAACCCGTGCGCCGTGCACGTGGACCCGATCGAGAAGAAGCCCCTCATGCACTTCCTGCCGCAGACCGGCGCGTTCTCGATCGCCACCGCCGGCTGCAACCTGCGCTGTCTCAACTGCCAGAACTGGGAAATCTCCCAGAGCCGGCCCGAGGACGTCGTCAACGTCGACTTGCCGCCCGAGAAGGTCGTCGAGCTGACCAAGGAAAGCGGCTGCACCTCCATCGCGTACACCTACTCCGAGCCCGTCGCGTTTTACGAGTACATGTACGACACCGGCATGCTTGCGCACGAGCACGGCCTCAAGAACGTCTGGGTCAGCAACGGCTACATCAACCGGAAACCACTTGAGCAGCTCTGCAAGGTCATTGACGCGGCGAACGTGGACCTCAAGAGCTATGACGAAGAGATCTACAACCGGCTCAACGCCGGCCACCTGAAGCCGATCCTCAACACGCTCCGGACACTGCGCGACAAGGGCGTCTGGTTCGAGGTCACCACGCTCCTCGTCCCCACCTACCTCGACGACATGCGCATGATCGAGCGCATGTGCCGCTGGCTTATCAAAGAGATCGGCCCCGGCCACCCGATGCACTTCTCGCGATTCATGCCCCAGCACAAGCTCAGTCACCTGCCGCCTACGCCTGTCGCCACGCTGCGCGCCGCGCGCGAGGTGGCCCTCAACGCCGGGATGCACTACGTCTACGTCGGCAACGTCGCCCTAGACGAGGTGCCCGGCTCGGCAAACACCTACTGCCCCAAGTGCCGCGAGCTCCTCGTCGAGCGCCGCGGCTTCTTCGTGATCCGCAACGACATCACGAACGGCGCCTGCAAGCACTGCGGCCGGCCGATCGAGGGGGTATGGGAGACGGCGCGAGCCGGCGATCAGGAACCTGACGGAAAAGATGGGGAGACACCGAACGAGGCGCCTGCCGAGCGCCCGGGAGACTAGGATGATCAAGGAACTCGTCTTGCGCAACAGGAGCTACCGGCGGTTCCATGAGAAGCACCGCGTCGAGACAGAAACGCTCAGAGAACTCGTGGATCTCGCCAGATGCTCGGCGTCGGGGGCGAACCTCCAGCCGCTCAAGTACAACCATAGGCTCGTATCGGAATGCCCGGATTCCG
>CAZJXV010000253.1:0-6302 GCA_964550015.1 uncultured Verrucomicrobiota bacterium
TCACGTTCAGGCCGAGTTGATGGCACCACGCAATCGCTTGCATGACCGATTCGGGCCGCGCGGAATATAATGCATAATCAGGCGCGATCTGCGTGGCGTAAATGTCCTCCTGGAACTCCCAGACGCAGATGGCGATCCAATTGCAGCCGATGTTCCGAGCGTTGATCAGCGACTGTAACGCGTCGTCGCTTGCGAATGCATACTCCGACCACGCCGTGAAGCTGACTGCCTTGATGTCGTCAATGGGCAGGGCCGGCGGCGCGGGCACGGTGGTGGCACGCTCACTCGCCGTGCTCGGCCGGCCGGTCACATGACGGCCGCGCTTCACGTTGCCGCTGGCGCCGGCCACGGCCACGCCGGGAGCGTGCGCCGCAAGGACGAGGGCGATGAGGAGCAGGAGCTTGACCGGTGTCCTGTGCATAACATGGAATCCCGCGCTCGCTTGTACGCAGAGAGAATACCACAGGCAGGCGTGTTCCGTCAAGGGCGTTTTGCAGCGTCAGAGGATGGCGTGCGCTGCTCGGTTAATACTGCACGGTGATCCGAAGCAGTGGGGCGGACGGGCGCAGCTCGATGATCTCGCGCTCCGCGTCCACGTCCCCGGCCTCCTTGCCGTTGACGGTGACCTTCTTGATCGCCTTGCGTTCGGGATGAGGAACGCGCACTTTGAGCACGGTGCAGCCGCCGCGCGTGGGCGGCACGACGTCTATCTCGACCCGGTCCTCCTCAACGTGGGACTTCATGGTGACGGACATGGGCCCGAAGTACGTCGGCGCGTTTTGTACGGAGATCTTCTGTCCGGCGTTGAACCAGCGCCTCGGCGCGCCGCCGAAGAGCAGCAGGCTGCCGGAGGGTTCGCCCGATTCGGCGGTTTCTTCCAGGACGAGCATGTGGCGCAGGAGGTGCAACGCTACAGCGCTCGAGCACGGGAGCGGGTCTGTGCCTCTGAGATCGCGCATGCGGTCGGCCGTGTAGAGCACGTTGGTTTCGCGTGAGGTGAAGCAGGTCCGCTCGAGGTTGAACGCCATCAATGCATAAAAGCCGAGGAGGAAGCGCTCGACCCGGCCTTGTCGAAGCAGGTGCTTGAAGTACCCGAGCGTGTAGATCGCGTCGAGCCCGCCGGGACCGTAGCCTCCCCTGAACCGGCACATGCCACAGAATAGGCGGTTGTCCTCCTCCATGAAGCGGGCGAGGTATCCGGCGCGTTTCGAATCCAGGATATCGACATCCAGCATGAGACTTGCGAAAAGCTGGTAGAAGTCGTTGGTGGGGTGGCTGATGTAGAGCGACAGGGGCAGAACCGGCGGCTTTTCGTCCGGCAGGTACGAACCATCCATCGCGCGCTCGATTGCCTTGCGATAATCCTCGGCTTCTCGACGGTACCCGGCGGCGCGTTCGTTCTCGCCGAGGTCCTCGAGCACCTGCGCGGTGTCAACCAACCCGCGCAGGCACGCGACGTTCGCATAGATCGGGTAGCGGTCGCCTTTGTGTATATCGCCGCCGAACGCCCATTTCGGCAGAAGGCCCCAGTGCAGCGGCCGTTCCCCGTCCACTTCGACCATCGTCTTTTTGCGTCTCGCGACCGTCCAGTCGGCACACTCGACGAGGAGCGGCAGGTGCTTGCGAATCCACTCTTTGTCCCTGCTCACGAAATACGCTTGCGCGGCGGCCATGGGGACGAGCCCATTCCGGTATTGCTGGTGGCGTGCCGATTTGTCCGTGTATTCCTCTACCTTGTGCAGGAACTCCTTCGTGAGGTAGGTGCCGTCGAGGTACCTTTGCGTGTCAGGTACGAACCCGGAAAACGCAAGGCCCTGCATGCAGTATGCTTCCTCGACGCCGAAGAGCTTCCCGTCGTACCACGACGGGTAACTGCCGTACGGCATGATGTTGCCGTCGCCGTTCATGAATATCTGGCACACGATTGCCCTGTAAAAATCGTTCAGGCGCGGCTCCGGCACCTCGAGCCGCATGGCAGGCGCGAGCAAATCGTCCCAAGATCGCTCGAAGTCCGCGTACGCCCGATCAAATGTTTTGGCAAAAAGCGCGGTGGGCTCGTCGTCGAACTCGTCGCACAACGGCGCCCGCAGCTCGAGCGTCTGACTTCCCTTGGGCGGAAGCGACAGGTCGAATTCCAGCGAGGGACCCTCGCCCGCGCGGGCTTCGGCAGCGGCGGCAATCACCAGCTTGTTTTCGTAATATAATCCGGATCCTTTGAGCGTGAATGCCTTGCCTTTCTTAATAGACGCCGTGGTCCTGAAGGTCAGCGATTGCCGCGCGTCGCTCAGATTCGCGAATTCAAAACGAACGAACAGGGTCTCACTCTTCTCGCCGCCGGCCAGACCGCAAAACGTTTTCTGCGTAAACGCGACCTGCCCGGCCCGGCCGCGAAGGACGACGGCGGGCCGCCAGCCGTCGGCGAGCTCGCGGCGAAGCGTCTCGCGGTAGTCGGCCAGCGGACGCGGCGGCGCGCCGAGCTCGAACGAAATCCTCGGTGACAGCCGGGGTACCGCGAGGGTGCCGTCCCAAAAGACGCCGACCTCGCTCAGGTCCTTGAAACCCACCGTCGCCCACATCGGGCACGGCAGGGCGAGAAGCGAGAGTGTCTCGAACGACGGCTCTTCGGGTCGCGCAAGCAGTTCTTCCTCGAGCTCCCGGCTCTGTGCGAGGCGTTCCGGGCACGATTTGATCTTGGCCACCACGCGGCGGTAGACTTCGATCTTCGTCGCGGCGGCCGCGCCGTGCATGAGCCGTACGCGGAGCGCCGTCGTCGCCACGGGCTCGAACGCGAACTTGATGCAGCGCTCTTTCGCCTTGACCTCGACCTTCAAGTCGTCTGCCCATGCCACCCAGTTCAGGCCGTCAAACACTTCGAGGCGCAAGGAGTCCGGGTCCGGAAGAGCTTCTTTGGGGAAAAACAGCGCCGCGCCGTCGAGCATGTGCGGCACGGCCCAGCGCACACCCCAGGCGGTTGCCGGGCCGGGCGGCACCTCCGCGCCGCGCCCGTCCACCAGGAATTCAGCGCCCTTCTCCTCGCCGTCCTTCGACAAGACAAAAGCCCGGCTCGACCCGGGAACCGTCCCGTCGAGGTTCGCTATGTTCCGCGCATTCATGGGTTCCCCCGCATGTGTCGTCAGGATTATGAAGAAAAACGCAACGCAAACGCGACGTGCTATACGCGACAGACTTCTCATGGCTCGTGCCTTTCCGTTACATCAACTGCAGGTTGTGGCAATGACCGTGCCGAGGCGCTCGTAGGCGCGGTCCCACTGTTTCGTCGGGCGCGGCTCGTAGTGCTCGATATCGAACGAAGTGCGGACGATCTCGCGGATGTCCGCAAGCGAGGCCACGTGCCCGAGCGCGAGCGCCTGCACCAGCATGTTGCCCACGGCGGTCGCCTCGACGGGCCCCGTCACGACGGGGAGGCCGGTGGCGTCCGCGGTGAACTGGCACAGCAAACGGTTGCGGGCCCCGCCGCCGATGACGTGCAGCCGCCGGATCGGCCGCGGGCTCATGCGGCGCAACTGCTCCAGGACGTGCCGGTACTTGAGGGCGAGGCTCTCCAGGATGCAGCGCACCATTGCCGCGGGCTCGTCGGGGGGCGCCTGTCCCGTTCTCGTGCAGAACCCGCGGATCGCCTCCGGCATGTCGGGCGGATTGAGGAAGCCGCCGTCGTCGGGATCAATGATCGCGGGGAACGGCGCGGCCGACGCCGCCGGCTCGAGGAGATCGTCGTAACTTATTTCACGTTCCCGCGCCCACGCCTCCCGGCACCGGTTCAGCAGCCACAGGCCCGTGACGTTCTTCAGAAACCGGAACGTGCCGGCGACGCCGCCCTCGTTCGTGAAGTCGCCCGCCAGTGAGTCCGGCGTGATCATCGGCTCCGGCAACTCGACGCCGACGAGCGACCATGTTCCCGAGCTGATGTAGGCCCAGTCGTCGCCCTGCGCCGGCACCGCGGCGACCGCCGAGGCGGTATCGTGGCTCGTCGTGGCGACGACCGGCACCGCGCCGAGCCCCGTGTCGCGGCGCACGTCTTCGGTCACGTCGCCAAGGACCGTTCCGGGCGGGACGATGTCCTGCATGATGTTTGGCGACACGCCGAGCGCCTCGAACAGCTCGTCGGCCCAGCACGCGCGCCGCGGGTCGTAAAGCTGCGACGTCGTGCCGATCGTCAGCTCTGTCCTCTTGACGCCCGTGAACAGGTAGCTCAGCGCGTCGGGCATGAACAGGAGGTCGGCGGCCGCCGCGAGCACCGGCGACGCCTGGCGCGCCATCGTGTCGAGCTGGTAGAGCGTGTTGATCTGCATCATCTGGATGCCCGTCAGCTCGTACACGCGCTCGCGCGGCAAGCGCGCAAAGAACGCCTCCAGCGCGCCGTCGGTCCGGGCGTCGCGGTACGCGTACGGCAGCCCGAGCATGTGCCCGTCGCGCCCGAGGAGCGCGAAGTCCACGCCCCACGTGTCCACGGCGAGGCTCTCGGGCTGCGCCGCGGCCGCCGAGACGCAGGCCTTGAGCCCCGCCTGCAGCTCGTCGAACATGCGGTGGATGTCCCAGTGCAGGTGGCCCTCGACGTGCACCATCTCGTTGCGGAACCGCGTCAGCTCCTTGACCTCGATCCGCCCGCCGGCGAGGGTGCCCAGCACCGTCCGCCCGCTTTCCGCCCCAAGGTCGAACGCCACGTAGCGGTGTGTTTTCATCCAGCACCCCAATTCCCGTCTTGCGGCGTTGTACCGCGACGTGGCCCCGCGAGGCAAGCCCGAAGCATGGGCGCACACGAAACGCAGAGGCGCAGGGGAAAGAGAATCAACCACCGATTCTCACAGATCAACACTGACTCATAGAACAAGGTCACTGCAAACCCGTGAGCACCGGCCTGCCTTGAGCTTGTCGAAAGGCGGTGAATGCCTTCTTTGTCCTATCTCATGCGGTGGTGCTGGCGCCGCTTGCTAGTGCGGGCCCTGGCCTTGGCCCGGATGCGGGATCAGCAAGCCGCGGCGCTTGCCGCGGTAGAACTCGTACGCGCCGATGTCGTACCACGGCCGGTCGCCGCCGCCCGTGTTCGGCACCGTCCGCTCGTCCCACCGTGGCGCGCCCTGCATGTCGCGCTCGGGCGCCCCATCGCTCGTCGCGGCGTCAATGCACGGCGACCCGAGCTGGAGCCGGTAATCGCCCCCGGCCGCATCAACGAACAGCGGGTCGGCGTCAATGTTCCCGGTGCCGGGGTACACGATGCCATCGTTCGGGGTATCATCCTGAACACAGCTATAGCTCACCGTGCCGCCCCGCGGGAATGCCACCGTGTTTCCCCACACAATGCAGTTGACGAGCGTCAGGTCTCTGTCCTCACCGTGGAGACCGGACGGGACATTCTGAGAGATTGTGCAATTGGTGATCACAACGTCGCCGGTGCCCACGCCGGTGGCCAAGACGCCGCCTCCCTTGTCGTCCGCCTCGTTGCCGATGATCATACAGTTTAGCAGCGTAACATCCCCATGGCAGTAGAGACCGCCGGTCTCGGCGGCCGTATTGCCCTCAATCCAGCAGTCAATCAGCGTGAGCGTTGTGTCAGTATTGCAGGACACTCCACCGGCCTGCCAATCGCCATGGTTGCCCGTGATCGTGCAATCCGTCAGGGTCATAGTGCCGGAAACGCAGCCGACACCGCCGGTGGCCTTGGCCGAGTTGCCGGTAATCGTGCAGCTAGCGATCGTCAGCCAGGGCTGCCATGCGAAAGTGGTGCCGATGCCGCCGCCGAAGGTCGCTGAATTGTCCTTGATGATGCAGTTCGTGACCGTAGGCGCGCTATAGGAGCCGGCGCAGAACCCGCCGAAGTGATTGCCGGCCACATTGTCCGTGATGATGCAGTTGGCGATCGTGGGGCTGCTGCCCCAGCAATAGATCCCGCCGCCTTCGCCGTCCACGTTGCCATTACAGATCGTGAACCCGTCCACAACCGCATCGGCCTGTTCCATGAAGACAAAGCTGAATCCCCGGCCGGAATGCTCGCAGTCAATGACGCACGCATTAGAGCCGTTCTCGGAACGGAGCATGAGTCCCTTGCCGTTGAAGTTCAGGTCCTTGTTCCCGGGACCGGCGTAAACGCCGTCGGCCACCAACACCGCGTAACCCCATCCGCCTACGGCGGCGTCAATGCCCGCCTGTATCGTCGCCTTCGGCCCATGCACGCCGTCCCATGCCGCGGCCATGCCGTCGTAGGCGTCGTCACCCGTGACACCGTTGACGTAGTAAGTCTTCGCCGCGTTGTCCGGGTGCAGCGGGTTCGACGAAGCGGCCACCTC
>CAZJXV010000254.1:0-6259 GCA_964550015.1 uncultured Verrucomicrobiota bacterium
ATGCCGCGCTATGCCATTTCGGTGCGGCCGGTTGATCATTCGCCCTCCAGGCATCGCTGGGCCTCGTGCTGACACAAGAGCTTGTCGAGCTTGTAGAGAACTCTGCAATCCGCGAAGCAGAACAGGTAGTCAGCATATCCGGCTATCGTTTCAATCTCTATGAGAAAGCACGTGCTTTTGCATACGAGCAAGTCACCAAGTGCCTTGTGCATGCACTCCCTGTACTGCTTCGCGCACGTGTTATCCATGCCCGTTCCGTCCCCGGAATCTCCGTCCGGCTGGTCCTCGGCGCCCGAAGCGTGGGCGCCGCCGGCCGGATTGAACGAACCGTGGCCACCCGAGCCGCTGCCCGTGTGTCCAAGCGCCGAGGCCGCCAGCAGCCATTCGAGAGGGGGCGCGGAAGGAGTATAGCCGAGCAGCCCCGACACGATCCGGCCTCCGCCCGCCTTCAGGCCTCCTGCTGGGTGCGCAAGCAAGCCAGCCATCCCGCCGCCCTCCTGCCGCAAGGCCTGCCCGCTCCCGGAATCGCCCAGGTGCCGGCACACGGCCGACTGCCACGCCCGCTTCACGACACCGACGGGACTCTCGGGCCACTTGTCCGCATTCGCAGGGCTCTCGCCCATCGCTTTCTGCAGGGCGACGGCATAATGCGCAAGCGACATCGCCTCTTCCATCCCATCTCGGCCGAGGCGTGCTCCGTGGCATCGGCCGCTCAGCGTCTTGAGGCCCGCTTCGAGCGCGCGCAGCTCCTTCGTGTGTCGCGTGCACCAGTCGTAGCGTTCCTTCAGGTCCGCGAAGCGGTCCGAGCCCGCGTCCGGCCGGCCCCGCCCGTCGGGAACGCCGCAGAACACCCAGCCGGTGTCCTTCCACTCGGTCACGTGGAACAACTCCGCCAGCGCAGTGCCGGCGCGCACCGTGCCGCCCTCCGACCCGCGCTTCGAGGCGTCGAGACACACGAAGCGCACGGAGCGAAAGGCGTACCCGCGCAACCCGGCATCGCCGGCCACCGTCGCGGGCTCTATCGTGTCGTCGTACTCCGTGACGATCACGTTGCCGTGCCAATCGGCAAGCGAAACGATCCGGCCCCTCTCGTCGCGCTCGATCTCGAATGGCTCCGGGACGTAGAGAGTGATGAGCGTGCGCGTGTAACCGAACGGACAGTATCGGACGAAATACCCGTCCGGGTGGAACGACCAACGCCCACGCGGCGGCCGGTCGCTCTCCTCTCCCGGCGGCTCGCCGAACAGGACCGCGGCCTCCTCGAGTTCCTCGTACGTTCTGCCGGCCTCGGTGAGCATTTCGCGCAGTCGGGCTTGTGCCTCGAACGGCTCACGGGCCGCCGGAGGCAGCCGTTCCAGCGCCTCATCCATGAGCTCGTCGGGAATCCGGCCGAGCGCGCCGCCGTTGAGCCGGCTGATCTCCTTGCGCGTCAGGAGCTTGTTCGCCGCCTGCCGGACGTCGCGCGGCAGGTCCTTGATCTTCGCGCGCGAGACGATGGCCCACAGCAGCGTCTGGATGTCTTCCTGGGCGATCTCGGGATACTTCCAGCACCGCTGCAGGACGTTGCGGACGACGTCGGCCCGCGGGCCCTTGATCGGCGCGTACTGCGCGCCGTGCTCGCTGCTCGGCGAGCGTTTCCCGGGGACGAGGCAATAGCTCTTGGCCTGAAACGCGAAGTGCCCCGACTCCGTCAGCTCGAAGCCGCCGTCGCGTGTGCGAGGGAGCACGCTCATCGGCGTCGCCCCGGCCGGCGTGTAGTCGTCCAGGAACGGAACGCCCGTGACGGCATCCGAAACGCCCGTCGTCAGAGCCGGCTTCGGCTCAAGAATGCTCTCCAGGCTCGGCACTTCGACGGGGAGCTCCACCGGCCCCGTCGAGATGCACGAGCACAGGAGCACCGCGACACAGACCGCGGCGAGCATGAACCACGTATGAATGACCCGCTTCATGATGCACCTCCGACAAATCACGTCGAGTGCCGGCCGACTGGCTTGCTGGCGAGGTGTCATCAAGGGGTGTCGAATCAAGGCCAGGTGCCGGCCCGATCACCGGCAGCAGGTATTGCCGACGCCGTAGGCCCGCGTCACAGCGCCGCGACGCCGCTCCCGCGGCGGCCGTGGCCGCCGCGGGAGCCTGCGTGTCCGAACTCGAGCAGGCGCGGGCCGCCCGCTTACTTCGCTATCTGCTCTTTGATCCAGCTCGTGCTGACGGACTTGGGCCGGGTGATCGGCGTGCCCAGCGCGCGGTTGACGATCATCTGCGAGAGCATGCCCTGCGCGCGGCTCACCGCGAACAGCACGGTGTAGTACTGGAACTCCTTGAGCCCGTAATGGTAGAGCAGCGCGCCCGAACCCGCGTCCACGTTCGGCCACGGGTCGGCGATCTTCTCGATCTTGCCCAGAATCGGCGGCACGACCTCGAACAACGTGGCCACGGTCTTGAACACCGGATCGTCCGGGAAGTGGGCCTTGCCGAACTCGATGAAGCCGGCAAACCTCGGGTCGGTCGCGCGCAGCACCGCGTGGCCGTAGCCCGGAATGACCTGGCCGGCGTCGAGCGTCTCCTGCGTCATCTGCGCGAGCTGCTCCTTCGTGGGCACGCCGCCGTACTTCTCCATAAGGGCCAGCACCCACTTGAGGCACATCTGGTTCGCGAGCCCGTGCAGCGGCCCCGCCAGCCCGTTGAGCCCCGCGCTGACGGCGTAGTACGCGTCCGACAGCGCGCTCGCCACCGTGTGGCAACTGAACGCCGAGACGTTGCCCCCCTCGTGGTCGCTGTGGAACAGCAGGTACAGGCGCATCAGATCGGCGAAGCTCTCTTCCTCGGTCACGCCGAGCATCTTCGCGTAGTTGCCGCCCCAGTCGAGGCCCTTGGTGTACGGGATGCGCGCGCCCTTCTTGTAGCGGATCCGGTAGACGCCCGCGGCGAGCTCCGGCAGCCTGGCGAGCAAGGTGAGCGAGTCCTCGAGCACCGGCTGCCAGTACTCGGTCTTCTGGATGCCCTCCTCGTAGGCCTTGGCGAAGACGCTCTCGCGCTGCATCACGAGGATGCCCGTGTCGAACATGCACATCGGGTGCGAGTCCTCCGGCATCGCCTCGAGCACCTTCCACACGTAGTCGGGCACCCCGGCGCGCTTGTCGTAGTCGGCCTGGAGCGCCTTGACCGCCGCCTCGTCCGGCACCTCGCCCGTGAGCAGGAGGAAGAAGCCTGCCTCGGGCAGAAGGTCCTTGATCGTCAGCAGCGGGTGGCCGCGGATGATCAACCCCTTCTGAGGGTCCACGAACGAGGTGTCGCACACGAGGCCCTTGATGCCCCGCATGCCGCCGTAGGCCTGCTTGACGCTGACCTCCGAGATCTGGTCGCCGCCGTGCGCCTTGACCAGCGACTTGACCTCGTCACGCAGGCCCGGGATCTGTTGGGCGAGGGTTTCCTGCAGCGTAGCCATTGACCTCCTCCTCTCTGGAAAGTGAGCAGTTGTGTACAGCTAATCGGTGATCCTGCTCGGGTGCAGTGTTGTCCTCCCCGTCAGAGAACGCCGCCGCGAGCTAAGCCTTGCGCCGCTGCACCAGCTCGCGGGCCGCTTTGACTCCCTCCTCAAACGCGCGCGCGTTGAGCTCGGCCGTGCCCTTGGGCGCCGCATCCAGCACCGCGGCGCGCAATGCCTCCGCCGTCGCAAGCGACGATAACACGGAGATCGCCCCCAGCGCCACCACGTTCGCCGTGACCTGCCGCCCCACGACGTTCATGGCAATCTCCGTCAGCGGCAGCGCATAGGCCCCCTCGACGCCGCACTCCGTCACGTAGAGCGAATCGACCAGCAGCGTGCCCCCCGGCTTGAGCGCCGGCGCGTACTTGGCGCACGCCTCCTGCGTCATGCACAGCATCAGCTCGAACTCGTCCGCCTCGGGATACACGATCGGCTCGTCGCAGATGATCACGTCCGACTTGCTCGCGCCCCCGCGCGCCTCGGGCCCGTAGCTCTGCGTCTGCGCGGCGAACCGCCCGTCGTAGGCCGAGGCCGCGTGGCCATAGATCACGCCGGCAAGGATCATCCCCTGCCCCCCGCTGCCGCTCAGGCGCACGGCCGCCGGCTTCGGCAGCGGCTCCGCACCGCCGTCTCCCGGCACGCCGACCTTCGGCGCCTCCGTGGCTTCCTCGGGCGCGGCGGAAAGCCAGTCGATGAGCGCCTGGGACGCCGCCGTGTACTCGGGCCGAGACGCGCTCACGAACACCCCCACGGGGAACGCGCCCTCGGGACGCTCCGCCTCGTCGAGCCCGTCCCACTTCTTCTGCTCGATCGCGTGCTCCTTCATCCAGCGCACCATCGCGACCGGCGTCCGCAGCTTGTTCCGACGGCCGTACGTGGTGTGGCAATTCGACATGACCTCCACGACCGAAAAACCCGCGTTCGCCGCCGCCTGCTTGACGTAGCGCGTGATGCGCGACGAGTGGTACGCCGTGGTCCGCGCAACAAACGTGGCCCCCGCCGCCGCCACGAGCGCGCTGACGTCGAACGGCGGCTCGATGTGCCCGTGCGGCGCGGTCGTCGCCCTGGAGCCCAGCGGCGTGGTCGGCGAGTACTGCCCGCCCGTCATGCCGTAGATGTAGTTGTTGACGATGACGGCGTTGATGTCAATGTTGCGCCGCGAGGCGTGGATGAGATGATTGCCGCCGATGGCCGTCGCGTCGCCGTCGCCCATCGCGACGAAGATGGTCAGCTCGGGGTTGGCGAGCTTGATGCCGGTCGCCGCCGGGATCGCGCGGCCGTGGGTCACGTGCAGCGTGTTGAAATCCAGGTAGGTCGGCATCCGGCCCGTGCACCCGATCCCGGAGATGAACACCACCTTGTCCTTGTCGAGCCCCAGCTCGTCGATGGCCATCAGGATCGCGCCCTGGATAATGCCCAGCCCGCAGCCCGCACACCACACGGTCGGCAGCTTCTTCTGCGGCCGCAGGTACTTCTTGACGGGCGCCAGCACGTCGGCCTTGAGCTGTTGCACCGGCTCGTTCATCGCGCCCCCCGGCCCCCCGTGCCGCCCAGTTGCTCGACTGTCTCGATGAGCTCGTGCGGCGCCCAGATCTCGCTCGTCACCTTCGTCATCGAGTGCACCGCCGCCCGGCCGCACGCGGCCCGCTCGACCTCGCGCACCAGTTGCCCGAGATTGAGCTCGGGCACGATCAGGTGCTCGACCCGGCCGGCCGCCTCGCGAATGACCTCCGTCGGGAACGGCCACAGAATCACCAGCTTGATCAGGCCCAGCTTGATGCCGCGCGACCGCGCCAGCTCCACGGCGCCGAGGCCCGCGCGCGCCGACGAGCCGTAGGCGACGATGGCGATCTCCGCGTCGTCCATCATCGTGTACTCCACGTCGCGCAGGGCCGCGATGTCCTCGTTGATCTTGCGCGCGTGCCGGCGCATCAACGCGTCAATCTCCTCCGGCCTCGACGTCGGGTACCCCGCCGTGTCGTGCGTCAGGCCCGTGGTGTGGTAGCGGTAGCCCCGGCCGTAGGCGACGAACGGCGGCACATCGCCGAACCCGTCGTCGTGCGGCAGGTACGCCTCCGGCCCCACCGTCGGCCCGCGCCGCTCGACGAGCTCGATCTCCCCCGGCGCCGGGATCTCGATCTTCTCCCGCATGTGGCCCGTCGCCTCCTCCATCAGGAGCACCACCGGCGACCGGAACTGCTCGGCGAGATTGAACGCCTTGATCGTCAGGTCGAAGTCCTCCTGCACCGACGACGCGGTCAGCACGATGATCGGGTAGTCGCCGTGGCTCCCCCAGCGCGCCTGCATCACGTCGGCCGCGTGCGTCCTCGTCGGCAGCCCCGTCGAGGGACCCCCGCGCTGGACGTTGACCACCACGCACGGCGCCTCGAGCATCGCGGCAAGACCCACGTTCTCCACCATGAGCGAGTAGCCCGGCCCGCTCGTGGCCGTCATGCTCTTGGCCCCCGCCATCGAGGCGCCCACGATCGCCGCCATCGAGGCGATCTCATCCTCCATCTGGATGAACCGGGCCCCGCGACGAGGCATCTCCTGGGAAAGGTACTCGGCGATCTCGGTCGAGGGCGTGATCGGGTAACCGGCAAAAAACTGCAGCCCGGCCGCAAGCGCGCCGCGTGCGCAGGCCTCATTGCCCTGGATGAAGACGACCTCCCGCTGGGCGGTTTCCACTCCGGCCTTTTCCACCGGCACGCGCCGGCGGCCCCTGTCCCCTAAGGTGCGCTCAGGAGTCGGACTTCTTCGCCTCCTTCGGCT
>CAZJXV010000255.1:0-6186 GCA_964550015.1 uncultured Verrucomicrobiota bacterium
CCAAGATGGACATCGCCGAACGACGCCTGCCGCAGCACGGCCGCATCATGATCAACGTGCTCGGCCGCGACCTCGACCTGCGCGTCTCGTCCCTGCCGGCCCAGCACGGCGAGTCCATCGTGCTGCGCATCCTCGACAAGGAAAGCCTCCTGCTCGGCCTGCCCGAGCTCGGGTTCTCGAGCGAAGACCAGCGCACCTACGAGCGCCTCATCCAGCTCCCCAACGGCGTGCTGCTCATCACCGGGCCCACCGGCTCGGGCAAGACCACCACGCTCTACGCGTGCCTCAACTTCATCAACCGGCCGGACCGCAAGATCATCACCGTCGAAGACCCGGTCGAGTACATGCTCAGCGGGATCAACCAGGTCCAGGTCAACGACGACATTGACCTGACCTTCTCCCGCGTGCTCCGCTCGATCCTGCGCCAGGCGCCCAACGTGATCATGATCGGCGAGATCCGCGACTTCCCAACCGCCGAGATCGCCATCGAAGCCTCACTCACGGGCCACCTCGTGTTCTCCACGCTGCACACCAACGACGCACCGAGCGCCATCACCCGCCTCGTCGACATGGGCGTCAAGCCGTTCCTCGTCGCCTCCTCGCTCCAGTCGGTCATGGCCCAGCGGCTCGTGCGCCGCATCTGCCCGGAGTGCCGCGAACCCTACACCCCGACGAGCTGGGAGCTCGAGACCTTCGACCTCACCAGCGACACACTCCAGGACGCCACCCTCTACAAAGGCGTCGGCTGCCGCGCCTGCAACAACACCGGCTACCGCGGCCGGGTGGCGATCTTCGAGCTCATGACCGTCAATGAGGACATCCAGAAACTCGTCTACGAGCGGGTGCCCAGCACCGAGATCCGCAAGGTCGCACGCCAGATGGGAATGAAGACGCTCCGCGAGGACGGCATGCTCAAGGTGCTCAGCGGCATGACCACGCTCGACGAAGTGATGCGCGTCACCATGAAGGACGTTGACTAAGCCGCCCGGCAATGCCCGCGGCCACCCGGCAACGCCGACGGCCACCCGGCAACGCCGGCGGCCGCCCGGCAACGCCGGAAAGGAAGGGGACTTGACCAATGGAAATGAATGAACTGCTCCAGATCGTGGTGGACGAGAACGCCTCGGACCTCCATTTCTCTGTGGGCAAACCGCCCGTGATCCGCCTCGACGGTCGCCTGATCCTGCTCGACGCCGACGTCCTCGGACCCGAAGACACCGAGCGCTTCATGCGCAGCATCACGAGCGAAGAGCACATCCAGCGCGTGCGCGAGCACGGCGGCACCGACTTCGGCTTCGCCTTCGGCGACCTCGCGCGCTTCCGCGTCAGCGTCTTCAAACAAAAGGGCTACTACGGCATCGCCCTGCGCCTGATCCCCTCCAAGCTCCTGACCTGGGAGGAAATCGGCCTGCCGCCGGGCATCAAGGACCTGCTCTTCAAGCCGCGCGGCCTCGTGCTCGTGACCGGCCCGACCGGCTCGGGCAAAACCACCACGCTCGCCACCATGATCGACATCATCAACGGCGAGCGCGACGTGCACATCATCACCATCGAGGACCCGATCGAGTACTACCACTCGCACAAACACGGCATCATCACCCAGCGCGAGCTCGGCGTCGACGTCCCCTCCTTCGCCGAGGCACTCAAGCGCGGCCTGCGCCAGGACCCCGACGTCATGCTCGTGGGCGAGATGCGCGACCTCGAGACCATGGAGGCGGCCATCACCGCCGCCGAGACCGGCCACCTCGTGTTCGCCACCCTCCACACCACCGGCGCCGCCCGCACCGTGGACCGCATCATCGACGCGTTCCCCACCAACCAGCAGGAACAGATCCGCACCCAGCTCGCCAGCTCGATCGTCGCCGTCATCTCCCAGATCCTCCTCGTGCGCGCCTCCGGCAAGGGCCGCATCGCCGCGTTCGAGGTGATGGTGGCCACCCCCTCGATTCAGAACCTCATCCGCGAAGCCAAAACCTTCCGGATCACCTCCGACATCCAGACCGGCGCCAAGTTCGGCATGAGAACGCTCGACGCAAACCTGCTCGACCTCTACCGCAAAGGACACATCAGCTACGGCGACCTGCTCACCAAGGCCCAGGACCCGGAGGCAGTCATCACCAAGCTCAAGCTCCAATCGGCCTGAGCCGCCGCCCAGGCCGCGACACGCAAGGAACAACAACCATGGCCGTCTACGATCAAGAGTTCCTCGGCTCGCTGCTCGTCGAGCTCGGCATCATCACCGGCGAACAGCTCAACGACGCAATGGACGAGCGCGAGCGCACCGGCAAGCCGCTCGGACACATCCTCGTCGAGTTCGGCTTCGCCGGCGAGAAAGACCTCCTCAACGTCATCGCCGACCACCTCGGCATGGAGGTCGTCACCCTCAAGGGCCGGGAGATCCCCAGAGAAGTGCTCTCCACCGTGGACCCCCCGATCGCCCGCGCCTACGGCATCATCCCCGTCGCCGCCGACAACGGCACCGTCACCGTAGCGCTCTCCGATCCGCTGAACCTGACCATCCTCGACGACCTGCGCTTCATGCTCGACACCCACGTGCGCGGCGCCATCGCCAACAAGGAGGAGATCGAGGAAGCCATCCTCGAGCACTACGGCGACGCGGGCGAGTCCGTCGAGGAGCTGCTCAAGGAAATCGAGTCCGGCTACTCCGTCGAGCACCTCGACGAGGACCTCGTCGCCGACGACGTGATCAGCCTGCGCGAACTCGCCACCGAGGCCCCCGTGGTGAAGCTGCTCAACCTCGTGCTCATCCAGGCCATCAAGGACCGCGCCAGCGACATCCACTTCGAGCCGTTCGAGAACGAGTTCAAGATCCGCTACCGCCAGGACGGCGTCCTCTACGAGATGATGCCCCCGCCCAAGCACCTGGCCCTGCCGCTGAGCTGCCGCATCAAGGTGCTCTCGAACCTCAACATCGCCGAGCGGCGCCTGCCCCAGGACGGGCGCATCCAGCTCAACGTGCTCGGCCGGTCCGTCGACCTGCGCGTCTCCACCCTGCCCACCGCCTTCGGCGAGAGCGTCGTGCTGCGCGTGCTCGACCGCTCGAACGTGCAGCTCGACATCACCCAGGTCGGCATGCGCGACGACACGATCGAGACAATGAAGGAGCTCATCGCCCGGCCCAACGGGATCCTCATCTCCACCGGACCCACCGGCTGCGGCAAGACCACCTCGCTCTACTCGTTCCTGCGCCACATCAACCGGATCGAGGACAAACTCATCACCACGGAAGAGCCGGTCGAGTACGACCTCGAAGGCGTCATCCAGGTCGCCGTCAACCCACGCATCGGTTTGACCTTCGCCCGCTGCCTGCGCCACATCCTGCGCCAGGACCCCGACAAAATCATGGTGGGCGAGATCCGCGACCTCGAAACCGCCGCCCTGGCGATCCAAGCCTCGCTCACCGGCCACCTCGTGCTCACCACCCTGCACACCAACGACGCACCCGGCGGCATCACCCGCCTCATCGATATGGGCGTCGAGCCCTTCCTCATCACCTCGACCCTCGAAGGCATCCTCGCCCAGCGGCTCATCCGCACCATCTGCCCGCGATGCAAGACCCCGTTCAGCCCGACCGAGTTCGCTCTCAACCAGATCGGCCTCACCCTCGAAGACGTCGAGGGCAAGGAACTCTTCTACGGCCGCGGCTGCCCGGACTGCAACGACACCGGATACCTCGGACGAACCGGCATCTTCGAACTGCTCAGGGCCTCCGACCCGATCCGCGAGCTGATCATCAAGAACGCACCCACCGTCGTGATCCGCCAGAAAGCCAAAGAGGAGGGCATGCGCACACTGCGCGAGGAAGGCATCCTGAAAATATTCGACGGCGTCACCACGATCGAGGAGGTCGCGAGAGAAACCTAAGCTCGCCCGAGACCACCTCCCGCCACAGGCCCCGCCGCCGGCTGACGCAGCGGCCGGCTGACGCAGCGGCCGGCTGACGCAGCGGCCGGCTGACGCAGCGGTAGAATTTTCCCCTTGACAGGGCCGCCCGACGGTGGTACCTGATACATAGAGCTGACGGTGACCACCCGACGGACACCTTCGCAAGCCAGTGACTCTCAACGGCTTGGTACATAAATGATACCGGAAGCTGGGTTGCGGATGGTGCCCCTTCACCCTATCCGCCCATGCACGGCAAATTTTCTGCGTGCATCCCAGCACACGACATGCTATAGGAACGTGTCGTGCTGACCTGAAGATACCGCGACCCATCGCTCGCGGCCCGGAGAGCAGCCACGTCACACGGGACTCGAAGGAGACACCGATGGCCCGCTTCAAGTACTTGGCCATGTCGGACAAGGGCGTGGAAGTCAACGGCGTAGTCAACGCCGAAAACCAGGTCGCCGCCATCCAGCAGATTCGAGACCTGGGCTACTTCCCCACGCAGGTCGTCGAGGAAGCCGACAGGGCCCGCGCCCGGCGCACCCACGCGGCCAGGGCCGAGAAAGGCACCGGCCTCAACGTAGAACTCAAGTTCCTCACCCCCAAGACGATCAGCGGCAGAACGCTGGCGATCTTCACCCGCCAGCTCGCCGTGCTCATCGACGCCGGCCTCCCGCTGCTCAAATCCCTCCGCGTGCTCGAGGAACAGCAGAAACCCGGCCCCCTCAAGGACGCCCTGGCCGGCATGGGCCAGGCCGTCGAGAGCGGCAGCACCTTCTCCGAGTCGCTCGCCGCATACCCCAAGCTGTTCAACAAGCTCTTCGTCAATATGGTCAAAGCCGGCGAGGCCGGCGGCGTGCTCGAGGTGGTGCTCAACCGCCTCGCCGAGTTCGTCGAAAAAAGCCAGAAACTCAAGAGCAAGGTCAAGTCCGCGATGATCTACCCCGTGGTCGTCATCTTCGTCGCGACCGCCGTGCTCGCCTTTCTCATGACCTACGTCGTGCCGAAGTTCCGCACCATCTTCGAGAACTTCGACCGACAGTTGCCGGCGATGACCAAGCTCCTGATCAACATCAGCACCTTCATCCGAGCGCACATCTACTACAACCATCCGCCCTACATCGGGTTTATTCTCCTGATCCCTCTGGTGATCTATCTTCTCTTCCGTTTCATAAAAAGCACCGAGCAGGGCAAGATGTTCCTGGACACCACCAAGCTCAACCTCCCCATCTTCGGGGTGTTGGTGCGCAAGGCGGCCATCGCGCGGTTCAGCCGCACGCTGGGCACCTTGATTACCTCCGGTGTCCCCATCCTGCAGGCACTCAACATCGTGCGCGAAACCAGCGGCAACGAGGTGATCAGCAAAGCGGTGGGCAACGTACACGACTCGATCCGAGAGGGCGAGTCCATCGCCGCCCCCCTGCGCGACACCAAGGTGTTCATGCCCATGGTCATCTCGATGATCGAGGTGGGCGAGGAGACCGGCAAGCTCCCCGACATGCTCATGAAGATCGCCGACGTCTACGACAACGACGTCGACAACGCGGTCGCGGGCATCACGTCGGTGATCGAACCGATCCTCATCGTGATGCTGGCCGGCATCGTCGGCTTCATCGTCATCGCCCTCTTCCTGCCTCTCATCGACCTGATCCGAGGCATGACCGAAGCGGAGCAGGAATAGCGAAACGGACCCGCGCCGCGCCGGCCCCACCGGCCCGGCCACGAAAGGACGGAAGAGATGAATGCTCTGTCGTCAGATCACAGGCACCCCTCTGCCCTGCCGAGCTCGAAGAACCAAGGCGGACTTGTCCGCCGTAGCCCGAAGAGCGAAGCGGCCCCCGGCCTGCGTAGCTCGAAGAGCGAAGCAGGCTTCACCCTCGTCGAGCTCACCGTCGTGATCATGATCATCGCCATCCTCGGCGCGGCGGTGGCCGGCGGCGTCGTCTACGCCAGCAGAAAGGCGGCCGTGACCGCCACCAACGCCCTGTTCCAGCGCCTCTCGATCGCCATCAACACCTACCAGCAGGACTACGGCGCCTATCCGCCCGACCGAAACCCGGCCTTCCCGGGACCCGGCGGCTGGGACGGCAACTACTACAGCTTCGATGTCGGGCTGGCCTACTGCAACATGCCGGCCGAGACACTCCCCTACTTCCTCTCGGGCATGTTCGAGCACCCGAACATCGGCACAGTCCGCGACAAGCTGAAGGGCAAGACGTCCTACCTGAGCTTCAGGCAAAAGGAACTCAAGCGCACGGGCTACAAGTTCGGAACCGTCAA